>JACZSY010000006.1 GCA_022573975.1 SAR324 cluster bacterium | reverse complement strand
CAACCCCGGCCCTTCCCCACCGAGTGGGGAAGGGTGACTTCCTTTCATATATCATTGTAAATACGACGCTTTCCCCCCTCCACTCGGTGGAGGGGGGAGGAGGCCGCAGGCCGGAGGGGGGAGGATTCAAGCGTCGAAACTCCCATCCCCCCATTTCTCACCCACCCTATGAGGGGAAGAGCCGAAAAAGAAACCGCCCCTCCCTGCGTGGGATCAACGGGGGAATCCCCATCCCCGGCCCTTCCTCATTTGGCTGTAAAAAATCACCGGGGTAAGGGCGACTTTTCTTCCAATAGTATTGTAAAGACGATGCATTTCCCTTCTCCACTTGGTGGAGAAGGGAGGGAGGCCGCAGGCCGGAAGGGATGAGGATTCGGGCGTGGACCCGCCATTATCATCCGCCCCCCTGACAGCCCCGCGCTGACCCATGCGGATTACTCTTGCGCTTCCGGGTGCGCCGCCGCGCCCTGGAGGATGGCCCGCACCCAAACGGCGAAACCGGCCAGCAACAGCAGGGAATTGAAGGCGAAGAAGGCGCGCAGCCCCACCAGCGGGCCGATCTGCCCCGCGATGAACGGCCCCATTCCGATGCCCAGCGCCCCGAAGGCCGCGAAATAGGCCAATACGCGGGCCTCCATCCCGGCCGGGGCGAGGATGCGGGTCATGGTGAGCGCCGCCGGGGCGATGCCGATGGCGCAGAGGCCCAACACGGCGCGGGAGGCCACCAGTTGCCAGGGCGACTGCGCCGCCACCGTGGCCAGCGATCCGAGAGCGCCGGTGAGCAGGGTCACGGCCAGAATGCGCTTGGGGCCATGGCGGTCCATCAACCGCCCCCACACCGGCACGGCCAGGGCGCTGGAGATCGTGAAGGACAGGGTCGCGGCCCCCACCCAGTAATCCACCGCCGAGCCGGAAGTCACCCCCCGCGCCTCCAGCATGTCCAGCAGGAACACCGAGACGATCGCGGTGCTGCCCAGGAAATTGAAGGTGTTGACAAAGGAAATGAACATCAGCCCCCGGATGTTGGGCAGGCGGCGGATGATGGCGATGTCCTGAAGAGGATGCATGCGGAAGGGTTGATCGGGCAGGGTGTGGCGCTCCCGCGCGAAGATCAGCGTCAGCAGGCCCGCGGCCAGAATGAAGCCGGCCGACACCCAGAACAGGTAGCGGTAGCCGGGCAGCATGGAGGCGATGGTGGCTCCCACCGCCGGACCGAGCGACCCCCCGAGCAACATGCCGGTCTGCACCACGGACAGGCTGGCGCCCATCGAGCCGCGGGGCGTGTTGGTGGCGATCAGCGCATTGGTGGCCGGAATGAAGCCGTTGGTGGTGCCCATCAGGAAAAATAGCAGCATGAACCACGTCAGGGAGGGCATCAGGGGCAGCAGGGCGAACACCGCCGCCATGCCCAGGCTGGTGCGCAACACCATCGGCTTGCGCCCGTAATGGTCGGCCACCACTCCCCACAGCGGCATCATGAAAAAGCTGAGCGTGAAATAACTGCCCTGGGCATATCCCACCCAGGTTTCCAGGTGGTCCGTCACGCCATATTCCCGCAAGGCCAGTGGGAAGAAGGGTTGCATGCACCCAAAACCGGTGGTGAGCAGAAAGGTGGCCGCCGCCATGGCGGCCCGGTTGCGCCGCCAGTATGGGTAGTCTTCCTCGATGGGTGGGTGCGAAGGCGCCATGGGGCCGGAGGGAAGGATGAATTGAGGGCGCGGCCGGGGGCATTGTCCCTTGCCACGCGGAATGATCTTCGGGGGAGGACGCGGGGGATGTCAAGGGAGGGGGTGAGCCTGAAGGGGCTTGAGGTTGGAAGTGGACCGGTTTTTGTGGTAGGGGAAAAATGGAGAGTAGCAGGCCATCCATCGCAATTCATGTTTTTTAAATCCGTAACAAAGGGGAGGGTCCCATGGAAAAACGAATTGGATTTGGCGCCAGGCTGGGTGCGGCCGTGATTGATGTGTTGATTATTATCGGGTTGAATTTCGTGATTGGAGGCACCATTACCACGATGCTCGGAATCGGCATGGTGAACGTGTCGGGCGAATTGGGAACCAAGGTGAGCCCCGAGGCCGCGGCCGAGGCCGTGACTGGAATGATTTCGGGACTGATCGCGACCGTCCTCGCCATGGTTGCGGTAATGGCCATCCTCACGTTGCTCTACTATCTGATCGAAGGCATCTTCGGCGCATCTCCCGGAAAAATGATTCTGGGAATAAAAGTCGGTACGGCGGATGGAAAGCAGGGAAATATCGGGTTGTACCTCAAGCGCTGGGCCATCAAAAATTTTCCCCACCTGCTGGGGTTGCTGGCCGCGATTTTGGGCATGGTGGGTATCATCGGTCTGGTCGGCATCGTCGGAATAATTTCTCAGATCGTCGCGTTGATCCTCTTCGTCGGCGCCTTCTGGATTTTCGGCGCCTCCAAACAATGCCTGTGGGATAAATTGGCCGGTACCGCGATCTACAAGCGATCGGACCTCACCGCCGGTTGAGCGCAACGGTGGAAGCATCCCTTTCCGCGAGTGAATCCCGCGGGGAACCACTTGATCCCCCCGAACTCAACGTTCGGGGGACTTCTCCCACTTGGTCCGCCGGGATTTCCCCACACGGCTTCATCGCCTTTTCATTCCCCCCCGGCGTCAGGGACGAACCGGAATTCCGCCGGACCCATATCCACCCAACCCATCACCGCCGGACACCATCGAGATCATGAAACCCAATCGCGTCAAAAAAATGTTGCGGGAAGGCCAATTCACCTGCGGTTCCTGGGTCAGCCTGTGCAGCCCGATCGGCGCCGAGGTGATGGGATTGTGCGGCTTCGACTGGCTGCTGATCGACATGGAACACGGCGCGGGGGACTACCAGACCCTGCTCGGCCAGTTGCAGGCGCTCGCCGCCGCGGGGGAAACCGTGCCGTTGGTGCGGGTGCAATCGAACGATCCGGTGGTGATCAAACGGGTGCTGGATCTGGGCGCCTACGGGGTGATGGTGCCCGGCGTGCGGTCGGCGGCGGAGGCGCGGGCGGCCGTGGCGGCGGTGAAGTATCCCCCCGAGGGCATCCGGGGGCTGGCCGGGGTGCGGGCCGGGCGCTTTGGACAAGACCCCGATTACGTGCGCCAGGCCAACGAGGAAATCATGGTGATCCTGCAAATCGAAACCAGGGAGGCCATCGCCGAAATCGACGCCATCCTGGACGTGCCGGGCATCGACGTGGCCTTCCTGGGCCCCAACGACCTCTCCGGCGACATGGGCCACGTGGGCCATTGGGATCATCCCGAGGTGCTGGAGGCCATCGCCAAACTGGAGGCGGCGGCCAACAAGCGGAACATTCCCCTGGGCACCATCTCCCGCGGCTGGGAAGCCGCCCGGGCCTGCCTGGACAAAGGCTATCGCCTCCAGGCCCTGATGGGGGACATTCCCCTGCTGATCGCCTCGGCCAAGGAGATCGTTTCCCACTTCCGGGAGCACCCTGATGTTGCCGGGCGTTGACCCCCGTTTCACCCTGGCGGTGAGCGTGGTCTTCGGCTGGATCTGGGGCAGCTTCCTCAACGCCGCCATCGACCGCACGCCTCCCCGCAAACCGTTCCCCCGGCCGCCCGGCGAGAATCCTCCGCTGGAGCCCCACCCAAACCTGCTGCATCCGCCCCGCTCGTTCTGTTTTTCCTGCGGCCGGATCGTGGCCTGGTACGACAACGTCCCCATCCTTTCCTACCTCTTGCTGCGGGGCCGTTGCCGCCACTGCGGCGTCGCATTCGGCGTCCGTACGCTGGCGGTGGAAACCCTCACCCCGCTGCTGTTCGCCCTGTGGCATGAAGGCGCCATGGCCCTGGGATGGACCCCGGGCCGGGCCTTGTGGGTGGTGGGGACGATGAGCTGGCTGCTGGTGGCCGCGCTGCTGGTATTGGAGAAGCGGCGCTTCAAGGCGCTGTTTGTCCGGCTGGGAATTTTGCTGGCCGCGGGTCTGGCCTGGAGCCTGGCGGGATTGTTTTGACCCGCATTTTCCAGATGGTATACGATTTTCCTGGTTCAAACATGCAATCCCACATATCATAACAGAGAGTTAGGGAAGGAAATCGCTCTTGGCTGCACTGCTGCGTCACCATACCTCCAAAAATTGGCTCCATGCCCATTTCGGAGCAAAAATAGGGTGCCAAACCGCCGGGAAGATGTGGATTCCACTTTACAATCGTGGTATTAATCGAAAATCAACAGGTGGAAATCATGCCCGAGAAGCACAAGAACCCCATGGGTGAATGGTGGCGGCGATTAATGCAAAAAGTGAAGCAAGCGGGCGAGGTCTACGTGAAGGCTCACAGGCGCAAGCATAAGGTTGGTTAAGTCCGGTTCGCATCGCCCCCGCCAGCAGCAAACACATCATCCTATCCCTTTCCCACCTTCAAACTGTCACACCCCACGTCCCACAACCCCGGGAAATATTGGGGCAGGGGTTGAATAGGGCGGATGTCCCAAAACCGGGACACGTTGGCGAACCATTTCCCCAATGTGCTATTGTGATTTCTTCACGCATTTTGTGGCGAAAGAGGGGGATTCTCTTTTGCTAAATCGCCTACCCAGGGAAAACTCACTCTACAATTGGTGACTGCCACGGCAATACGAATGGGACGAGGCACCACGAAAAATCAAGGCCGGGTGCGGGGGCGACGAGCCGGTCGGATACGGCGAACAATCGTAGTCATGGGGTGGATCGTGCTTGCCGCCGCCCTCGCGGCCTTGGCGGGCGCCGGGCTGTCTGGCCTGGGACACCAGTTGGGCTGGTGGGATTTCCGCGCCGGCTTCACGGTACTGAGGTGGAGCGCCTATTTGGGGATTGCCACGGCTGTATTCGCCCTGCCAGTTTTGGGGGCGGCTCTGGTCTTTGGCTCCCGCTGGAGTATCGCAACCCTTCTGCCAGCAGTGGTGATCGCCTGCTTTAGTTTCGGCCCGCCCCTGTTGCAATTGCAAAAGGCGCGCTCCGTGCCGCCCATCCACGATATCTCCACCGACACCGAAAATCCGCCGGTATTCGTGGAAATCCTGGCGAAGCGGCGCGACGCCCCAAATTCCGCAAGTTACGGCGGCCCCGAGATCGCCGCCCAGCAGCGGTTGGGCTATCCCGATCTCGCCCCCCAATTTTACCGCATAAGCCAGGAGGCCCTGTTCGGCCACGCCCTGCAGGCCGCGCGGAAGCTGGGCTGGGAAATTGCCGCCGCGGTGCCGGAGGAGGGCCGTATCGAAGCCACGGACACCACTTTTTGGTTCGGCTTCAAGGACGATGTGGTGGTGCGCATCACCCCGGTGGAAGGCGGCAGCCGCCTGGACCTGCGCTCCGTCTCCCGGGTGGGACGAAGCGACGTGGGCGCCAACGCCGCTCGCATCCGGAAATTCCTGGCCGCGCTCTCCGACCTGCCCCGATAGCAACAGCGCAGGAGGTCGATCGTATTTATTCCGGCAGGCCTCCTCCTGGCCCTCGCACTTCCTATCGCCCTCCCGAGACTGCATAACCCGGACCCTCTGGAAATGCGCGCTTTAATTTCCAGAAGTTGCTTGTGACCCTTCTAAAATAAACATGACAATCCCTGTTTGGGGGCGAGTTGGCACCAAAACGCGGCTCGAGGCCGATTGTGGTGGAAAAATTCTGCCATAGAGTGCATTTTGAAGGAGGCCCATCGAGGCGTCCCGCGCCTTTCATCGAAAACGCCAATCGGCGCGATGCTGCAACCCATGCCGCGACCCATGCCCGAGCCTTTCACTCCCGAACGAATCCTGCTGATCCAACTGCGCCGCATCGGCGACGTGCTCATGACGACGCCCACGGTGGCCGCCTTGCGAAAGGCCTATCCCGGCGCCCGCATCAGCTTCCTCACCGAAAAGCCGTCGGATCAACTCTTTCGGCACAATCCCAACGTGGATCAAGTCATCCTCCATCCCCGCTGTGGATCGTTGCGCTCGAAAATCGCCCTGCTGTGGCGTTTGCGGCGCGAGAAATTCGACCTGGTGGTGGACTTCTTCTCCAATCCCCGCAGCGCCCTGATCACCCGGCTGACCGGGGCGGTGCGGCGGATCGGCCTGGATTTCAGGGGCCGACGCTGGGGATATACCGAAACCGTACGCCCGGACGGGCCGGTGTCCTATTCGGCCGGGCACAAGGCGGCCCTGGTAAAAGGCCTGGGCGTCGCGGTGCCTTCGCTGCTCCCCGAAATTTTCCTCGGCGAAACGGAACGCGCCCATGCGCGGCGCCAATGGACGGGGCTGGGCGTGACGCCCCGGGATTTGCTGGTGGCGCTCTGCCCGGTTTCCCGGCGGAGTTACCGCGCCTGGCCGGTGGAACGTTATGCCCACCTGGCCGACGTGCTGATCGAGCGGTATGGAGCGAAGGTCTGGATCGTCTGGGGGCCGGGAGAGGAAACCTTCAACAATGCCCTGCGCCTTCACATGAGACACCTGGCCCTCCCGGATTTTCCCATGCCGGACCTGCTGGAAATGGCCGCCCTGTTGGAGCGGTGCCACCTGTTCCTTGGCAACGACGGAGGCCCCCACCATATGGCCGTCTCCGTCGGCACCCCCACCCTGACCGTGTTCGGCAGGGACTTCGCGCATACCTGGACGCCGCCGGATGTTCCCATCCACCGGAGCGTGGAGTATGATCCAGGGTGCAAGACCGACTGCCATTATCCCCGTTGCGGCGAGGAATGCCTCGCCGATTTGACCTATGGCGCCGTGGAACAGGCGCTGGAATTGTTTCTGGAGACCCTGCTCGAAGATGGACACCCCCGGCGGACCCGCCATTGAAGTACAGACCATGGAAGTACAAACCATCGACGTACCCGCTCTCGTGACCCGGCAGGACGATCTGGTGACCCGCTGGCACGGCGAGCCGGTGGCCCACGCCGAATCCGCGCCGCTGCTGAACGCCGCCCTGGACAATCACGCCCGCAACTTCGAGCTCTGGCACGAGGAAGACCAGGCCCGCGATCCGAAGGCCGGCGACGCCGTCATCGCCCGGGTCAAGCGCGCCATCGACGGGCTCAACCAGGCCCGCAACGACGCCATGGAGCGCGTGGACGAGGCAGTGCTGGCCGCCCTGGGCGGTGTTTCCCCCGGCGCCGCCACCCTGCCCCACAATTCGGAATCGGTGGGCAGCATCGTGGACCGCCTCTCGATCCTCTCCCTCAAGATTTTTCACATGCGCGAACAGACCGAAAGGCGGGACGCCGATGCACCCCACCGCGAAGCCTGCCGGGCCAAGCTGGCCGTGTTGAGCGAACAGCGCGGTGACTTGGCCGAGGCCCTGGCGGCCCTGCTGGGGGACCTGCGCGCCGGCCGCAAGCGTTTCAAGGTCTACCGCCAAATGAAGATGTACAACGATCCCAGCCTCAACCCGGTGCTCTATGGCAAAGAAGGGTGAACAACCCGCGCGATGCCATCCCACACAATACCACACCACGCTATGCCCCCCCGCCCAGGCGTGTCATATTAAATTAATACGGCAATTATAGACGCATATGGCGTCCCGGCAATTTTCACTATCCTTGGTGACAGGATCGGCGCATTGGAAAGAATACAGGAAAGCATGCAAGAAAGCGGAAAAGAGGGCGTGAAAGAAGACACGACGGAGAGCGGCAAGCGCTCATTGTCACGGCTGGAGACCGAAATCGAAGGGCCGAAGCAGGCCTTCAAGATTACCTTTCTCCCCATGGACAAGGTGGTGGAAGCCGGGCCGGTGGACGGCGGCGGCCATCACGAGGGGCTGCCCGGCTCCGTGCTGGACTTCGCGGCCCAGGCCGGCATCGAGATCGACCACGCCTGCGGGGGCTTCGCGGCCTGCTCCACCTGCCACGTCATCGTGCGCCAGGGGCTGGAAAGCTGCAACGAGATTTCCGACGACGAGGACGAGATGCTCGACGAGGCGCCCGGCCTCACCATGAAGTCCCGCCTGGCCTGCCAATGCGTCGCCGACGGCTCGGTGGACCTGGTGGTGGAAATCCCCGCCTGGAACCGCAACCTGGCCCGCGAGGAGCATTCGTAGTGCGAGGAGCATCAGGGGGGAGAGCGCCCCCCCACGTGCGCATTGCCTGGCGGAAGCTGACCCCCCCAATCTCCATTCCTGGATGATATTTCAACCGGATAGTATCAAAATCAGCCTTTGTGCATACCTCAAATGCATATGTGCCGATGTCAAAGTTTCCTCCCAATTTCTTTATGCGCTCGTCCACGGGGCACGATCGCCTTGTCACATTGGAGTAAACCATCGCTTGGTTTTCCGCGGATTGCACCGGAATAAAAATGGGAAAGCATGACGGGAAAAATCGAAAAAAACACCCCCTTTCACTGCGGTTTCGGGGTGGAGGGATCCACATTCAAAATTGCTTGACAGTCTTTTTAACCTGCATATACAATTAAATTATGGACGATTTGAAAACCATTACGGGAAAAATGATTCAGGAATGCGCTTGTTTAAATTTGCGTAAGGCCAATCGGGCTTTGACGCGATTTTATGACAAGATTCTCAGCCCCACAGGCATTCGTTCAACCCAGTTGCCATTACTGACAGCCGTCGCACATTCGGGGCCGGTCACCATTTCAAAATTAGCGTATTTGACCGTGATGGATCTTAGTACGCTGACCCGAAACCTGAAATTCCTTAAAGAAAAACAGTTGATCCAAGTGCGGCCTGGCAAGGACAAACGTGTTCGGGAGGTTTTCCTCACGGAACAGGGAGCGCAAATCATCGTGCAGGCGTATCCCCTGTGGCAGGAGGCGCAGTCCCAAATCAGCGAAAAAATCGGCCCATCGAAAATAAAGCAACTGTTGGCAATTTCCACCGCGACAATTGATGCGGTTCGGTCGGTTTAAAAAAATTTGAAAATAAACTTGCATATACAATGGTTTGTCGAAAATAAGAGAATTTAAAGTGAATTGAACGATGCGGCGATGGAGTTATACCTGATTCCGTGAACATGGTTCATGCCAAGCCTGTTTTCCCCTTGACAGCCGGGGCCTGGAGGCGGTCCGATGGCTTCACCCGTTGGGTGAATGAACTTATCGGCCTATCCAGGGAGGGATCGGCATGCGCCTCGAATACGGTTTTACCGAACTATTATTGACCAGCCACGCTGGACTGCCCGCTTTTTCATACCTGTTAAAAGCCGCGAGGTTACCCGCCTTGTTCGGGCCGTCGGTCAAGACCATTCCCGATCATTCCATCTACACCACCCAGATCGCTTTGTTGGCGTTGGGCAAGAGCGACTTCGAGGCGGTCAGTGCCTACCGGGACGACGTGGCCTTCCGGCGCATGTTGCGCTTGAAACGCCTGCCCTCGGCGGAAATCATGCGCCAACGGATCGACGCCGCGCCGTCCCAACTCGAGCAAAACCTCCATGAGGCCTGCCTGCGCATCCTGGAAACCCATGGAGAACCTTTAGCCCATAAACAAGGCTTCGTACCGCTGGACTTCGACACCAGCCCCATGGACAACTCGGGCGCCAAGCGCGAGGGCGTGTCCTACACCTATCAAGGGTTCAACGGCTATCCTCCGCTTTTCGCCTACCTGGGAGAGCAGGGCTACATGGCCGCCCAGCAACTGCGGCCCGGCTCCCAGCATCCGCAAAAGGAATTCATTCCTTTTTTCAAAACCGCCGTCTCCTCGGCACGGCGGCTCACCGATGTTGCGCTGCTGGCGCGCATGGACGCGGCCCATGACAGCGATGAGACCTTGCAGGCCTGCCTGGACGAGCAGGCCGACTTCATCGTCCGCGGAAACCCACGCCATGAAGACCCCTGGAAAGTCTGGGGTTCCCTGGGCGAGGACAAGGAACACTTCGCTTCGGGACCGGGGTATTACACCGCCCTCATTGACGAGCGCCACTGCCTTTCCTCCGGCGACTCGGTGCGCCGCATCACGCTGGTCACCAGGCGCGCAAGACACGGCGAACAACTCCTGCTCACGCCGGAGTACGCGTTGGAAAGCCTGTGGAGCTCCCTGGATTTGCCGGTGGAGGAGGTGTTCGATCTCTACCACGCCCACGCCAGCTGCGAGCAGTTTCATTCCGAACTCAAATCCGACATCGGGCTGGAACGCTTTCCCTCGGCCAAGTTCGCCACCAACGCCCACATCCTTTCCTTCGCCCAGATCGCTTTCAATCTCCTGCGCCTGTTGGGAGAACGGATGAAACGCAACCGGCCGCACCTTCCCAAGCGCCTGCGCGAATTGAACCAGGTGCGTTTTCGCCTGCGCACTGTCATGCAGACCTTGCTCTACCACGCCGCCGTGCTTACCCATCATGCCGGCACCCAAGTGCTCAAATTAGGGCGGCGCACCGCCAACAGCCAATGGGTACTCGCCGTCCTGCGTGCGTGTCCCGGCTGAATTACCGGTCATATCCACCCGAAGGCAGCTTTCTCCTCACCTCGGTCCAAATCGGCAAGGCGCAACCTTGTCCCTAACGCGGATATTTCACAAAAGTACGCATTCAATCGGGCCGAAAAACCCTTTCCTGCCCCTGTGGTATTCTCCGAACAGGCCATGGCAAACCAATCACGGCAAAAGATAAGCTTGTTTCCCTCAAACCGGTATAAGCTTCACGGAATCAGGTGTAAGCCAACAAAAAAAAATAATTTGTATAATGCCATTTGAATTAAGAAGTAATATAATTGAAATTTAAAAAAGATTTCAAGAAAAATAAACTTCATAAACTTCTGAAATTGCTATTTTAATGAAGAAAATTAAAAAACCAGTACAGATTGGCGTGGGGCTTTCCCTGCTGGGGGATGCCGGCGACGCCGCGCGGGAAGCCACCCGGGAGGCCATGCGGCAGGCCGGCCTGGAGCGGGCCGATTGGGCGTTCTGCTTTTTTTCCACGCCTCACCTGGGCCGTGCCGACGCGGTGCGCGACAGGGTGCTGGAAGGCTCGGGCTGCCTGGCCCTGAGCGGGTGCAGCGCCATGGGGGTGATCGGCGGGGGCCGCGAGGTGGAAGGCGGCGCCGCGGTGGGCGTGATGGTGGGCTGCTCGCCCCGCATCGAGGCGCGCAGCGCACTGTTGCCGGAAACCTGGGACGGGCTGGAGCGCTTCCTGGGGGGCGGCGCCCAACAAAATCGGAAAACGACCCTGTTCGCGCTGCCCGATTCCTACCGGGTGGACAACACCCGCATGCAGCAACGGCTGGCCATCAAGACGGACGGCGAGGGGCTGTTGGGGGCCAATCTGTTCGGCGCCGGGGCCACCGACGACGGGAGCGTCGGCCTCAGCCTGCAATTGGGGATGGAAGGCGTGCGCTCGGCCTCCATCGCCATGATGCGGTTCGACGGGGACTACGAGATATCCGTGGGGATCACCCAATCCTGCACGGCGGTCGGCGATCCCCATTTCATCACCCGGGCCGACGACTTCATCATGAAGGAACTGGATGGCCGCCCCGCGCTCAAGGCCTTCCTGGAGCAGGGACAGGCCCTCGGCATGGAGGACATGCAGCAGGTGGCCCAGGAACTGTTGTTCGGCTTTCCCCTCGACAGGGAAAACCCAAACTTCACCGGGGACTCGTGCATCGTGCGCGCCCTGGCCGGCTTCGACCAGGAGAGCCAGGGCCTGGTGGTGCCCCATCCCATGGACACCTCGATGACCATGGGGTTCATGCATCGCAACCCGGCCAATGCGGAGCTGGATCTGCGCCGCATGGTGGGCGGGCTGGCCGAGCGCATGGATGGCCCGCCGGATTTCGGCCTCTATTTCGATTGCGCCGCCCGCGGGCGCAACTTCTATGGCCGCGAAGGGGTGGACCTCTCCGTGATCCATGAACAGTTGGGGACATTTCCCCTTTTGGGAATGTTCGGCGGCTACGAGTTGGCGACGGCCCATGGCTCCACCCAGGTTTACACCTACACCGGAGTGCTGGTATTAATCCGTATACCCTGATGGAACAGGCGGCCCCGCAAGAGGGTGGGAACCCCATCGCCGCGGGGAACCGCATCGTGTTGGGGAATGCGGCGCGGTGGGGTTCCGCGGCGCCGTGAAGGCAGCGGCCGATTCACCAAAAATTTAAGCCGGGAGGGACATTTTCCCATCATGACCGAGCAAAACTTGTTCTGCGAAGAATGCGTGGAGGATATTCTCGCCTCGGAAGTGTTTCTTGAAGATGACCGGCTCTACTGCAAGCAATGCGGAAGCGAACTCGAAGCCCCCGACAGCGACCTGTTCGAAGAAATCGAAGGCAACATCGACCATATGCAATTCCGCGACGAGGAGGAGGAAGTGGAAGGAGGGGGCGAGGTGCCCAATGGGATGTCCCTCGTCAAAACGTGAGGGGGACTTTTGCATCGCTATTTGCCGGAAAACTGCATCGCGGTGCGCCTTTGGTGGGGTTTTCAGCAAGGAATGAAGCAGCGGATCGCGTCCGTGCCCGGCTTTCCGCCTCGTATATCCGCCCAACGGTAGAGGTTTCCCATGGGTCTCGGCCTTAAACGAACAGATCTTCAAAAATACGCGCAGACGAAACTTGATGACGCCACTATCCTCTTCCAAAACGGACGATTTTCCAATGCCTATTATCTGGCGGGCTATGCCGTGGAGCTCGGTTTAAAAGCCTGCATCGCGGCCCAGATTACAGCCGAAACGATTCCCGATAAAGCCTTTATCCTGAAAATTTTCCAGCACGGTTTCGAGAACCTGATCGGACTCGCCGGTCTCACAACAGAACTGAAAGACCAAAAAGATAAAGATTCCGAGTTCGGGGCCAATTGGGCTATCGTTAAAGAATGGTCCCCCGACGCGCGCTACGAAACCAGAGACGTCACATCATCCAAATTCCTCATAACGGCAATCGCCGAATCTGATTCAGGAGTCCTTCAATGGATCAAAACACACTGGTAAGCGCTGGTCACTTGCTGGTCAAGGCGCTGGATGAGACAGACCTCAAGCCCCGGCTTGCAATGTGGGTCCACGCCACGGACACCGATATTTGGAGACTTTGGATCGTGCCTCCGGTGGGTCTGACGGATAAAAGAGAATTTTATCGCCGTGTATCGGAGGTCGTGTCCAAAAATCGTGACGATTTAGGTGGAATTGATGCGGGCGATACCGAAATGGTCCCCGACTCACATCCCGCGATGGAGGGACTTCGCGGATTTATTAAGATGGCCGGTCTTGGAAACATTTACTTCTCTGGGAATAAGTTCAATGATTACTATTTGCCAGACGGAATAATCTTGCGGAACGTCCTTTGATCGTGGCGGGCCTGTTTGGTCCACGCACGGCGCCATACCCCCGCATTGCCCGCCACATCGGTTACACACCGCGCGAAAACGCCCTACCCCGACATGGTCAGTCCGCCAGAGACGCTCAGCACCTGTCCGGTGATAAAACCCGCGTCGTCCGAGGCCAGGAAGGCCACGGCCCCGGCCAGGTCTTCCGGGGTGCCCAGGCGCTTGAAGGGAATGGCCCGTTTGAGTCCTTCGGCGATTTTCCGCGCCCGCTCCCCCTGGTCCATCAGGGCGGCGAAGAGGGGCGTGTCGGTGGGGCCGGGGCAGACCACGTTGATGTTGATGTGGTTGCGCGCCATTTCCCGGGCCATGGTCTTGGTGAAGGCGATCAGCCCGCCCTTGCAGGCGGCGTAGACGGCCTCCCCGGAGGAGCCCACCCGCCCGGCGTCCGAGGAAATATTGACCACCTTGCCCCGCCCCCGCCCGGCCATGCCGGGCAGCACCACATGGTGCAGGTTGAGGGGGCCGTGCAGGTTGATGGCGATCACCTTGTCCCACAGGGCCAGGTCGGTATCGATGAAGTTCTCGGTCTTGTCCCATCCTGCGTTGTTGATCAGGATTTCGGTGGGGCCGGCCTCTGCCTCGAAAGCCGTCACGGCACGGGCCACCGCCTCATGGTCGGTGATATCCACCTGCTGCATGAAGGCCTTTCCCCCGGCGTCCCGGATGGCTTGGGCGGCCGCCTCGGCGCCTTCCCCGTTGATGTCGAAGATGCCGACCAGGCAGCCTTCCTCGCCCAGCCTGTTGCCGATTCCCTTGCCAATGCCGCTGGCCCCGCCGGTGACGATGGCCGTTTTTCCGGATAACCCGCGCATGGTGTAGCTCCCTTGTCGTAATTGTTTGGATGCTGGTGAGTCGATCGAGCACCATCATGCTGGCTTCCCCTGGCGATTGTCCATGAGGAAGGTCAAATTTTTGGCGCGGGCGGCCTCCGCGGCAAGGATGGGCTCCGCCACGCCGGCATGGATCTGTCCCCTTCTCCTGCCTGGCCCGGAAGGGAAAATCATTGGGGGAAGCTGCGGGAAAAGTTGGCCGAAGCGCTTGGATGCAGGCAGGGAATGGGTCAAGCCTGCATCAAATCCTCCTCTTGCACATGATTGAGGAAGGCCTCCAACAGCTTCAGCGATTTGCCGGTGGGGTCCACCTCGAACTGGAGGCCCACGGAGCCGGGAGCGATATGACGCGGAACGGTTGTCCGCAGGTTGACCACCAGGTTCTTGCCCATGCGGATTTTTCCCGTGGGAAGCTCCGCGCCGACATCGAAGGGAAATTTTTTCTCCCCTGGGGGGAGGTATAATTTCATGCCACCCAGGCCCAAGTCCAAGACCCGGTAGGTGACGCCGGTATCGCCGGCCTGAAAGAAGAGATCCTTGTATTGGGCGGTATTGACCCGGTGGTCGACGCGCCTGTCGTCCAGGATCACCGCCTCCCGATATCCCGCGATCAAGCTGAAGCGTTCCGGCCCTTCTCCGTCGCCGGTGTTTTCCGCGGCGCCCGGTTCTTCCACGGAGACGATTTTCATGCGCAGCTCGCGGTTGGCCAGGTCCGGCAGTCGCGCCCGGAGAATATCCCCGGGTTTCAGCAATTTTCGGTGCTGGATGGGGCAGGAAATCTCCACCCCGTCGGGATGTTCTTTCAACACGGAAAAGAACCGGTGTGTGCTGGTTTCGATTTCCAGCCGCACCGGCGCCTTGTTTTCCACCAGCCACGAGATGATGGAGCCGGCATCTTCGGTGCTTTCGATGATCGACATCTGCTGCGGCGCGGCTGGCTCCATGGTCATGCTGGAGGCCGGGAAATGTAATTGGAAGGTCGTCCCTTTCCCTAAAATGGACTCGATTTCCAATTTTCCGTCCAACCGCGCCACGTCGGTTTTGACCACGTCCAACCCCACTCCCCGTCCGGAGAGCTCGGTCACCTCTTGAGCGGAGCTGAAGCCGGGTATGAACAGCAGGTTGATGATCTCGTCCTTGGTGAAATCCGATGCCTGCGCTTCGGTGACGAAGCCGCGCTCCAGGCCGATTTGCAGCACCCGATCCGTGTCGATTCCCTTTCCGTCGTCCGAGATGGCGAACCGGATGCCTCCGTTTTCAAATTCGGCCGAAAGGGTGATTTGCCCCACGGGTTGCTTTCCACTTTCGATCCGTTCTTCCGGATGCTCGAGGGCATGGTCCATCGAGTTTCTGATGATGTGGAGGAAGGAGGCGTCCAGCCTGCCAAAAAAATCCGGGGCCAATTCGATTTCCCCGCTGTTCCCGTCCAGCTTGAACTCGGCGTTTTTCCCCAGCTTGGAGGCCAGTTGGGACACCAGGGTGACGTATTTTTTAGCCAACCTGGAAAGCGCCACATGCTTGAGGCGTCCGAGTATTTGGGACACTTCGTCCTTTTGGCCAGCGGGCACCTTCGCCAGCACCTGTTCGGCGATCTGCTCGACTTTCCCGATGGAAAGGGTAATGCTCCGCTGCCCGGTATCCTCTTCTCCGGTGAGCGCGATGATTTCCCGCCGCGCCCCCACCATGTTTTCCCTCATTTTGTCGATTTCCAGCAGCACACCATGGCGCTCTTCCTCGCTAAAGGCCGCGTCGCGGTTGTCCCGCAGGTCGCGCAGGGTGTCCTCTATTTCGTGGGCCATTTCGGACATCCTGGCCAATCCGAACAACGCCGCGGTGCCTTTGATGGTGTGCATGGTGCGGAAGAGCGAATCCACCGAGCCCCGGTGATAGGATTCCATGGCGTTGAGGAGCTTTCCGGCGTCCTCCATCATCTCCAGCGCATCCACGTAGAACAGCTCGAAATTTTCGCGGTTTTGCAGAATCTTGACGATCATCTCCTGCTCGGCCTGACTCTTCTGAATGTCCGCCTGCAAGGCCGTTTCGGTGGTGACGTCCTGCAGCACCACCATGATCGCTTCGGTCCGGTTGCCCTCGGCATCGAAAATGGGCCGGTAGCGCGCCTTGAGCCACTGGCCGTCCCCGGTCTCGAACTCCGAGGGGACGAATTGCACCATGTCATCCCAATCCACCATCAGGTTTGGATTGGCCAGCAGTTGAAAAGTATCCTCGATGGTTTTCTTCTCCTTGGCGCTCAGATGAACCGCATCGAAGAAGTTCCCTCCCTCCCCAATGGCCCCCAGCATTTCCTCGGTGGCCTTGGAAAACCCCGGCATCAGTTCACCATTGGACAGGATGGTGAAAATTCCCTCGTCCATGTTGTCCAACAGCCCGCGGATTTCCCGGGTGCGTTCATCGATCCTTTGCTCCAGCGTGCGGTTGTATTCCTCGATTTCCTCCCGGCTTTTGCGCAGGTCGCTCACCATGCCCCGGAAGCTCTGGTTGAGCTCGGCGATTTCGCTCCGTCCTTTTTGGGCGGGGATATCGAAGTCCAGGTTGCCCGCCGAGACCTCCTGCGCCCCTCGGCGCAGGCGTCCCAGTGGGCGCAAGGTGATGTAGGAAATCAGGAAAAATACGACGATCCCCAGCAGCAATGCGATGGCGACCCCCCCGGCGATCAACCTCTGCCGCAGCTCTATTTCCCTGGCGACGATGGTGGCGTCGTCGTTGAGCATCAGCACCGCCACCACCTTGCCATCCAGCAGGATCGGACGGTTGGATTGGAAAAACTGGGAATCGCCGGCCTTGAAGAGGCGCGTGCCCTGCGGTTGTCCCGTTTCCCAGGCACCGATCGCGGCGGCCTTGGTTTCCGGAAATCTTTTGTGCAGGCTATCGGCCATATTCTCGTTGATCCCGAAAGCCTCGTTGTCGATGGCGATATAGACGAATTCCTTGTTGGGCAGCCGGCGGTAGACCACCGCGTTGTCCACCTCGAAATCGGTCTTGATTTTCTTCAGCAGCGCCAGCAGCGTGTTGTGCTCGCGGCTGTACTGATAGTTGGGATTGGTGATCAGCGCCACCTCGGACGCGTTGATCAGGCTGGCGCCGAACTTGGAGGCCACCGCCACGTTGGCCGACAGACGGTCGGTCTGCAACCCTTCCGTATCCTGGAGGTAGAAATAGGCCAGCGGGCCGACCACCAGCAATAGAATCACGACGAAGGTGAAAATATTCCGAATCGCGATGGAACTGAAAAATCTGAGTATGGCGTTGAACATAAACCCTCTGATTCCTGTTTTATTAATTATTTTTCACTGACATATTAAAAATAATTGCCATTAAAACCATCCGTGAAACGATCGATTATTTTTGCATGGACTTCAATCTCCGGGCAATAGCATAATTTCAGGAGTTTCCCCAAAATTACGTCCGAAAACGGCCTCGTTCTTTGTTCTCCGGGTGCTTGCGGTGATCAACCAGTGGAAACGGCTATTTTTGGGGAATGTCCAGCATAACTATGATAAAGGCAACCGGAAATTGCCCTGGCGGCGCCAACCGGCCATTTATTTTTTCATTGTTTGTTTCCACTCGGCTTTGATGGGGACAAATTTAATGAGAAATCCGAAAAAGAAAATTTTCTCCACCGAATTTTAAGGTATTGTTATCATATCGTGAAATATGTAGGGTTTTTTACCGCCATAATTCCAATGCTTTGCAATAACCATAACCAGTCCAATGTGGGCTCACCGGGAAGCCTGTTACGGAATGGGCGGGAGGGGCAACCATCCCATCCATCCAAATAGGGCCGGATAAGCGCTTTTTTCTTGATGGGACCGCCACCTTTTTCCGGGAAGCGCACAGCAGGGCTGGAATTCATCAATGCCCATGTGGCAAACCCCCGGAAAATCGCGGGGGAGGTATCGCACCCGATTATGAGGAGATCCCATATGTCCCGGTTGAAATGGCGCCTCGCTCTCGGTGGAGTCGTATCCATCGCGGGAGTATGGATAGCCGCCGCCGCCATGGATTTCGCGGCAAGGCCGTTGTTTTCCATCTTTCCGGCGGCACAGGCCCAAAATCCCTGCAACCCCTGCGCGGCCAAGGCTGGGCGCAACAACCCCTGCAACCCCTGCGCGGCCAAGGCTGGGCGCAACAACCCCTGCAATCCCTGCGCGGCCAAGGCTGGGCGCAACAACCCGTGCAATCCCTGCAACCCAAACCGGGCGGCGGTGAACCGGGACAACCCGTGCAATCCCTGCAATCCAAACCGGGCGGCGTTAAATTCCGACAATCCATGCAACCCGTGCAATCCCTGCGGGGTTGGACGGCGCAAACGGGGCCCCGCGCGGAAAATAAGCTGGGGGCGGGATTACCGCTCGTTCGATAAAGTGAACCAACTGAAGTTGAGCCTGGATCATGGCAACCGGTTGGTGGTTTCCTACGTTTCTCCCAAATCCTCGGCGCGCATATTCCGCCGGAATGCAAAACGGTCGCTGGCCAACAGAAAGACGGGATTCCGCGATTACCCGGTGGGGACGGTGATCGTGGAGGAGTCCTGGGATCGCGACTCCGCCGGTAAAAAAGAGGACGTGGGCCTGCTCTTTTTCATGAAAAAGGAGAAATCGGACAGCGATCCTTCCGGCGGAAAATGGCGTTATGGCTACACCCGTTCCGACTTCTCGCTGGTGGGCGAGGGCAACGGCGGCAAGGTGGGCTACTGCGCCCAATGCCACTCCAAGGCAAAGGAGCGGGACTATGTGTTCACCAGGGATACACGGCGCTGACAAGGAGCAGCCTCCCCCCGCCGGCGGTGCGCAACCGGGGCGCGGCCTGCCGCGCCCCGCCCATGCCGCATCCATTCCCTGGGAAGCCGGGCGGGCAGGGGCGCCCGCCCTTCGATTCCCGCTTCCGCTTCGCTATTTCATAAACTTCCGGAAATCGGGGTCCCGCTTTTCCGAGAGGGCGTTCACGCCTTCCCTGGACTCCTCGGTGTCATAATACAATCGCAGCGCCTCGAAGCCGAGTTGGGCGATTCCGGCGATATGATCCGTATCGGCGTTGAACGACCGCTTCGCCAGGGCGATCGCGGTGGGACTGCGCAGCACCAGTTCGGCGCACCAGGCATCGATTTCCTCGTCGAGTTTTTCCAGCGGCACGACCGCGTTGCAAAGGCCCATTTCCTTGGCCTCCGCGGCGGAATACCGGCGGCAGAGGTACCAGATTTCCCGCGCCTTTTTCTCGCCAACCACTCGGGACAGGTAGGCCGTTCCGTACCCGGGATCCACGGAGCCCATTTTTGGGCCGACCTGACCGAAGATGGCGTTTTCCGAGGCGATGGTGAGATCGCAAATGGTGGCCAGCACGTTTCCGCCACCAATGGCGTAGCCCTGCACGCGGGCGATCACCGGCTTGGGCACGTTGCGGATGATGGCGTGGAGTTCGTCCATGGGCATGCCGGTGGTGCCGCGCGCGCCCTTGTATTGCCCTTCATGTTCGGATTGATCGCCGCCGGTGCAAAAGGCCTTGTCCCCCGCGCCGCCAAAAACGATCACGCCGATTTCCTTGTTCCATCCGGCGACCTTGAACGCTTCGATCAATTCGTCCACCGTTTGGGGGCGAAAGGCGTTATAAACCTGAGGCCGGTTGATGGTGATGCGCGCCACGCCCTCTTTTTCCTCGTACAGAATGTCTTGATAGTCCATTGCGATTCCTTCTTTGATTGGATGGATGGTTGACCAAGCCATGCTTTGGGCAACCTCTCTTTTCCCCGCCCCGCGATCAAAAGCAATGGGTGGGTTTCAACAGATCGCCGTGCCCGGCTTGAAATTATTTTCCCTCCGGCGGCCAAAGGGGCGCCGCCCCTTTGGCCGCCAGGGTCAACCCCGAGGAGGACAAGAGACCCAAGCCGGTCTATGATATACACATTATTGGGGTTACACATCATGGTTCCCATGGTGTTGGGGGGCAAAAGTGAACCCAATGGAAAGCGCACATGCCCAGAGGCAAAAACAGCGGAATTCCAAGCAACCGGCCGGCCCCAAACTGCTTCGCCTGCCAGTGGCGCGCCCGGTCGGAATGGTGCGTGCTGGACGACGAGGACATGTCCTCTCTCAACGACAGCAAGTCCAACTCGACCTACCGGACCGGGCAACTGGTGTACAACCAGGGCGATACCTGCTCGGGAATTTTCTGCATTTCCAGCGGGCTGGTGGCCATCCGCAAGGCCGATGAACACGGAAATACCGTCCTGGTGCGCCTGTGCTATCCGGGGGAGACCATCGGGTATCGGGATTTCTTCGCCGATGAGGACTACACCACCAGCGCGGAAATCCTGGAACCGGCGCAGTTGTGCTTCGTGGACAGGAAGTCCGTGCGCAAGTTGCTGGACCGCAACCCCGGCTTGGGCCTGAGTTTCCTGAGGAAGGTGTCCAGTGACCTGGATGCCGCCGAGGAAACGATTCTTCAGTCCGCCTCCCACTCCGTCCGGGTGCGTTTTGCCCATTTGCTGCTCGCCCTGAAGGACCGCTACGCCACGGTGCGGGACGACGGCGCCTTGCAGATGCGGCTGCCCCTTTCCCGGCAGGACATCGCCGACATGCTGGGCTCGCGCCCGGAAACCATCGCCCGGGTGATCAATATGCTGGAAAAGGAGGAAGTGGCTTTTTTCTCCGGCAGAACGGTGGTGATTCCCGACCTGGATCCCCTGCTGGACGAAATCGAACCGCCCCAAAACCCCTAAAACCCCGATCCCATTGGGTGATCTCGGAGGTCCGATCCGGTTCCAGCGGCACCGCCGGGCCAGGGTTTCGCTGTTGGGGTCTTTTGCACAGGGCCGTCCGCGCGGCTCTCCGGCGCCAATCGGTGTTCCGCCAGGGAACACCGCCCGCCGATACCCTTTCCAGACCGCCCCTTTCAAGATCCCCTTTCCCACAACCCCTCCCGCGACACTTCCTCGCTCCTCCGTTCAACCTCCATTAAATCCCGGATTAAATCCCGGTTAAATTTCTGTGGCGGAGGGAAACCCTGCCCGTAAAACCCTTCCCAACTCCGCATCGTTTTGGATTCCTGACCTTCCTCAAATTAATTTTTGATCTAAATCAAGCGGGGCCGGGGAGGTTGGGGTTAAAATCATTCAACATGAAAGGAGGCCATGGCCTGAAAAATCCATGGCCTCGACAACCCATGGCCTGAAAAACCAATCGCCCCTGTCTTGACAGTTTTTTTGGGGGGCGGAACCGGACGAGGGGAGATGAAGAAAAACAAGGCATTGGAAAAAATTCAACAGCGCTGCCAGGCGCTGTATGAGGACTTGAATCTCGCCACGGTGAGGGCCTGGAAAGCCGAAGCGCCTGGCCGCAAGGCCATCGGATTCATGCCGGTGTATATCCCGCGGGAGATACTTCACGCCGCCGGCATTCTTCCCGTGGGGTTGATGGGGGCCGACATCGAGATTATCCGTGGCGACGCCTACTTTCAATCCTACATCTGCCATATCCCCCGCAGCACCATCGAAATGGCTGTCAACGGAAGCCTGGATGCGCTGGACGGCGTGATCTTCCCCTCCATCTGCGACGTGATCCGCAACCTGTCGGGAATGTGGAAGATGATGTTCCCGGACAAATACTCCAAGTACCTGGATCTCCCCCAGAACTTCACCCCCGGCTTGGCGGGGGAATACTACATCGCCGAATTGCGCACCCTGGCCGCCGACATGGAGCGCCTGAGCGGCCATCGGATCACCGACGACGCCCTGCGCGAGTCGATCCGGCTTTATAACCGCAACCGGGAACTGGTGCTGGAACTCTATGACCTGCGGGCCGAAAAGCCCTGGCAGGTGCGCACGGTGGAGTTGTACCTGCTGCTGCGGGCGGGAAACCTGCTGCCCGTGGAGGAACACAACGCCATGCTGGAAGCCTATCGCGAGGCCATCGAGGGCGAGGAGCGCCAGGCATTGGACAACAGCCGCATCGTGCTCACCGGCGCTTTTTGCGAGCAGCCGCCGCTGGGCCTGATTCACACCATCGAGCGGTCCGGCTGCTACATCGTGGATGACGATTTCGTGCTGGGGTCGCGTTTCCTCACCGCCCCCATCCCCGAGGAAGGAGACCCCGTGGCCAACATCGCCCAGACCTTCCTCGATCACGCCATGGAAACCCCTTTTGTCTACATCGCGGAAAAGGAAAAAGGCGAGGCCCTGGTGCGCCAATGCAGGAGGCGGCGGGGCGAAGGGGTGATCTTCAGCGCGGCCAGCTTCTGCGATCCGGCGCTGCTGGACCAGCCCATGGTGAGCGCGGCGGTGGAAAGGGAGGGCATCCCCTATACCGAATTCAAATACGCTGAGAACACCGGCCAGTTCCAGGTGATCAAGGAACAGACCGGAACCTTTTCGGACTCCATCAAGCTCTGGGGAAACGAATGAGCGCTCAAGTCACAAGAATCAAACCAGAGGCGGATCAGCCCCTCCCGGGAAATGAAGTGCAAAAGGAACGGAGCATGGTGCTGCAAAAAGAGATGATCGCCTCCCACTACAAGGCCCTGGCGGCATCCGCGGAAACCGGCTGCAAGGTGGTGTATACGTTCGTGCCGGGCAACCTGAACGAGCTGATCGGCAGCTTCGACAACCTGCTCCCGGTGCATCCCGAAATCAACGCCCTCCAGAACGCCATGCGCAAGCGCACCGGCAAGATGGTGCTGGAGGCCGAAAAACTTGGGCATTCGGAAGACGTGTGCGCCTACGTCAAGGCGGACATCGGCATGGCCCGCTCGGGCAACATCGGGCCGTCGGGAACGAGGATTCCCGATCCGCACCTGCTGCTGCTTTCCTACACGGGCTGCTTCACTTTCCTCAAGTGGTTCGAACTGCTGCGGGAGGAATACAACGCCCCGGTGGCCATGCTCCACACTCCTTACCAGGGTGACGGGATCGTCACCGATTCCATGCGCGCCTACATGGTCAGGCAAATCAAGGAAGAGGTGATCCCCAAGCTGGAGAAAGTCTCCGGGCGGAAGTTCGATATCGACAAGCTGCGCGAGATGCTGGCCCGCTCCCGGCAGGCCGAGGACGACCTGGTGGCGGTGCTGGAATCCGCCAAAAACGTGCCCTCTCCCATCGACGCCTACTTTGGCGCCGTGTATTACATCGGCCCCATCTTCAGCGCTTTCCGCGGCACGGAGGCCGCGGTCGAGTACTACCGGGAGTTGCGCAAGGAAGTGGAGGCGCGCCTGGCCGCGGGGCAGGGACCGGTCACCCCGGAAGGGGAGATGGGGCCCGAGCGTTACCGGCTGGTGGTGGAGGGTCCGCCCAACTGGACCAGCTTCCGGGATTTCTGGAAAATGTTCTATGACGAGGGCGCCGTGGTGGTGGCCAGCAGCTATGCCAAGGTGGGCGGGTTGTATGACCAGGGCTTCCGGCACGACCCGGAACATCCCCTGGAGTCCCTGGCGGACTATTGCTTCGGTTGTTACACCAACCTCAACCTGCCCAGCCGGGTGGCCCTGCTCTCCAAGTACGTGCGGGAGTACCAGGCCGACGGGTTCCTTATCAACTCCATCAAAAGCTGCAACTCGTTTTCCGCCGGGCAGTTGCTGATCCTGCGCGAAGTGGAGCAGCGCACCGGCATCGCCGGTGGATTCGTGGAATCCGATCTGGTGGACCCCCGCTATTTCTCCGGCGCCAATATCAAGACCCGGATGGAGTCCTACTTCCAGATGATCGAGCAAAAGCGCAAGGGAGCGGCATGAAACTCTATCTGGGCATCGACCTGGGTTCCACCACCACCAAGGCGGTGGTGATGGACGCCAATCAGGTCATTCTGGGCAAGGGCATCACCAATTCGCGCAGCAATTACGATACGGCCTGCGCCATCGCCCAGAACGAGGCGTTCATCGACACCCGCTTTTCCCTCTTCCGGCGGCAAATGAGCACGGGCGCGGTGGAACTGGGCACGGGCGCGGTGGAACTGGGAAACCTGGAAGCATTCCTGACCGGACTGGAGGCCAATTTCCGGCTGGAGCAGTTCCTGCGCCAACTGCGCCACCTGACGGAAATTTCCATGGCGGAGATTTCCAAGGGGAGGGTGGATCAGGCCCTCAGGACTCCCCTGCGCGACAAACTGGAGCAATTGTTCGAGGAGATCGCCGTTGAAGCCCTGGAATGGTTCCGGCCGGGCGCGGCCAAACGCTCGGACTTCTTCCGCGATCTGGCCGGCAATGCCTACATGCGAGGCGCGGAAGCCCTGGCCGAGCCCGATGGGGTGACCTACGACATGCTGGTGAACGTATACGACAAGTGCATCATCCGCGTGGAAAACACCCTGCTCGACCTGAGCCTCGAAGGCAATATGGGCAAGGCGCTGGATCGCTCGTTCGGCGATGGCGGCAGGGACGGGCTTTCCGAGGAGGCCGAGGCCGAAATCCGCTCCGCCGCGGATCAGGTGCTGGACATCTCCCTGGAGGTGCTCAATGCGGTCGGCACCGGCTACGGCCGCGCGCGGCTGCCTTTTCCCAAGGAGCGGATCCGCTCGGAAATTCTCTGCCATGGGCTGGGCGCCCACACCATGTTCCCCGGCACGGCCACCGTGCTGGACATCGGGGGGCAGGACACCAAGGCCATCCAGGTGGACCCCGAAGGCATCGTGACCAGCTTTCAGATGAACGACCGCTGCGCGGCGGGGTGCGGGCGCTACCTGGGCTACATCGCCGACGAGCTCAACATGGGGGTGCAGGAGCTGGGGCCGCTGGCCATGCAGGCCAACAAATCGGTGCGCATCAACTCCACCTGCACCGTGTTCGCCGGGGCGGAACTGCGCGAGCGGCTCAACAACGGGGAGCGCCGCGAGGATATTCTGCAGGGGTTGCACCGGGCGATCATCCTGCGCGCCATGTCCCTGCTGGCCCGCTCCGGTGGCATCGAGGACGAGTTCACCTTCACCGGAGGCGTGGCCAACAACGAGGCCGCCGTCCATGCCCTGAGCACGCTGGTGGAGGAAAACTACGGGAAACGAAAATTGAACATCTCCGCCAATTCCATCTACACCGGCGCGGTGGGCGCGGCCCTGTTCGCCCTGCGCAACGTGGCCGGGTAAGGCTCCCTCCTCCGTGCATCCCGTGCGCGGGGAGAGGGATGGCGGGAAGGTTTCCCGGCACTGAAAGGCCTGTGACCATCCAAATGCGTGGGGGATTTCATCCCCCACGCCCCTGACCATTTTTTGGAAAAAATGGATTAAAACTTTTATTAAGATATTGGAATGAGAGACTTAAATACCTGTTTTTCCAATAAGAAAGTTTGTTGAAACTTTTCAAAGTTTCCCCCCGGAGGGCCGCCTGAGGCGCCCTCCTCCTGCTTTTATTGAGTTGGTCACAGGGCTTCTGAAATCCGGCACCTTAAAACGAGAGCGCATCATGACTGTGGCGGCGGGTATCGACATCGGCAGCAGTGGAGTGAAAACGGCGATCTTCCGGGTGGAAAACAACGGAGGGGAAAACAACGGCGGGGAAACCAACGGGGTGGTAACCAACGGTGGGGAAAAACCGGTGGAAACCCTGTTGGCGGGGCGGGTGGACCGGCTGTTGCGGCGCAATCCGCTCACCGTGGCCAAGGAAGCCTACCAAGCGGTGCTGGAAGCCGCCGGCCTGTCCGCCGGGGACGTGCACTACGTGGCCTCCACCGGAGAGGGTGAGATGATCGAGTTCCGGCGGGGGCATTTCTACACCATGACCACCCACGCGCGCGGCGCCAGGTACATGGTGGCCGGCGCGGAGGCCGCCCTGGACGTCGGGGCGCTGCACGCGCGGGCCATTCACATGGACCCCCGCTCCAAGGTGCTGCAATACCGCATGACCAGCCAATGCGCCTCGGGATCGGGCCAGTTCCTGGAAAACATCGCCCGCTACCTGGGAGTCACCCTGGAGGAGGTGGGGCCGCTCTCCCTGGAGGCGGAAAACCCGGAGAAAATCTCCGGCATTTGCGCCGTGTTGGCTGAGACGGACGTGATCAATTTCGTTTCCCGCGGCATCCCGGCCGGGAACATTCTGCGCGGCATCCACGAGTCCATGGCCGGGCGTTATATCCGTCTGCTGAAAGCCGCCGGCGCCACGGGGAAGGTGGCCATCACCGGAGGGTTGTCCCGGGACACCGGGCTGGTGGGCGCGCTCAACCGGACGGCCGCCGATCAGAAAATGGAGCTGGAGATCACCGCCCATCCAGAGGCGATCATGGCCGGGGCCTACGGCGCCGCGCTGTGGGGGGCCTTCCGCCACGAATTCCTGGCACGGCGCGGCAGCGCCTGAGTTGTCCTGGCCAGACCTCTTTTCAACCCATCCGTCCCTGGAGCAGGGGATGGCTCCGGAGTCGAGCCCCATGGAAGATGAAGACCTGCAAAAGGAGGGGGAACTCAACAATCCGTTCATCATCCGGGTGATCGCGGAAGCGGACCTGGAGCGGGTGATCTCCATCGACGCCAAGTCCCATGGGCACGTCCGGCGGCCCTACTTCGAGGAAAAGTTCGCCGTCTGCCTGCGGGATCCGGGCATCAACACCTCCCTCGCCGCCGAGTCGGACGGCAGCGCGATCGGTTTCCTGCTGGGCCAGTTGTTCTTCGGCGAATTCGGCATTCCCGTCACCCGCGCGGTGCTGCACACCCTGGGCGTCCACCCGGATTTCGCCCACCGGCGGGTGGCCCATCGCCTGCTGATGCAGTACCGCAAGAACATGGAGGCCCTGCGGGTGGAAGCCATTCACACCCTGGTGGATTGGCATCGGCTGGAATTGATCGGGTTCTTCAGGTCCATCGGCTTCCGGCTCTCCCACGAGCTGGACCTGGTCTGGGACACGGCCCGCCATCCCTTTCAGGCCGGCCATTCCCACGCGGAAGTGACCGCGGCAACCGAGGCCGACCTGGACGCCGTGGCCGAAATCGACCGGGAAACCATGCAGGCCTCCCGCGGGCGCTATTTTTCGGGCAAGTTCTCCGCGGCCGCCTCGCGCCCCGGAAACAACCACTTCCTGGTGGCCTGGCTGGACGGAGAACCGGCCGGGTTCCTGGTGGGCTCGATCTTCCAGGGGGAGTTCGGCATCGAAGAAATGCGCGGCGTGATCGATTCCTTCGCCGTGCGCGAAAAATTCCGCCACCAGGGCGTGGCCTCGGCCTTGCTGGAGAGCCTGCTGGACTGGCTGCGGGAAGCGGGAGCGGCCCGCATCGAGACCCTCTGCCGCTGGAACGACTGGGAGTTGCTGCGTTACTTCGAATACGTGGGCTTCCGCCCCTCTTCGCGCATCGGCCTGATGTGGCGGTTTCAATAGCACCGTGGCGCTTTCCGTGAGGCGCGGCGCAGCCGCCTGTTTTTGCGCCTGGTCATTCCGCCGGGAACCCTCCGTTCTTACGTGGGAACTGACTTTCCGATTTCTCCCCCACCCCCATTTGCCAACCCCCCTCCCCGGGCGATATTGTGCGGAAAAAGAGAGTCCGCAGGGAGGGCTCTGCCGCCGGACGGCCCGCCGGAAGGCAACCATTGAAGAGGAGTCCCCATGACGGTGGAGAGAATCCCGGTCTACTGCTCGCAATGCGTGGCGGGGCCGGACCTGATCGAGGTGGAAGTGGAGGACGGCGTCGCCAAGCGCATCGTGCCCAACTTTAATTTTCACCAGGAACACCCCGCCCAGGGCCGCGTCTGCGTGAAGGCCTACGGCCTGATCCAGAAGATGTACAACCCCAACCGCATCAAGACCCCGCTCAAGCGCACCAACCCCAAGAAGGGCAAGGACGAGGAGCCGGGGTGGGTGGAAATTTCCTGGGACGAGGCCATCGAAATGGTGGCCGAAAAACTCCGCGCCATCCGCGAGAAGGGGCTGGTGGACGAGTCGAACAACCCCCGGCTGGCGCTGACCCTGGGCCAGGGGGGCGTGGCGCCGGGCTTCCTGGGCACCTTCCCGGCCTTCATGTCGGCCTGGGGCCCCTTGGACCAGAGCATCGGCGCCGGGCAGGGGGTCAAGTGCTACCACTCGGAGCATCTCTACGGCGAGTTCTGGCACCGGGCCTTCATCGTGGTGCCGGACACCCCCCTGTGCAAATACGTGCTCTCCTTCGGCAACAACGGCCTGGCGTCGGCCGGCGTGACCGGGGTCTGGCGCCATGCCGAAGCCAAGGACAGGGGGCTCTACCGGGTGCAGGTGGAGCCGCACATGTCCATCTCGGCGGCGTTTTCGGACCAATGGCTGCCCATCAAGCCCAAGACGGACCCGGCCTTCCTCTTCGCCATGATCCACCACATCCTGCACGAGAACGACTGGCGCGAGGTCTGCGACGTGCCCTTCCTGCGGGATCGCACCAGTTCGCCCTATCTGGTGGCCCCCAACGGCTACTACCTGCGCGACCCGCAGAGCGGCCAGCCGCTGGTCTGGGACGAACAGGCCGGAGCGCCCGTGCCCCATGACGCCCCCGGCGCGAAACACGCGGCCCTGGCCGGCAGCTTCACCGCCTCGGGCGTCGAGCAGGGCGCGGACGAGGAGCGCTGGGAACACGACGGCGTAGAGGTGCGCACCGCCTTCCAGATGCTGCTGGACCACATCGCCCAGTATTCCGCGGACTGGGCGGCCGGGGTTTGCGATATTCCGGCGGAAAAAATCCGCGCCGTGGCGGCGGATTTTCTCAAGCACGCCCGCGTGGGGGAGACCATCGAGGTGGAGGGCAGGGAATACCCCTACCGTCCGGTGGCCATCATGCTGGGCAAGACCGTGGCCAACGGCTGGGGCGGTTACGAGTCGTGCTGGGGGCGCACCATGCTGGCCGTGCTGGTGGGCGCGCTGGAAGTCCCCGGCGCCATCATCGGCTCGGGGGTGCGGCTCAACCGTCCGGCCTTCGACCGCTTTCTCACCGTCAAGCCAGGCCCCGACGGTTTCATGGACGGCGCGCTCAACCCCACCGACAAGAAAGGGTGGGTGCAGTCCAGGAACCGCAGCGCCTTCGAGACCCTGGTGCCGTTGTTGGGCAATGGCCCCTGGGCGCCCGCGCTGGGCCCGGCCCACCTGCCCTGGCTGTTCATGGAAAACACCCCCCGCAACTGGCCCGAGCAGAAGGTGCCGGACGTGTGGATCAACTGCCGCTCCAACCCGGCCATTTCCCATTGGGACACGGACCGGGTGCTGAGCGTGCTTTCGAAAATTCCTTTCACGCTCTGCTTCGGCTACACCCCCGACGAGACCAACTGGTTCGCCGACGTGATCCTGCCGGAGAGCCCGGACACCGAAAGCACCCAACTGATCCGCATCGGCGGCGCCCAGTTCATCGAGCAATTCTGGCGCCACAGCGGCTGGGCCATTCGCCAGCCGGTCACCGAAAAGCCCGTCTACGACACCATGGACATGACCGAGATCACCACCCGGCTGGCCCAAAAGGTGGGCATCCTGGCCGAGTACAACGAGGCCATCAACAATGGGCGGGGAATCGGCATCAGCCTCAAGAAATTCTACCCGGAAGGCGCGCTCAATCCGGAGCGCAGCTACAGCGTCGAGGAAATCTGGGACCGCGCCGCCCGCGCCTGCACCCTGGAGGCCTCGCGGGGCAAGGAAATGAAGGACCTGGCCTGGTTCAAGAAAAACGGCGCCTACCTGGTGCCCTTCCCCCAGGATCACTGGTATCTGGACACGGTGATGCGCGAGAAGGGATTGCGCTACGAGTTGCCCTACCAGGAGCGCCTCAAGCGCATGGGCAACCAACTGGGCAACCGGCTCCATGAGATCGGCGTGGACTGGTGGGAGGAACAACTGGCCGAATACAACCCCCTGCCCCCCTGGAAGGATTTTCCCGCAATCTGGGATTCGATGGCCAGGGACAACGGCAAGGACCCCGCCGACTATGGCATGTGGATGCTGACCACCCGCTCCATGCAGTATGCCTGGGGTTCCACGGTTTCGCTCCCCATCATCGCCGATATCGCCGCCAACATCGAAACCCACTTCGGCGTGATCCTCAACACCGGATGGGCCCGCGAAAACGGCATCGCCGACGGCGATCAGATCTGGGTGGAGTCGCCCGTCAACCGTGTCAAGGGCAAGGCCGTGCTCAAGCAGGGCATCCGCCCCGACGTGGTGCTGACCACGCAACAGTTCGGCCATTGGATCACCCCGGTGGCCAAGGACCTGGACACGCCCAACCTGAACCAACTGGCCACGGTGGGCATCAATCTCACCGACGCCACCGGCAGCGGCGCGGACCTGGTCCCCGTCAGGGTCTATAAGGCCTGAGATTCAGCGGGCCGCCCTGGAGAGGAGTGAACCCACGGGGAGAAACGTTCCAAGGAAAAATAAACAGGAAGGAGAGGAAGGTTTATCAGGCTCATGAGCAAGAAAATTCCGAAGTTTAAAAGCGAGGACGAGGAGCGGGAATTCTGGGCGGCCCATGATTCCACCGAATATGTGGATTGGAAAAAAACGAAGCGGGTCTTTCTGGCCAGCCTGAAACCTTCCCTGAAAACCATTTCCCTCAGGCTGCCGGAATCCATGATCGAGGAATTAAAGCTCCTCGCCCATAAAAGGGATGTCCCCTATCAGTCGCTGCTGAAAATTTTCCTTTCCGAAAAAATTCGTGAAGAGTTCAGGGCAACTTGAATTTTGGTCAAATCAATTCCAGCAGGAGGATCAGATGACCCATTGGGGAATGGTGGTGGACCTGGGGCGTTGCGTGGGCTGCCACACCTGCACCATCGCCTGCAAGATGGAAAACGGGCTGCCTCCCAGCACGCTCTGGCGCACGGTGCTGGACCTGGAAAGCGGGGAGTATCCCGACGTGAACCGGCAGTTCCTGCCCATGACCTGCATGCAATGCGCCGACCCGCCCTGTTTCGACGCCTGTCCCACCACGGCCACCAAGGTGCGCCCCGACGGCATCGTCTGGATCGACAACGACATTTGCATCGGCTGCGGATCGTGCGTGGTGGCTTGCCCCTACCGCGCCCGTCATTTGATTCCCGAAGAGAAGTATTACTTTGGCGAGGCCACGCCGCCGGAGCTGGCCACCTATGACAAGGAGCGGGTGGGCATTTGCACCAAATGCCATTTTTGCTACCACAAGTTCGACAACGCTCCCGAGGGCGCCCGGCCCGGCATCGATCCCGAATACACCCCGGCCTGCTCCTCCTCGTGCATCGCGGACGCCATCGTCTTCGGGGATTGGGACGATCCGGAGAGCCGGGTCTCCAGGCTGGCCGATGAAAACCCCAACGCCGTGCGCCTGCTGGAACACCTGGAGACCAAGCCCTCGGTGGTGTACCTCAACCCGCCACGCATCGAGCCCAGGACTCCCGAACTTCAGCGCACTTGGCACGGCCTGGCGACGGCCAACTTCTTCTGCGGCACCACCGGCATGGCCCTGTTCATACTGGGCACCCTCTGCGGCTGGCTGGGCACGGAGGCCTACGCGCCCCTGTTCGGGGCGGCCGGGCAGGCCGGATCGCCGGATGTTTTTTCCATCGGCGGCTTTTCCCTGGCGGCCTTCAACTGGCGGCATCTCACCGGCCTGCTGGGGCCCGCCTTGGTGGCCATCGGGTTGTTGTCCGTGGCGGCGGAGGCCGGGCGGCCCTTCCGCGGGTTCAATGTGATTCGAAATTTCCGCAACTCGTGGATGTCGCGGGAATCGGTGTTCGCCATTGCGTTCATCGCCTTGGCGGTACTGGACACGCTCCTGCTGGCCAGTCCCGTGGCGCAAATCCTGGCCGGGATGGCCGGGCTGGGGCTGGCCCTGTGCCAGGGGTTGATCCTGCGCACCGCCAAGGGCGTGCCCGCCTGGAGCGTTCCCATCATGCCGCACCACTTCATCGCTTCGGGAATGGCCTCGGGGATGGGCGCCTACCTGATCATCGCCGGAGTGTTCCATTCCCGCATCCTGATCGAGGGCGTCGCCCCTTACGTGGTGGGCTTGAGCCTGATCGCGATCAATCTGGCGATCTGGTTGAAGTATCTGGCCACGCCGCCCCACACGCCCACCTTCACCCGCTCGGTGGAGGTGCTGCGGCGTCCTTCCTACCTGGCCGGCATCGTCGGGCTGGGGGGGCTGCTGCCCGCGGTGTTGCTGGCGGCCGGCCTGGTCTTCGCGCAGACCGTCCCCGCCGCGCCCATTTTGGCCGGGGCCGCCATGCTGGCCGGCGGGTTGATCGCCAAGATCGCGCTGATTCAGAAAGCGGCCTTCTGGGTGGACCTCTTCGACGGGTATGAGGAGCAGCGCGCGGCGGCCCGGGACGCCGCCCCGCAACCGGCCGTGGAAGCGGCGTAGGGAGGCGGCGTAGTGAGGCGGCGGGGCAGGTGCCGTGAGGCGGACGGCGCCGGCTCAGGTTTCGATGCGGATCAATTCCTGGCCCTCGCTCACCGGCTCCTGTTCGGCCACCAGGATCTCCACCACCTTTCCGCCCTGTTCCGCCACCACCGGAATTTCCATTTTCATCGACTCGATGACGATCAGCGTATCCCCCTGGGCCACCTGGCCGCCCTGGGAAACCTCGATTTTCCAGATTGTCCCCGCTATTTCGGAGCGCAGGGTGGTGAGTGCCATTTTATTTTCTTTCGTGAACAAGGTGGAATGGATTTACGCCCTGACCGGGAGTGAACTTCCAAGACTGTGCCGGAGAAGGCCCGGGCAGGTCAACCCTTGGGGAGCGCGAAGGGAAAGAGATTTTGAGGAATTGAAAAATATCCGTCCTCTCGCCCGTTTTGCGGGATTTTGACAAAGAGAAGCCCACCCTATAAAAGAAACCATATCGCAAAGTGGGGAGTTCAAATCCACCCCCGGCAAACGGGGCCTGGGTAAACAAGGAACCAAGCAGGCGCGTCGGGTAACGCCCTGCGACGGTCCCGAACCTAAATTTGGAAGGGAAATATCATGTCTATCCGCACAATCCTAAGCATATTCGCCTTTTTCCTGATGCTGACGCTTCTTCCAGGCGCCGGCTGGGCGGCCAAGACCGTTTGGAATTTCAATGTCTGGGGCCCCAAACGGGCTTTTACCAAGGGCATTGAGGTCACCAAGGAAATGATGGAAGCCACCATGGGCGACCAGTTTGAGTTGAGGATCAATTATGGGGACGCCCTGGGACCCCGCCGGCAGAACCTGGACAGTATCCTCATTAGGGCTTTCGAAGCCGCGACCACCTGCGTGGGATATCATCCCAACAAGCTGCCGCTGCTCTCGGTGATGGAACTTCCCTTCCTGCTGCCCGGCGACCTGATTGCCCGCGCGAGGGTGGAAATCGCCGTTCTCAATCATCCGGACATTAAAAAAGAAATGGCGAGCCGCTGGAACGTCCGATTCCTGGCGCCCGGGTTGTTGCCGCCCTATGAGTTCATGGGCAACAAGCGTATCGCCAATACCGCCGATATGAAGGGGGTCAAGATGCGCATCTCCGGGTTGAACGCCTTGGCCCTCAAGGAGTTTGGCGCCGTGCCCACCATGGTCACCGCACCGGAAGGCTACCAGGCGCTGGACCGTGGCACCATCGACAGCTTCGGCTTTCCCTGGACCTACGCTTTTGGCTCCTACAAATTGTATGAAGTCTCCAAATACGCCACCGTAGGCATGGCCATGAGCGGGTTCATGTGCCTCAACGTGGTCAGCATCGACAGTTACAACGCACTGCCCGATAATATGAAACGCAAAATGAAGGACATACAATGGGCCGCCGTGCTGCAGATGAAAAAAGCTTATGAGGTCGCCGATAAAAAGTGGCTGCCGATCTTCAAAAAACGCCTCGAAGTGATCAAATTCCCGGCCAGCGAGCGGGCCAAGCTCGTCGCCACCGCCGGAAAAATCTGGGCCCAATGGGAGCGGGAGCAAAACAAAAAAGGCCGCCCTGGAACCCAAATACTGAGTTTCGTCAAGGCTCAGGTCGCCAAATACGCCCCTTGAGCTGATTTGATATGACGGAAGTTATGATAGTGGCCCTGGTCATCCTGACGCTGCTGGTGGGCATCGCCCTGCTGGCCGCCAGGATCGATCCTTGGGCCACGAAGCTCGAAGAGTTCCTCACCTTCATCTCCACCGGAGTGATCCTGGCGGTGATGTTGTTCGTGTGCGCGGAGGTGATGCTCCGTTACGTGTTCAATTCACCGATACCCGGGCATTTGGAAATCGCCGAGTTGTTCGTTCCGGTGATCGTGTTTCTGGCCATCGCCTATACCCAATCTCAAAACGGGCATGTGGGGATGACCCTGGTGGTGGACAATCTGCCGCCGAAGACCAAGCGATTTTTCGAAATCTCGGCTTTTGCCGTCTCCATGATCACCTACGGCATCCTGGCCTACTTCAGCGGGAAGCATGCTTACCGAGGTTGGCTGTATGACGGCGTGACCATGTCCCCGCCCTATTTCCCAACCTGGCCCGCCGCCATGGTGGTGCCATTGGGTATGTTCCTGTGCACGGTTCGGTTGTATCTGCAAATGTTACGCGAGCTTTTTCCGCATCGATTTCCTCCCCGGCCCACGGAGGGGAAGGAAATCGCCAGCGCCGATTAATCGGCCGCCATCGATGCGCTTTTTTTCATTTATTCGGAAACCCTAGCCATGGACCCCGTACTGATCGGAGTGATCTTCCTGTTCGTTCTCACTGCGATGTTGATGTCGGGGATCCGGATCGCTTACGCCACGGCCCTGTGCGGATTCTTCGGGCTTTTCCTGATGCGGGGTTTCGCGCCCGCTGCGGGACTTTCCGGACTGATTCCGGTGGGGCATCTCTCCAGCTATACCCTGCTGGTGCTGCCCCTGTTCATCATGATGGGATATTTCGCCTATCACGCCGGCATCACCCAAGGTCTGTATTGGGCCGCGCGGCAGTGGTTCGGTCACCTGCCGGGGGGGCTGGCCATCGCCACGGTCTTCGGGGCGGCCGGCTTCGCCGCCGCCTGTGGAGCCTCCACGGCCTCCACCGCCGTGATGGGACGCGTGGCGCTGCCGGAGTTGAAGAAATTCGGTTACGACGACAAGGTCTCCACGGGCTGCGTGGCCGCCGGCGGCACCATGGCCGCCATGATCCCTCCCTCGGTACTGATGGTGATCTATGGGTTTATCGCCGAGGAATCCATCGGGGCTTTGTTGTTGGCGGGAATTTTGCCGGGCCTGCTGGAAGCCTGCAGCTACTCCCTGATGCTGGTGATCCGCTTCAAGGTGAATCCGAGCCTGGGTCCGGCGATCAAAGGCATCACCTGGCGCGACCGCTTCGCTTCGCTCAAGGGAACCTGGGGCATGATTGTCTTGATCGGGCTGGTGATGGGCAGTATTTATACCGGCCTGGCCACCCCCACCGAGTCGGCCGCGGTCGGCGCCATGGGGGCCCTGTTGTTGGCATGGCCCCGCCTGACCCGCGGGAAATTCAAAGAGGCCATGCTGGAAACCGCCCGCACCACCGCCATGATCTTCGCCATCATCGCCGGCGTGTTGATTTTTGTGCATTTCCTCGGGTTTACCGGCATGCCGGCCGCCCTGGCCAACGGCATTCTGGGATTGGATGTGAACCGGTACGTGATTCTGATTGGCATCCTTTTCCTCTACCTGATCCTGGGCATGTTTCTGGACGGCATCGGAATGCTGTTGTTGACCGTGCCCATCGTACTCCCCGCCATCCGCGAACTGGGCTTCAATCCAATCGTCTTCGGCGTGCTGGTGGTGCGCATGATTGAAATCGGCCTGATCACGCCACCGGTGGGATTGAATGTCTATATCCTCAAGGGGGTCGCGCCCAATGTGAAAATGGGCGATATCTTCCGCGGTTGCGGCTGGTTCGTGTTCGTGGACCTCATCAACGTGGCCATCCTGATCGCGGTGCCCCAGATTATCCTCTTCATTCCCGAGGCCATGATAAAATAGGGAGGGCGCGCCAGCCCCGCCCCTCCTCTCAGGCCCCGCCCCCCCGGCTCCGCAGCATAGGGCTCCATCTGGGGCGCGTGGCCAAAGCTATGGAGACTTCCTTGAACCCTTCGGCCTCCGCGGCGGTGACCCAGGAAATCCAGGACGGGGTGGCCGTGTTGCGCTTCAACCGGCCCGACGCCCTCAACGCCCTCGATTCCAATATGCGAAAAGGCATCGTGGCCGCCCTGGGAGCCATGGCCTCCCGGGAGGACGTGCGGGCCATCGTGCTCACCGGCGCCGGGCGGGCCTTCGCCGCCGGCGTGGACCTGAAGGAAGCCCAGTCGGTGCGCCCGGAAGACGTGGAGGCCTGGTTCGGGGAAATGCGCGACGTCTACCACGCCATCCGCATGGTGGAAAAACCCGTGGTGGCCGCGGTGAATGGCGTGGCGGCGGGCGCCGGGTTCCAGATGGCGTTGGTGGCGGATTTCCGGGTGGGCTGCCCGTCCACCCGCATGGGACAACCCGAGATCAACGCGGGCATTCCCAGCGTGATGGGATCGTTTTGGATGAGCCTGCACCTGGGCCTGGCGAAAAACATGGAACTGTCCTACACGGGCCGCCTGATGGACGCGGAAGAATGCCAGACCCTCGGCCTGCTCAACCGGATGGCGCCCGATGCGGAGTTGATCGCGGAAGCCCGGGCCATGGCCGCCGAACTCGCCGCCAAGCCCCAGGAAGCCTTCCGGCAGACCAAACGGCGCTTTCGGGAAGTCACCCAGGCGGCCTTCGAGGACGCATTTCGCGCCGCCGTGGAAGGCCAGCGGGCCTGTTACGAGGCCGGCGAACCCCAGCAGGTGATGGCCCGCTTCATCGCCGAACGCCAAGCGCGCAAGGGTGAAAAACCGGGTTGATCACGCACGTCCTCCAGCAATTTTACCACCCTACGCCGCATAGACCGGAACCTTGGTTTCCTCCAACTCTTCGCGGAAATAGCGGTTTCTGACCGCCCGGGTTTCGACCAAGTCGATTTTCCCGCCGAACAACGATTCCAACTGCGCCTTGAAACCGAAAAACTCATCCAGGGCGTCCGCCTCCGGGTTCGGGAGGTATTCCACAAGAAAGTCCAGGTCACTGGTGGAAGGATCGAAGTTCCCCCCCCGCGGCCGATCCGAATAAATCCAACCGCGCCACGTGGTAATCGCGGCAAAGTTCACGCAATCGTGGCAAGCGCGCTTCGATTTCCGGATGCATTTTGCGCCTTCCTTTTGAACTTGGCGTATGGCCTGAAAGCGGACCGAACCCTCGGCGCCTCTTGGGAGCCCGGTGAATTTTTTTTGCCGCCGGGGTATAACCTCTCAAGACCCTGTGCAGAAGCATAACATGGCTGTTGGGCCAATGAAATTTCCTTGATTGCAACCCCATTTCCATTCGGAAGTTATTTCGATTTTTTCCGGCATGGTTTTTAAAGTTTTCGAAATCAATCCTTATTATTCAACCCCACCCATGACCGAACCCCCCGCCCGCTCCGTCTCCCTCGGTGACGCCTACGCCTTCTTCCTGCCCCTGGTGTTCATGGCGGAGATGATGATGATCTCCCATTCGGTGATCCATGCCTTTTTGGCGCGGCTGCCCGATCCCACCACCACGCTGGCCGCCTACAACATCGCTTTTTCGTTTCATTCCGTCGCCGGGAGTCCCATGTGGACCGCCCTGATGACCTCGCTGGCTCTGGTGCAGGGACGGCGCTCGGTGGCCCGCTTGATCGATTTTCACCTGCGGATTTCGGTGCTCATTGTGGCCCTGGGCTACCTGCTGGCTTTCACGGGTTTGGGGGATTGGTTCTTCGGCAGCTTGATGGGCGCCGGGCCGCTGGTGGTGAAGGAAGCCAAGGCGGCGCTGGTGATCTTCATGTGGATTCCACCAATCACCGTCTTCCGTTCCCTGGCCTACACCCTGCTGATGCGCAACCGGCGCACGATCCTGATCACGGTGGGCACCTTCGTGCGGCTGGTGGCTCTGGGCGGCTATCTGGCGGTGCTGCCCTCGATCATGAGCGGGGCGGTGGTGGGCGCGGCGGCCCTGTTTCTCTGCATTTTCACGGAGACCGTGTTGGCCGTGCTGCTCACCTGGCGGTTTTACCGGGCGCTCCCCGTGGAAGCCGAAGCGCCTCCCGGCCACCGTCAAATCTGGAACTTCGCCTGGCCGCTGATGCTGACCCAGGCTTCGGAAAACGGGGTGGCCATCACCATCAATTTCTTCCTCGGGCGGCTGGTGCGGCCCGAACTGGCCCTGGCCGCTTTCGGCGTGGCCGACGGATTGTGGAAGGTGATGCTGGGGCCCCTCCGCAATCTGGCCCAGACCGCCCAGACCCTGATGCGCTCAACGGAAGACCGGCGGGTGATGATGGTGTTCTGCCTCCAGGTCTCCACGGGGTTCTCCCTGCTGGCCGCGATCTTCCTGCTGCCTCCGGCCCGCAATTTCCTCCTGGGCGCCGTGATGGGATTGACCCCGGAACTCTCCGGGGGCGTCGCACCCGCGGTGTCCCTGTTCTGGGCGCTGGCCTTCATGCTCGGATTCGCCGCTCTGTTCAAGGGGCTGCTGTTGAACATGCGGGTCACCAGCCAAATCGCCCTTTCCGCGCTGGCCAGGTTCGGCGTGGTGGTCTCCATCGGGAGCGCCTCCCTGCTCTTGCCGGACGCCAACGGCGCGGTGCTGGGGGTCTCGGCCATGATGGGGGGATTCTGCGCCGAGGCCTGGGTGCTGGGACGGCGCATCTGGAGACCCCAGGAGGCCTGAACGGCCCCGGGCGAATGGTCCAGGCACCAGACGTAAATCCCTGAAAAACTTCCTCCAATACCGGCCAGCCGTGCTCTTTCCTGCTATTATTATTTCAGGCCTAAAATGTTTTATCGGCCCGGCGGGGGTCGGTGGCCCGGTTGATCGATTTTCATCTGCGAATTTCGATGCTCATCCTGGCCCTCGGCTACCTGTTGGCTTTTACGGTAATGGGGGATTGGTGACCGAATGGATGATGTCCTTACCCAGGGAAGCGCAGTCCTTCACGCCGAGGGCCCTGGCACCCGCCGCTTCCACCAACTCATCCCCCATACGCTTCCTTTGTGGCGCCCCTCCGATCAGGGTGCCTCATCCCAACGAAATTTTTCCTTCCCCATATACCCTTCTGTTTCCGGCCATCGGTTTTATTTCAGTGAGATTTTGATTGAAAATCTCACCGGCTTTATGTTTGGATTAATTCGGGTGCTGGAACCCGAGAGTCCAGGAGAAAATATTATCCCATCTCCCAAGTGTGAAAACCGCGGCATCTTTTTCCCGGGGGAAATCCCCTTTTGCTTTATTCCTTCAATATGGGAGGTCCCAATGACCTTAAAAAAAATCGCCGGAATTTTGACGATCCTCACATTTCTTTTCGCCCTGTATTTCCCCCTCGTGGCCAGGGCGGAGTCCATGGCCGTGCTCGACTGGTACAAGGCATTCCTGCCGAAGTTTCAAAAATTAGTGTGTAAGCCCAACGAATCTTTTATGAAAAATTACAAGGTGAGTAAAAAAGAGTGCCGCCGGGTTGTTGCGATTATTGTCACTACCTGTATGAGGATCGATGAGGAAATCATTCCCGAAATGTTCGATATGCCGGATGATGGCGGAAAATGGGGGAAATGGGTTTACGATTGTACCGCTCGAACCTATAAGGTCATGCTGGCCTCTCGCAAAAAGTAATAGGGCAGGGGTGCATCAGGAACCCCGCCCCAGCGCGGTGTAGGAAACCCTGGTTAATTCCTCTTATATTTTCCACAGCCGCGCCGCCTCCTTTCGATTGCGGGTGGCCCGTGCGGCTCTGACCGGGCACGGCGGGCCGTCCTGTACAGTTCCAAAGCCGCCTGTACTGCCCGGCGGGGGTCGTCCTCGTAAGCGGTGGAAATCCCCCAAGGATCTGAAAATACAGGCGAACAGCACCTCACCCCGTCCTGCGGCAACGCTTGCGAGTCGCACGCTACACCCCTTTTGTTTCAGGAATATGAGGCGGGAATTACAACGTTAAAATCCCCATCCCCCTCCCCTTCCCCACCAAGTGGAGAAGGGGTGACTTTTTCCACAATTTCTTCGTTAATACAATGAAAACCCCCTCTCAATTTGATGGAGAGGGGTGCCCAAAGGGCGGGGTGAAGATTAGAGCGTGGAACCTTCCATCCCATCCCTTCTATTTCAATACAAAATCGGGGTCTAATTCCCCGCGGCTTGCCGCGAAAAAAGGGAACCTATTCCGCAGCTGATACCCCGCCCCTTGGGGCGGGGTCATTCATTCCAATTGCCGAGCTAACGGCATAGGCATTTTTATAAAAGTTGGTCAGGGAGCTTGAGAGGAGAAACGCGAGCAGGCGAGTGTTTCACCCCTCAAATTTTTGTGTTGGTAACAGCTTGTGGCCAACCGTTGCCGGCTCTGCTATTATTATTTCAGGCTTAAAATGTTTTATCGGCCCGGCGGGGGTTGGCCCCTGCCGGGGAGCATCACCGGTCGGCAGGTTTCATCAATAGGAGACTGGCATGTCCCATCCAATTTGGGGGCGGGCGATAAGGGGAAGCATTGGCAATACGGCATAATCGAGGCCGGGCATGAGCGCCCCGGAAACAGTGACCCCCCATCCCCTGGCGGGACAACACGCCGTGGTGACCGGCGGAGGGCGGGGCATCGGGGCCGCCATCGCCCGCGAGCTGGCGTCCCTGGGAGCGCGGTTGACCCTGATGGGCCGCACCCAGGCCACCCTGGACAGCACCGCGGCGTCCCTGAGGGAGGACACTGGCGCGCGGGTGGACGTCGCGGTAGTGGACCTGACCCGCCCGGAATCCATCGAGGCGGCCTTTTCCAAAATAACCGCGGAGATCGCCGGAACGGAGGCCAAGGGGGGTTCGCAATCGGACGGCGTGTCCATTCTGGTCAACAACGCCGGCAGGGCGGCCAGCGCCCCCCTGATGCGCGAAACCCTGGAACAATGGGAGGCCATGATGGCGCTCAATGCCACGGCTGCCTTCCTCTGCTGCCGCGCCGTGCTGCCCGCCATGACAAAAGCGGGCGGGGGAAGGATCGTCAACGTGGCCAGCACCGCCGGTCTCAAGGGGTATGCCTATGTGGGCGCCTACTGTGCCTCCAAGCACGCGCTGATCGGCATGACCCGCGCCCTGGCGCTGGAAACGGCGCGCGCCGGAATCACCGTCAACGCGGTCTGTCCGGGCTACACGGAGACCGACATGCTGAAAGAATCGGTGGACAACATTATCAGCAAAACCGGCCGCACCCCCGAGGAGGCCAAGGCCGCGCTGGCCTCCCACAATCCTCAGGGACGGCTGATCCAACCCGAGGAGGTGGCCCGCATGGTGGGGTGGCTCTGCCTGACCGGCCAAGGATCGGTGACCGGCCAGTCCCTGGTCATCGCGGGCGGGGAGGTCATGTGAACAACGATACTGTGAACAACGATACTGTGAACAACGATACTGTGAACAACGATACTGTGAAAAACCGCGATGGAAGAAGCGCCGCGTCCAGGGAAACGCCCCAGCGGGATGCCGGTGACAAGCTCGAACTGCGCGCCTGGCTGCGCCTGCTGGGGGTGGTGAACCGGGTGGAAGGCGCGTTGCGGGGCCGCCTGCGCCAAGCGTTCGATTCCCCCCTCCCCGACCACTCCCACTCATCGCTCCTGGTACTGGCGGACTGTCGAGTTGGGCCACAGGACAAGACGTTGGGTCCCACGCTCCAATCTGGGTCGGGGGCCGCCACCCATGTGTCATCAGACAGTGGGAGGCGTTAGGTTACGCCTCACACTGCGCACTCCTGCTACCTCGCTGTGAGGGTGATATGGGAGAATGCCGAGTCTTTGGTGGCACCGTGCCAGTGATTTTCTCCGGCTTTGATATGAATTATCTCACCCATGCCGACCACATGCTCTTCCGTCTCCGAGGCGACAATGCCCTTGCCAGCGGTGACAAGCAGGATCAGGTCGCTAGAGTGAGTATGGAACTTGTTTCGTGCGCCTGGGCTGAAGTTCACAATGCTCATGTTGAAGGACTGCCCCATATCCTCGGTAACCAGGGGTTGTCGGGTCACCGCCCCGCCTATGAAGTTGTCACTCTCAACCACCTGCTCGGGAACATCACTGATTTTGATGACCTTCATTACTACCTCCCTTTTTCTATCTTCAACTCTACGGCCGGGGTGAGCGTCATCT
>JACZSY010000377.1 GCA_022573975.1 SAR324 cluster bacterium | reverse complement strand
GGTTCGCTGAGGGGCCGGCCCAACACGTTCGAGAAAATCTGTACGCCACACGCATTCAATTCGGTGATGGCCCTGTTTGCCTCCTGGGCGGAGGCCTCCGGGTTGTTCATGGGCAGGGAGGCGATAAAACCAGGAAACCGGTCGGGATGCTTTTGCACCAGCTCCGCCATCAGATCGTTGACCATCCTGGCGTATCCCGGGGTTTCATCGGGGCCGCCCAGGTTTTCGATGGGTGGATTGGAGAGGGAGATTACCTGCTCGTACCCCTCGAATTGGTCCATCACACGCAGATGCGCATCCAGGTCCCACAAGGCGGGCAGATTCCTGAAGTAATCGAGAACCATCAGGTTCGGGGCGATTTTCTGCAACCGATCAAAGAATTTCCTCGGCATGATGTGGTTGAAGATGTCGATTTTTCTCACGGCGATCCCCTCTCAAAAACCATCTGGATTCTTAATTGATAAAAAAACGCTGGTTGCAAAAGTGTAACCAATGCCAGGCCGTTTGTCTCCGCGGTTGTTGAGCTGCGCCATGCCCATTCCCTCGATGGCCAAACCTGAAATCGGCCCGTCGCTTTTCCCGGGCGGCGGACATGGCTGGAAATTTTACAAATGCCGGTTGAAAAAGTCTATCGACAAGGCCAGCGCCTTGGTGGCATCGGCCTCGCGGTAGGACGAGGCCCCGTGCCGTGCGAAAGCATGATCCGCATCGGGATACTGGTGAATGGTCACCAGGGGATTGCCGGAGAGTTTCCATTGGATATATTGGCAGACGGGGGCCGGCACCCACTTGTCTTGCAGCGCCTGATGGAGCATGAAGGGCCGGCTTAGCTCGGGCGCCTCGCGAATGTTTTGTTCCAGATAGGTGGCGTAATAGGCCACGGCGCAGTCTATGCCGGTGCGGCAGCACATCAGGAAACACATCTTGCCCCCCAGGCAATAACCGGCCGAACCGACCTTGCCGTTGCACCCTTCCATGGCGCGCAGGAAGGTAATGGTGTCCTCCATGTCCTTCACCCCCTGGTTGTAGTCAAAATGATAGTATCGGTCGAGGGAAGGCATCCAGTGCTCGGGGTTGTCCGACGACAGGATCACCCCGGGTTCCAACCGCCAGAAAAGATCGGGCACCAGACAGATAAACCCGGCTTCCGCGAATTCGCGGGCATGCGCCTTCATGGTATCGTCGACGCCCCATATTTCCATGATGGCGATGATCGCGCCCACCGGCGATTTTTCGGGCATCGCAAGAAAAGCGCCCATTTCGCCATCCCGCAGGGGCACGGTGATTTGCCCTGTTTTGTTAACAGCCCCAGTTTTCATAAAATCCTCATTTTCATCATTGGCGTCAATAACCCGTGATTTGCCTCCAGTGCCTTCGCGGGGACGAATACCCTGGACGTTTCCATGGCCGGGTAATCTCCGTTATTCCAGGGAAGGATTGGATGGGCAACTTTTTTTTTAAGCGCCAGAGTGTGATACAAACTCTCCAAACCCTTCGCGGAATCCATGAAAACCCGCCGCACATGCTGGGAACCATAGGCCCACCCTGGGTGCGTCCGGCAGAAAAGAAGAAGTCATGATCGTCGAAGTAAACGGAATCAAGCTGCATTACACTGTCGAGGGGTCCGCGGGAGCGCCCTGGGTCACCTTCGTCACGGGCATGGCCAACGACACCACCCTGTGGGACGGCCAGGCGGCAGTGTTGGCCGGTGAATTTCAAATCCTGCGCTTCGACCTGCCCGGGCACGGCGGCTCCGATGCCCCGGGCGGCGATTACCGGTTTGCGGACCTCGTATCCAATGTTGTGGCCTTGTGGGATGCCCTGGGCATCGAAAAATCGAGCCTGGCCGGGCTGGGGCTGGGCGGCTCAATCGCCCTGGCGGTGGGCATACGCCATGGGGAACGGCTGATCAAGCTGGTGGCCTGCTGCTGCCGGGCCGAGATGACGGAAAAATTTGCGGCCATCTGGCCGGGAATGATCGAAACGGTTAAAAAACTGGGGATGGAGGGCATGGTGGAACCAACAGTGGAACGGTGGTTCACCGAGGATTTCAGGGCCAACAATCCCGAAATGATGGACAAGGTGCGGAAAATGATCCGTAGAACCAACCCTTTGGGATATTATGGGTGTATCGCGGCCTTCCTCACGATCGATTTTTTGCACCAAATCAGTGAAATCAAAACACCCACCCTGTTTGTCAGCGGGGCCGAGGACCACCTGGGAGGGCCGCCGGAACTGATGCGGGGTCTGGCCGATCGGGTGCCGGGTTCGCGGCATGTCTCGATTCCGGACGCCGCCCATATCTGCAATCTGCAAAACGAGACGGAATATAACCGGGTTTTGCTGGAATTTCTGCGCGGTTAATGCAAAACGGCGATTGGCATGAAACACCCAAAATCATTCCACCCGGCTACCCCGAGTAAACGGCCTGAAATTGTCCCTGAAATATATTGAGACCCCGGAATGGGCTGGTGGCCGCTACACGTGAATCAGCCGTTCCTCCCGCGGTGCCAGCGGGGGATTGTAAATCACGATCAGCTTCAAGGGCGAGTCCCCTGAATTCAAAAAATGGTGGTCCAGTTTGGGCGGAATGCCGACCACCGTGCCAGCAGGGCATGTCACCGGCGGTTCCGATCCGAACCTCACTTCCATTTCGCCTTCAATGACATAGCAGATTTGGGTTTCGGTTTCGTGGGCGTGGCGGTGGGCCTCCGCACCCGGCGCGAGGGTGCCAAGGATCATTTCGAATGCGCCGTTGAAGTCCTTTTCCACCAGCCGCACATTTTCCGTTCCGTGATGGCCAGGCGGCGCATAGCGTTGCAGGTCGCTGACATGTTTGATGTATGGTTTCATGGCTTCCATTTTGTTGGTGGGGGTGACTGGAAATAGCGCGATTGTCCCGATCGCGAATCCCCATGATCCCAGTTTCCGTGATTTTGAGTAGGCCGATCCGCGCGAATCGGCTCCGGCTCCAACCTGCCAATTGCGGCTTTTGAGTTGGAGGGCATCTACGCATGGGCCGAAGAAGCATCGGACAGGGTAAAAATGGTGGCCGGCGGGTGCAGGGTGGTCTGCTGCCAGTCCATCCATTGCTCCGCGATCCAGCGGGCCTGTGTGT
>JACZSY010000376.1 GCA_022573975.1 SAR324 cluster bacterium | reverse complement strand
CAGTTCGCCAGCAAGGCCAGGGCGGTGGAGAAGCCCCCGTAGACATTGGCCGTATTGGAGATCCAGCCCCCGATCACCCCGGCGAATATCACGCCGGCCGGGGCCACGCAGGCCAACAGCGGCAGCCAGAACCGCCGCCCGGGCCACCCGCCGCGGTAGATGGGAACGGTCAGGTCCAGGGCCAGCAACAAGGGCACGAAAGCGACGATCCACAGCAGCGGCACATGGGCGTGGGGAGAGGCGAACCCCACCAAAACTCCGCTCAGGGCCACCCAGAGGGGCGTCAGCCTACGCAGTATGCGCCGGCGTTTTTCCGGGGAGATGCTGTTTGCTGGATCGCCGTGACCTGGGTTGCTGGGCGCGGGCGGTGATGCGGATCGTTTCAAGGGAGAGGCGGGGCTAAGGGTTCTGCCGGAAGTTCCGCCGGGGATTCCACCGGGGATTCCGCCGGGAATTCCGCCGGGGAAAAACGCGTGGGTACGGGGGCGGTTTCCAACGCTTGGGGGATGATTCCGCCGGGTTTACCGGGATTCATTTTTTTCCCGGATGGCCGCCGCGCGGTGCTCCAGGATTTTGGCTTCTTCGAGCCGGTTGGTTTTTTTCAACAGTTCCGCGTAATTGCCCAGGCTTTCCACCAGGGCGGAATGTTCGGGGCCCACCGCGGATTCCACGATCTGCAACGACTCCTTGAAGAGGGCCTCCGCTTTTCCGTAAAGTCCCTGTTCCCGGTAGAGCACGGCCAGGGAATCCAGCACGGCGGCGTACAGCAAATCGCGCTTGCCGACGGTGCTTTCCAGAATCCGCTTGGCCCGCAGCAGCCGCGGTTCGGTGTCCTGGTAGCGTTTCATCTGGATGAGAATGTAGGCCATGTTGTTTTCCGCCATGGCCACGCGGGGGTGGTCCACGCCCAGGGTGCCTTTCAGAATGATCAGGGAGCGCTCGAACAGGGCCAGCGATTTTTCCAGGGCGTTGGTTTTTTGATAGGCCAAGGCCAGGTTGTTGAGGTTGCTGACCAGGTTGAGGCTGGTGGGTTCCAATTCCTTTTCCAGCATGGCCAGGGAGCGCCGATACAGCGCGATGGCTTCCGCGACCCGGCCCTGAGCGAGCCGGATGTCCCCCCGGATGCGCAGGGCGTCCGCGAAATGCTGCCCTCCTCCGGGCAGTTTTTCCATCACCGGCAACGCGAGGGAAACCTCCCCTTCCGCCTCGGCAAGGCGGTCCATGGCTTTCAGGGCGATGGCCAGGCCCAACCGCACCTGCGCGGCCGGCGGACTGTCCGGGCCGTCCAGCCGCGACTTGATCGCCAGGGAATTCCTGAAAAAATTCTCCGCATTCCGGAAGCGGTCCAGGGCCAGGTAGGCCTTGCCGAGACGCCGCATGATTTCGGCCGCCTGGGCCGGCTGGCCGCCCTCGGGCCTGCTGTAAAAGGCGAGCGATTTTAGATAGAGCAGCTCCGCCTCCTTGTAATTTCCCCGGCTCATCTGGGCGCCGGCCAGCCTGCCGCGCAGGTGGGCGATGGCGCTTCTTCTGTTGGGCATTTGCCGCCGCACCAGTTTCAGGGTGCTGCGGAAGGCGGCATCGGCTTCCTCGTAACGGTGCTGGCCAAGCAGGGCGTCTCCCAGGGCCGAGCGGCTGTTGATATAGGCTCCGGCCAGGTTTCCCGTCTTGGCGGTGAGGACGGCTTTGATGAAATGGGCTTCGGCTTCCACATAACGCCTTGCCCGCAGGGCCCTGTGTCCCTCGGCGGACTGGCTCTCCCACAATTTTTGCGGATCTTCCCGCTTACTCTGCGCCCAGGCGGACAGCGGCAGGATCAGCGCCATCAGCAGCGCCATCAGCAGCATGGAGGAGGCCTTGGAGATGGCCTTGGGTACCGTGGGCGGGGGGGAGGCGGGGCCGGGGTGCATGTCGAATCCTTGCCTATGCGGTGAAGGAGGGCGGTGAGCTATGGACGGTGGAGTTAGGAACGGTGGAGTTAGGGGCGGTGGAGTTAGGGGTGGTGGAACAGGGCGTCCGGGCCGGTCTCATTGCGGGGCCACCCGCACCAGTTGCTTGCCGATGTTCTCGCCGCGCATCATGCCGATGAAGGCCGCGGGGGTGTTCTCCAGGCCTTCGGCCACGGTTTCCCGGAACTTGATGCTTCCCTCCCCGATCCATTGGGCCATTTCCCGCAAGCCTTCCGGGTAGCGCTTGAGGAATTGGAACACCAAAAAGCCCCGGACAGTGAGTTGCTGGCGGAGAATGAACCAGTAGGGACGCGGCGCGGGCTGCTGGTCTTCATCGTTGTAGAGGGAAATCTGACCGCAGATGGCCATCCGCCCATGCACGTTGTACCTGGGGAACACCGCGTCGGAGATCGGCCCGCCCACGTTGTCGAAGTAGCAGTCCACGCCGTCCGGGCACAACTCGCCGATGGCATCGCTGTAGTCTTCCGCCGCCACGGTCTTGTAATTGAACGCCGCGTCGAAGCCCAGTTCCCCGGTGATCCAGTCCACTTTTTGCTGGCTGCCCGCGATGCCCACGGCGCGGCAACCCTTGATCTTGGCGATCTGCCCCACCAGGGAGCCCACCGCGCCCGCCGCGCCGGAGACCAGCACGGTCTCTCCCTCCTTTGGCCCGCACACGTCCAGCAGCCCGAAATAGGCGGTCATCCCCGGCATCCCCAGCGCCCCGACGGCCGTGGAGATGGGGGCCAGCTTGGGATCCACCTTGCGCGCGCCCTGCCCGTCCGAGAGGGCGTAATCCTGCCAGGCGAAAGGCCCCACCACGATCTCGCCCTCGGCATAATCGGGATGCCTGGAGGCGGTCACCCGCGCCACCGACTCCCCGCCCATCACGGCGCCCAGGGCCGTTGGCGGGACGTAGGACTTCACGTCGCGCATCCGCCCCCGCATGTAGGGATCGACGGAGACCCACAGGTTGCGCACCAGGAACTGCCCCTCGGCGGGTTCGGGCACGGGGGTTTCCACCAGTTCGAAATCGCTTTCGCTGGGCCAGCCCGGCGGGCGGTTGGCCAGCAGCCATTGCCGGTTCACGTTGGGGTCGCTCATCGAGTCCTCGTCATTTCAGAAAAGGGAATTTCTCAGGCTTTTGCACAAGCGCACAGTGTAAAGGGTTTT
>JACZSY010000140.1 GCA_022573975.1 SAR324 cluster bacterium | reverse complement strand
CCGCGCCCGCGCCTCCAGGATGCGTTGGGCCAGCACGTGGCGTTGCAGCTTGCCGGTGGGCGTGAAGGGCAATTCCTCCACGATCTCCAGTTGTTCGGGCAGTTTGTAGTTGGCCACCTCCCCCCTGAGGAAATCCACCATTTCCTCCAGGGAGACCGTTTCGCCCGGATGCGGAATGACGCAGAGGCAGTTGCGCTCGCCCAGCCGGGGATCGGGCACCCCGACGATGGCGGCATGGAGAATTTTGGGGTGGGTGTAGAGGATTTCCTCGATTTCGCGGGGGAAGAATTTCATGCCGCCCCGGTTGATGATTTCCTTCAGCCGCCCGGCGATGTGCAGGTTTCCCCGCCCGTCGAAGCGGCCCAGATCTCCGGTGCGGAACCAGCCGTCTTCGGTGAACAGGCCGGCGTTGGCCTGGGGGTTGTTGTGGTAGCCAAGGTGCACGGTGGGGCCTTCCGCCGCGATTTCTCCCACTTCGCCCTCGGGCACGTCACGCCCCTGGTCATCCAGGATGCGCACGCCCAGCGCCGTGGCCGCCGTGCCCACCGATCCGGCCACCTGCTCCGGATCGTCGCTGGAGCGGGTGTAGGTGTGAAAGCCCGTCTCCAGCATTCCGTACAACTCCACGAAGCTCCCCTTCATCTTGGCCCGGTATTCCCGGATCACCTCGATGGGACAGGACGCCCCCCCGCTCATCACCATCCGCAGCGAGCTCAGGTCGAAGCGGGGCAGGGCCGGCTCGTTGAGCATGGCGATGATCGAGGCGGGGGCGGTGGGGATGAAGGTGACCCGCTCCCGGCCGATCAGTTCCAGCGCGGCCAGGGCGTTGAAGCGGTCCATCAGCACCGCCCGGGCGCCCAGGGCGATGATCTGCACCAGGGCCAGGAAGCCCCAGTTCAGCCCCAGCGGAAGGTAGATCAGGAACACTTCCTCCCCGCTGAACCCCATGTCCCGGTTTTGGATGATGGAGGTGGACACCGTGGTGTTCTGGGAATGGATGACGCCCTTGGGATCGCCCGTGGTGCCCGAGGTGAAGGCCATGCGGAAGATCGCATTGGCATCCAGCGCGTACGGGGTGAATTCCGGGGCCGGCCCGTCCCCATGGATCGCTGGGCCATGGATCGCCTGGTCCAGGGAGACCGTTCCGCCGCTCCCCCCGCCCCGCACCAGGGCCACCAGCCGCAGGCCGGGCAGCTTCGGGCGCAGCTTTTCGATCATCGCCTGATGATCGAAATCCCTGAAGCTCTGGCAGCCGACGAACGCCTTGCTTGCGGAAAAACGCAGGATGTATTCCAGCTCGCGGGAACGGAAATCCACGCTGACCGGATTGGCCACCGCCCCAATGCGCTCCAGGGCGAAGAACACCGCGGCGTATTCCACCCAATTGGGAATCTGGATGGTGACCACGTCCCCCACGCCGATGCCAAGACCGGCCAGGGCCGCCGCCACCCGGTTCACGCTGCCCAGCAGATCGCCGTAGCTCCAGCGGTGCTGGCCGTCAAAGAGGACTTCCCGATCCGGATGGGCCGCGGCGGTGCGCTCCAGAATGCCGCAGATGGTGTCGCTGCCCCAATATCCTCCCTTGGTGTACCGATCCACCATTGCCTGGGTCAGTCTGGTCTCGAATGCCATCTTTCACCTCCCTGGTGGACATGCCGGAGGGCGATTTCCACCGGAATTTCCACCGGAATTTCCACCGGAATTTCCACCGTGGTTTCCACCGCTGTTCCGGGGCCGCGGCTATCCGCCGATGAACTGGCCGCCGTCGATTTGCAACACCTTGCCGGTGATGTAGGCGCCCTCCTCGCTGGCGAGGAAGGCCACGAACTTGGCCACCTCCTCCGGGGTGCCGATTCTCCCGGCCGGAATCCCCGCCACGATCCGCTTTGACACCTCGGGTCCCCAGCGGGAAAAGGCTTCCTCGGCCATGGCCGTCCCGGTCAGGCCCACCGCCACGGCGTTGGCGCGGATGCCGTGGCGGCCTTCCTCGCGGGCCACCACGCGGATCAGGGCCTCCAGTCCCGCCTTGGCCGCGGCGCCCTGCCCGTTGCGGGCCTGGCACATCTGGGCGGCGATGGAAGAAATGGCGATGATCACTCCCGATCCCTGTTGGTGCATGGGGCGCAAGGCGCCCTGGATCACATGAAACGCCCCGTTGAGGTCCACGTTGACGTAATCGCACCATTCCCCGGCCGTCATTTCGCGCACCGTCTTCCACGATCCCATCGCGCCCGCGCAGTGTGCCACCACGTCCAGCCCGCCAAATTCTCCCAGCACCTGTTCCAGCGCCCCGGCCACCGCCTCGGGGTCGGACACATCCGCCCGGATGGACAGGCCGCCGGCTCCCAGTTCCCGCAGTTGCGCCAGGGTCCGCCCGGCTTCGTCTTCGCGGCTGCGGAAAAGAAAAGCCACCCGGGCGCCGCGCCGGGCGAACTCCAGGCACACGGCCCGTCCGATGCCCCGGCTGCCCCCGCTCACCAGCACGGCCTTGCCCGAAAAATCTCGTTCCACCGGTTCAATCCTCTCTCGAATGATGAATCAAATCCCTCCACCCGGGGTTATTTTTGCCTGGGCGGGCTGGCGTGTGTCCATGCGCGATGGTCCATGACCCGTCCAATCGAACATCGAGCGGGCAGGGCCGTGACGTCTCGCCGCGGCGAGGTTAACCGCCGGGAGTTTAAACGCCGGGAGCTTAAAAACCAAACCGTATGATATCCTGTCCTTTATCATGGCCGATGGAGAGAAGACCATCGTCGTTCATCGAACGAACCGATAAAGTGGTGGAATAACCGGCGGCAGGGCAATCAAAAATATAGTTCCAGGGGAAAGGGGTTGAATGATGGAAAAACCGCGAGCTGGCGCCAGACTTCCTGAGACAAAACTCCCCTTATATCGCAATACCCTCGACTGGGATTGGTTTTCCCAGCAATTTCCGGCGCCGGACGTGTGGGCGGAGACCATCTTCAAATGGCCGGCCGATCGGGTGCGGGAACTGCAGAACCGCCGTTTCCTGGCCATGATGGCGGTGGGCTGGGACAACGCGTTTTATCGGGAACGCTGGGCGGCCGCGGGCCTGGAACCGGGGGATATACGCACCCTGGACGATATTACGAAACTGCCCGCCTTCAACTCCGACGACATCAAGGACGACCAGCGGGAGCATCCCCCTTTCGGGCGTTTTTCCGGGGTGGAGCTCCACCGGGAACTCCAGTCCAATCCCATCAAGATGCAAACCAGCGGGGGCACCACCGGAAAGCCGCGCCCGACCCTGTTCGGGGTGCTGGAATGGGAGATGAATGCCCTGCAGGTTGCCCGCACCCTGTACATCCAGGGCGCGCGTCCGGGAGACGTGATGTTGATCCCCGCCACCAATTCCCTGGCCAATCTGGCCTGGTGTTATTACAAGGCGGCTCACGATTACCTGGGCATGATGCCCCTGACCACCGGCAGCGGGGTGGTGACGCCCAGCCTCAAGCAAATCGAACTGGCTTTCGATTATGGCGTCAACGTGATCATGAGCTTTCCCGAATACCTGACCCAATTGGCGAAGGTGGCGCGGGAGGAGCATGGCCGGGATGCACGGGATTTGGGGCTGAAATTCATTCCCACCTACCTGGGCCCCGATACCGGGGGGGTGTTGAGGCGGGAACTGGAAGCCCTGTATGACACGCGGGTGTACGACAATTATGGCACCCATGAGGTGTCCAACGCGGCTTTTGAGGGGGAGGACCAGGACGGGTTGTATCTGATGGAGGATTGCATTTACCTGGAGGTGGTGGATGTGGAAACCGGCCTCCCCGTGGAGCCGGGTGAGACCGGCAATCTGGTGGCGACCTCCCTCTTCCGCAAAATCCCTCCCATCATCCGTTTCAACCTGCGGGATCTGACCCGCATCCTTCCCCAACGGCCCAGCGCCCTGGGCACGCATTTCCGGAGAATGGATCACTTCCTGGGCCGTTCCGATGACATGGTCAAGCTGCGGGGCACCAATCTCTACCCCATGGGCTGCCTCAACGCCGTGCGCAGCGATCCCCGTACCACCGGGGAGTGGATGTGCATCGTGGAGCGCCATGTCCGCAACGAGGTGATCCGCGATGAGATGACCGTTCAGGTGGAAGTCCGCCGGCAGGCCGGGGGCCGTGAGGGATTGCAGGAGGTGTTGGAGCAACGGCTGCACACGGATTTGGGCGTCCGCGTGGCCGTGGAATTGGTGGAGGAAGGCGCCCTGGCCGATGTGGCCAACCTGGGCCGGGAAGGCAAACCCCGCCGTCTGGTGGATCGCCGCTTCACCAAGGATTGAGCAACAAGAATTGAGCAACAAGGATTGAGCAACAAGGATTGAGCGGCGGCGGGTAACAGGGAATAGCTCCCCACCGGCGCACCGCCGGGCGGCCTATCCTTCCAATTGCTCCCTGAGCTTGACCAACCCATCCAGCTTCGCCAGCACCACATCGCGCCCCTCGGATGGAACGCCCCAGATGAAGCGGGAAACCCCCTCCCGCCGGAATTGGTCCAGCTTTTCCGGCTTGCTGGCGGGCGCGTAAAAAAGGCTGACCGTGGCCGGCGGTTTGTTGGCGGCGGCGCGGAGATCCCCCAGTTCCTTGATGGCGTCGCCAAAGCTGTCGATGCCCGAGGCCAGGGGCAGCCATCCATCCCCATAACGGGCCACCCGCTGGAGCGTACGGGCGCCGTTGCCAGCCACCAGGATGGGTGGATGGGGTTGCTGAAGCGGTTTGGGCCAGCTCCAGATGTTGTCAAAATGGACATGCTTTCCATGGTAGGAAGCCGTCTCTTCGCTCCAAATGGCCTTCATGGCTTCCACCCGTTCGCGCATCAAGCCCCAGCGGGTTTTATAGTCGGTGCCATGGTTCTCCATTTCCTCCTGGTTCCATCCCCCGCCCACACCAAAAATCAGGCGTCCCCGGCTCAGCTGATCCAGGCTGGCCACCGCTTTGGCGGTGATGATCGGGTCGCGTTGGATCAGCAGGCAAATTCCGCTGGCCAGGGTCAGGGTGATGGCGGCCCGGCCCGGGGCTGTCACCCGTCAGGCTGCGCCGGTGCTGGCCCCCTTGCGCTATGGGTTGATGATCGGGCGGTTGGAGGCCCGGCTGCGCGATCCCGTGACCATGGCCCTGGCCATGCAAACCGGAGCGCTTCCCCGCGATGAGGCCTTCCTGGTCAGCTTCCGATTGCAGGTGTTGCCCCGGCTGAGGGCGCAGGTTTCCAGGGAGGTGGGGCGCTCACGCACGCTGCTCTGGGTGGAGTTGGCCCTGTTGCTGGCCGTGATGGTGCTCTGGGGGTATGGCCGCCCACCTGACTGGGAGCGTGTCGCCTAGCGGGTTTTTCGCGCTGAAAGCCCAACTTTTTCCCGGTCCTCGGGCACCCCTTCCAGGGCTGTTCAACCCCATCGCACGGGAAGGGCCCGAGGGCCGTGCCCTGAGGTTTTTCGAAGGGTTCCAAGGGTGGGGTCTCGTGGTACTGCCCCGCCCGCCGGGTTCCAGCCTCGTGCCGGTTCGGGAGAATCTTGCGGGACCCCCCGATGGCAGGATGATAGAGAGGGTGCACCTTAAATCAAAATAAATTGAATCGGAAATTGGATCAAAACCTTGCGCTATACCCTCCATGGATTGCGAAATCCGCGCTGTTATCGCTGATTCCCACATTTTCAGCGAACGCGAGTTCGAAAATATCTCCTCCTTTTAGCATCCATTTAACCCCGGCCAGAAAACTATTTGTCGATTTGTCAAAACCGGAATCCGTATTTCTCGCCACGGGGGATTCCAATGAAAATTGGAATATATAGGCAAAATCCTCGGATTCGGTGTAATCGAAACTAACCATTAGTGAGTTTTCGAAATCAACCAGCTCAAACTGCTTACCCACCTTGCTTTCCCTGAGCCGGGTATGTCCGATTGAAATATTGCCGGACCATTTCGCCAAAAAATTAAAAGCGCCGACAAGCCCGACGCCCCAATCGCGGCCATCATCTTCTATGATATTGGTTTTCGTCTCCATTTCCGGAAAGTCAAATGAGACTTTGAATGTCATGGGAAATTTTGAAGTCAACGAATTGAGCCGCATGCGAAACGAGAGCACGGGCGCCCGCCTCCAAAAAGAATTTCCCTTGGAATTCACGATCGGAACCACAGTTCCATCTTTCTGAACCACCTCGAGGTGAACGTCATTCCGGGGGTGTTTTTCCCGATCCATGTTTCCCAATCCGAAGGTGTTATGGAAGCCTTCGATAAATCCATCCATGAATCCCCCGTTGATAAAAATAAAGGGGAGAAACAAGGACACGGCGAAACGATCGCTGATGCTGTATTCCACGAATTCATTAATGGACCATGCCTCCACGTCCATAAAGACCCTGCCCCCCGGCGGAACCCAAAGGTTTGCCCAGGTTAATGTCGAGGACACGAAAATTGAGCCTTGGGGCCGAATCAAAGGGGGTTGGTGAAAAAACACCATGCGAAGTTTTTGAAATGGCGAGAGGGGCGTTGGAGATTGAAATGGCCCCCACCCGAAGGGGAGATTGGGGTAGTCCTGCTTCTTTTGGGTCTCCGATTGGGCGGGCAAATCCCCGGGCACGACCCAAAGCGCCATCAGCAAAATCAGTCCTAGTGCGATGAATTTCATGATTTAACCAACCTTTCCCAGAGGGTCCCGTGAGAATTCCGCAGGAAATTGCAAATTGGTTGATTTCTTAATCTCTTCCCTCACATCTTAAGGCATTCCCCTATTATGGCCCAAGATTACCAATAGCCTACCTCTTTGGATGATCTGAGAATAATTCCAGGGAGAATTTCGGCCTTCGGCTTCAACGCTGGGGTTTCCCTGTTTTCCCTTTGGCCTTGGCATCCTTGAGTGCCTTGGCTTCGGGGCGTTCCTTATAGAAGGGATCGAGGGGAAAGCACCCGGAGACCATCCCCTTGCGGGGGGCTGTGGTGCAGTCGCTGAAGGCGCGGCAGATTTTGCTCCGCTGCAGGGGCATCGAATACGGTGTTCAGCATGGTGAGGCGCCTGTCTTCATCCGTGCGCTCCATAGCCATTTCCTAGCCATTTCCTTGCCCACGGCTCCCCGAGGGGGTAGGTTTTTCGTCTACCCATCGAAACGATTCAGCGGAGACCAGAGCAATGGAGAAAACGAGCGGGACGGGGAGAAAAGCCGTGATCCGGCAGATGGCCGAAGTGCTGTGGGAGAATCCGCCCGCGCATTCTCCGGGCGCCAATTCCAAGATGCTGGTGCGGCCGGAAAACTGCGGTTCGCGCCTGGTGGATTACCGCATCTCCAACTACCAGCCCATGTCCTTCGTGGAATCCCACGCCCACAAGGTGCAGGAGCAGATTTATCACGTGCTGGAAGGCGAAGGGGTGATGGAACTGGATGGAGAGCGAAAGGTGGTGCGGCGCGACGACGTGATTTTCATTCCTCCGGGTGTGCAACACGCCATCCACAACACGGGCAAGGGCGACCTGCTGTTCCTGGTCATCACCACCCCCCCGGAAGACGAGTGAGCATCGCGGCGCATCTTCGTGATGCATGACCCGGCTCCCTGACGCCCCCGCGCTTGCCCCGCCGGAGTCCTTGGTGATAAACATTTTCCCTCCATTTTTTATTGACTCTCAAGTCAAGGAACGGCGATGAAAAAACGGCGATTGGGCGCCGCGGGAGCGGAAGTTTCGGCCATCGGCCTGGGTTGCATGGGCATGTCCGAGTTCTACGGCCCCGCCGACGACGCCCAGTCCATCCCGGTGATTCACCGGGCGCTGGAGTTGGGGATCGATTTTTTCGACACCTCGGACATGTACGGGGTGGGCCGCAACGAGGCGTTGCTGGGGCGGGCCCTGGCCGGCCGGCGGGAGGGCGCGGTGATCGCCACCAAGTTCGGCGTGGTGCGCGGCGAAGATGGGCAGGCGCGGGGACTGGACAGCTCGCCGGAATACGTCAAGCGCGCCTGCGAGGCCAGCCTGCGGCGGCTGGGCGTCGAGACCATCGGCCTGTATTACCAACATCGGGTGGACCCCAATACGCCCATCGAGGATACCGTCGGAGCGATGGCCGATCTGGTGACCGAGGGCAAAGTGCGCCTGCTGGGACTCTCCGAGGCCTCTTCGGAAACCCTCCGCCGCGCCCACGCGGTGCATCCCATCGCCGCCTTGCAGACCGAATATTCCCTCTGGTCCCGCGACCCCGAAGACAATCTGCTGGGCACCTGCCGCGAGTTGGGCACGGCCTTCGTGGCCTACAGCCCGTTGGGGCGCGGCTTTCTCACCGGCCAGTTGCGGAGCATCGACGGATTGGCTGAAAACGATTTCCGCCGCATCGCCCCGCGCTTCCAGCAGGGCAACCTGGAGAAGAACCTGACCCTGGTGGATGCAATGGCCGCGATGGCGGCGAAAATGGAGTGCTCCACGGCCCAGGTGGCACTGGCCTGGCTGCTGACCCGGGACGATTGCATCATTCCCATTCCCGGCACCCGCCGCATCGACCGGCTGGAAGAAAACGCCAGGGCCGCCGAAATCGAGCTGTCCGGGGAGGAAATGGAAGGCCTGGACGCCCTGGCCCCGCGCGGATTCGCCGCCGGCGCACGCTATCCGGAAAAAATGATGGGACTGCTGCAAAGCTAGCGGCGCATCACCCCCATATCCCGCCAGATTTGAATGATAATAAGGGTTGACAGTATATTAGTATGTGCTAACTATTATTCATGGCCAGAAAACGGATGCACCGGCGGGAAAGGCGGGAAGCGATCCTGCAAGCGGCGGTTCCGCTGTTTGCGGAGAAGGGGTTTCATGGGGTGAAGACGCGGGAAATCGCCCATGCGGCCGGCGTGAGCGAGGCCTTGGTGTTCCAGCATTTCGCAAGCAAGGAGGCCCTCTTCGAGGCGATCCAGGCTTACGTGCATGGAGGCGGGGAGCACCCGGAAGCGGTGGCCGGATTTCTGTCCCTGCCGCCTTCCACGGAAAAGTTGATGGTGGGCCTTCACCTGATGCTGACCCATCTCGCCGAGGATGCCACGGCCGGGGAAAAGGCGATGCCACGGCTGTTGTTGCAAAGCCTGCTGGACGATGGGGAACTGGCCCGGTCGCACCTGGGCCGCTTCGAGCGCACCTTGTGGCCGGCCATGGTGGATGCCCTGCGCGCGGCCCGGGAGGCTGGGGATGCGGCCGACGTGGGCGCTCCAGACCTGCTGACGGTGTGGTTCTTCCACCATCTGGGCTTCGCGGTCGGCGTACTGAAACTCCCGGGAAACACCATCTTTTACGGGCAGGTTCCCAGCCAGTTGGTGAAGCAGATGGCCCGCTTTATCCTGCGTGGCATGGGAATCCGGGAAGAAGTGATCGCAGCCAAATACAATCCAGCCACGCTGCTGCAACTGCTGGCCTGAATTCCGGCGGTTTTTTATGCGGAGCCATTTCGCGCCGCTTGCGTGAGGCTTTCATGTTTTATAATTAGTGAATACTAACAAATATTATAACCATATGTTATAATAGATAAATAAAATCAAAAAGTCGCATGGAGCATCCGGTTGCAGGGGGTTTCGGCTCGGGAATTCCCAAAGGATCGAAAATATCCGGCCGGGTTGGGCGAGGCCGGGCTGGAGTGAAATCCGGTGACCCCGGCCTCCCCGCCATCCTCGCAATCCTCCGTGGCGGCTGTCCGCGCTCCCGGCGGGCGGCGTGCGCGCAACTCGCGGTTTGCAGGGCCGGAAAGGGGGATGCTACCATCAGTGTTCGCCAAACGCCTCAAAGCCCCCCGGCCCACTGGCCATCACCACCGCAACCCCGGCCGCGTTCCGCCCATGACCCCCAGGCATCACAACCCCGGCAACCCGATCCGGCTGGAGCTGGGGGGAGAGAAAATCACCGCCTTTTCCATCTCCGCCCTGTCCACCTACGCCCTGCTGCCCGAGTTGAACTGCGCCTTCGACATGGGGGACTGCCTGCTGGAGGCGGTGCCCATCGATCGGGTGTTCGTGACCCACCCCCATGGCGATCACACCCGCTGCCTGTTCCGGCACGAGGCCCTGCGCCGGCTGATGGGGATGCCCCCCCCCACCTATTACGTTCCCGAGGAAACGCGGGAGGGATTCGTGCAACTGGCCGATGCCTGGCGGCGGCTGGAGCGGGTGCGGGACGCCAACTTCACCCCGCCCCGCATCGAAGGCCTCAAAGCCGGGGATGTGGTGCCGCTGCACCGCCAGCTCTCCCTCAAGACCTTTCCCGTGCACCACACCGCGCCCTCGCTGGGCTATACCCTGTTCGACGTGCGCAAGAAGCTCAAAGCCGAGTACCACGGCTGGCCGGGCGCCGAGCTGGCCCGGCTGCGGCGCGAGGGCGTGGCCTTCGAGGAGGAAAGCTGGCTGCCCCGGCTGACCTTCATCGGCGACAGCACCATCCAGACGCTCTACGACCAGCCCCACGTGGGGGAATCGCGGGTGCTCTTCCTGGAGGTGACCTTCCTGCTGGACGACGAGCGCGAACTGGCCCAGCGGCGCGGCCATACCCACGTGGACGGGCTGGTCAAGTTCCTGCGCGACTGCCCGGACGTGCTCCGCAACGAGCACATCGTGCTCAAGCATTTTTCCATGCGCTACGACAAGGCCACCATCCGCAGCGTGCTGAAAGCCAAGCTGCCCGCCGGCTTCATGGAGCGGGTGCATATCATGATTTGAGGGGGGAGCTTATCCCCCTACTCCCCATAGGGCGCGAAGCCCTTGAACGGCGCCCCGGATTCGATGCGTCCGCGCAAGGCTTCGGCCTGCTCGGCCCACCAAGTCATTTCCATCTGGCGGAAAAGGGCGGTGGCTTGGTTGAGTTGCTCGCGGGCGGCGTCCAGGTCGCCCTTCTTATGCATTATTTCTGCGTACCGGAAGTGATTCACTCCTT
>JACZSY010000375.1 GCA_022573975.1 SAR324 cluster bacterium | reverse complement strand
GGCCGAAGGCCGGAAGGGGGAGGATTCGGGCGCCGGGCCGAAGGCCGGAAGGGGGAGGATTCGGGCGCCGGGCCGAAGGCCGGAAGGGGGAGGATTCGGGCGCCGGAATCCCCATCCCGCCCCCCGGAAAACTGTGCTATTGTGGTGCATTCGCATATTCAAGAAGGTTTCTCTTCCCCTTATCCTTGACAGGAGACCCATGAGACGCGCGGCAATCGTCAGCCCATTGCGCACCGCGGTGGGAAAATTCGGCGGCACCCTGCTGCCCTTGCAGGCCCAGGATTTGGCGGCCACGGTGATCAGCGCGCTGATCGAAAAAACCGGCATCGACTCGGGACAGGTGGACGAGGTGGTGCTGGGCCATGGCTACCCCAGCGGGGAGAATCCCGCCATCGGGCGTTATGCCGCCATGGCCGCCGGGCTGCCCATCGAGGTGACCGGCTACCAACTGGACCGCCGCTGCGGGTCGGGCTTGCAGGCGGTGATCAACGCGGCCATGCTGGTGCAGACCGGCAACGCGGACGTGGTGATCGCGGGGGGCGCGGAGAGCATGAGCAACGTGGAATATTACTCCACCAACACCCGCTGGGGCGCGCGGATGGGCTCGATCCAGTTCCACGACCGCCTGGCCCGGGGCCGGGAAAAAGTCTCGCCGGAAGAACGGTTCGGGTACATCTCCGGCATGATCGTGACGGCGGAAAATCTGGCCAAAAAGCATAACATCTCCCGCGAGGAGCAGGACGAATACGCCCTGCGCAGCCAGCAACGCGCCGTGGCCGCCTGGGACGCGGGCAAGTTCGACGAGGAGGTGGTGCCCGTCCATGTGCCACAACGAAAAGGCGATCCCGTGGCCTTCGCCAGGGATGAAGGCATGCGCCCCGGATTGACCCTGGACGACCTGAAAAAGCTGCGTCCCATCGAAAAGGACGGCACGGTCACCGCGGGCAACGCCAGCCAGCAAAACGACGCGGCGGCCGTCTGCCTGGTGGTGGCCGAAGACAAACTGGAAGAACTGGGCCTGAAACCGATGGCCTTCCTGAAAGGTTGGGCCTCCGCCGGCTGCGATCCCTCCATCATGGGCATCGGCCCGGTGCCCGCGGTGAAGAAGGCCTTCGCCCGCACCGGCTTGGAATGGAAGGACATCGATCTGGTGGAACTGAACGAGGCCTTCGCCGCCCAGGTGTTGGCCGTGACCCGCGAATGGGGCTGGAACGAGCCCGACAAGCTCAACGTCAACGGATCGGGCATCTCGCTGGGACATCCCATCGCGGCCACCGGGGTGCGCATCCTGGCCACCCTGCTGCACGAGATGGAGCGGCGGGACGCCAAATACGGCCTGGAAACCATGTGCATCGGCGGCGGTCAGGGCCTGGCGGCGATCTTCGAACGCGATTGATCCGCCCCCGCTATCCACCCCGCCATTAGCCCGCCATCCATCCGGCTTGCGCCAGGCCTTCGCGCCCGGCGCGCGCCAATCCCGCGTTATTCTTCAGTTCTCCGTGAATCCCTCCCCGAGCGCCCAGCCCTTCCTCCCTCCGGCGCCGCTCTCCCTTGAAAAAACGCGCCGGGTCGTCAATGATGAGACCTCCCGCGCCATCGAACCATTGAAACCCGGTAAACCCGGAAAGGAAACCATCATGCCCAAACTGGCGGCCAACCTATCCATGCTGTTCGGCGAGGTGGACTTCCTGGAGCGCTTCGGGCGGGCCGCCGCCTTTGGCTTCAAGGGAGTGGAGTATCTCTTCCCCTACGATTACCCGGCGGAACAACTGGCGCAAAAGCTGCGTGAACACGGACTGACCCAGGTGCTGTTCAACCTGCCCGCGGGCGACTGGAACGCGGGCGAGCGGGGCATCGCGGTGCTGCCGGATCGGGTGGACGAGTTCCAGGAGGGGGTGGGGCGCGCCATCGAATTCGCCAAGGCGCTGGACTGCGGACAGCTCAACTGCCTGGCGGGCATCCGCCCCGCGGGGGTGGCGGAGGACGCCCTGCGGCGCACGCTGCTGGAAAACCTGCGCTTCGCTTCCGATGCCCTGGGCCGGGAGAACATCCGCCTGCTCGCCGAATCGATCAACACCCAGGACATTCCCGGCTTCTACCTCAACGGCACCGCCCAGTGGCTGGACCTGAAGGCAAGGACGGGGAGGGACAATCTCTGGATGCAGTACGACATTTATCACATGCAAATCATGGAGGGGAATCTGACCCGCACCATCCGCGACAATCTGGAGCGCATCGCCCACATGCAACTGGCCGACAATCCCGGACGCCACGAACCCGGCAGCGGCGAGATCAACTACCCCAACCTGCTGCGTTTCATCGACGAGGCCGGCTACCAGGGCTGGATCGGCTGCGAATACGTCCCCGACGGAGACACCGAGGCAGGGCTGTCCTGGGCCGCGCCATACCTGTAAACGTTAAAATGTATTCAATCGTGGCCCAAACTGTGGTTTTCAATCCGTGTTTATCTGTGTTCATCTGTGGCTAAGGTTCTTTATCAAAAAGGAGCATTCAAATGGCGAACCTAGGATTCATCGGCATCGGCATCATGGGCAAACCCATGGCCGGACACCTGTTGGCGGCGGGCAACACGGTGCATGTGTTTGACGTGGCCCCCGCCGGAGTGGAGGAGTTGGCGGCAAAGGGCGCGGTAAAATGCGCCAGCCCCAGGGAAGTGGCCCAAAAATCGGACATCGTATTCGTGATGGTGCCCGACACGCCGGACGTGGAAGCGGTGCTCTTCGGCCCGGACGGCGTCAGCGACGGCATCTCCTCGGGCAAAGTCGTCGTGGACATGAGCTCGATCTCCCCCGTGGCCACCAAGGACTTCGCCGCCAAACTGGCCGAAAAGGGCGTGGAGATGCTGGACGCTCCGGTGTCGGGAGGGCAGGCGGGCGCCGAAAACGCGGCGCTCTCCATCATGGTGGGCGGGCAGGAGCAGTTGTTCTCCAAGATCCGCCCCCTGTTCGAGCTGATGGGCAAGAACATCAACCTGGTGGGGCTCAACGGCGACGGCCAGACCGCCAAGGTGGCCAACCAGATCATCGTCGCCCTCACCATCGAGGCCGTGGCCGAAGCCCTGCTCTTCGCCTCCAAGGCGGGCGCCGATCCGGCCCGCGTGCGCGAGGCGCTGATGGGCG
>JACZSY010000374.1 GCA_022573975.1 SAR324 cluster bacterium | reverse complement strand
GGGTCGCTTTCATCGCTTCTTTGGGTGCCGCCACTGTTCTCACCACCATCCCAGCCAATATTCTCCCAGGTAAGAATGTCCCACAATGACGACCCCCTGGTCTTCAGCACCGGCGGCATCCCTCCTCAAAACTGCTCGTCATGCGGTAAGCATCCCTGCGTCTGTCCGCCGGCGGCGGAGATTGTCCCGGCGGATATCCGGCTGCGGATGGAACTGGACCGCAAAGGGCGCGGCGGCAAAACCGTCACCGTCGTATCCGGCCTGCCACCCCATCCGGAATACCTCACCCGCCTGATCGGGAAACTGAAAGCCCATTGCGGAACCGGCGGCGCCCTGAAGGAAGGCCGGATGGAAATCCAGGGCGATCAGCGCGGCAAGGTGCAAGCCTACCTGGAACAGATGGGCTTCACGGTGCGCCGGAGCGGGGGATGAACCCACGGAACCCGGTGGCGCCGCCTTCGATTCCCCGTTGGGCCGCCCATGATGACGGCCACCGGCGATTTTCGCCGGCCATGATTTTCACCAGCCATGATTTTCGCCAGCCATGATTTTCACCAGCCATGATCGACGATGACGGATCGATGAAAATCTGGATCGACGCGGATGCCTGCCCGAAAATGATCAAGGAATTCGTCTTCAAGATATCCCGCAGGCTGAAAATCCCGGTGGTGCTGGTGGCCAACAGCGCCATCCACGTCCCCCGATCCAACCTGGTGTCCCTGGTGGTGGTCGGCAAGGGAATCGATGAAGCCGATCGCCATATCCTGGAAGCCTGCGCGGTGGGCGATCTGGCCGTCACCGCCGATATTCCGCTGGCGTCTTCGCTGGTGGACAAGGGCGTGGTGGCCATCGACCCCAGGGGCGGCGTTTACACGCCGGACAACGTCAAGGAAGCGCTGGCGACGCGGAACCTGATGCACGGCCTGCGCGAAGAAGGAACCATGCAGGGCGGGCCGCCACCCCTTGGCCCCAGGGACAGGGAAAAATTCGCCAACGCCATGGACCGGGAACTGACCCGGATATTTCAGCGGCGAGGCTGAAGCCCGCTGTCAACCCGTTTTCAGGGGTGCCGCCGGGTGTTCAGGGTGTTCGAGGCAGGGGGAAGTCCCGTTTTCCGGCCTCGATCCTTCTATTCCTTCACAAATCATGAACAGAAAATTCCCCTCCCCGCCGCCCGATCGCCCCCCGCCTTGACCCGCCCTGCTGGGCCGATGTAGGGTCCCGAAACACCGGGCCGGCGCGGTGTTTCGTTGGCCGGCCCGTCCAGTGCTCTTTGCGCAAGGACGTGCCGGAGACCCTGCCGATGGATTCCCTTCCCGCCCCCCCCTGGACCCTGCCCCCCGCGGGGGACCCCAAAGCCCGCCAAGCCCTTTGCGACGAAGCCGGGGTGCATCCCCTGGTGGCCGATATGCTGTTGCGCCGGGGCATCGCCGACCCGGAGGCGGCCAGGGTCTTTTTCCAGCCGGGTCTCGATGGGCTGCACGATCCCTTCCTGCTCAAGGGCATGGACGCCGCGGTGGAGCGCATCGCCCGGGCCTTGAAATCCGGCGAGCGCATCGTGGTGTCCGGCGATTACGACGTGGACGGCACCACCTCCAGCGCCCTGTTGACCCATTTCCTGCGGGCCGCCGGGGCCGGGCCGGAAAGCCTGGAATTTTTCATTCCCAACCGCTTCGAGCACGGATACGGGCTGACTCCCGCCACGGTGGACGCGCTGTTGGAACGAAAGCCCGCGCTGGTGATCACCGTGGACAACGGCATCACCGCCGTGGAGGAAGTGGCCCGCTTGCGCGCCGAGGGCGTGGACACCATCGTCACCGATCATCACCTGCCCCGCCCGGAAGGCGTTCCGCCGGGCATCGTGATCAATCCCCTGCAAGCCGGCTGCGGCTACCCCTACAAGCGCATCTCGGGCTGCGGGGTCGCCTTCAAGCTGATCACCGCGCTGCGCAAGCGCCTGAGGGAGCAGGGACATTGGGGGGAGGAGCTGCCGGAACCCAACCTCAAGCGCTATCTGGACCTGGTCGCCATCGCCACCGTGGCCGACGTGGTTCCGCTCACCGGGGAAAACCGCCTGCTGGTGCATCATGGCCTGATCGAACTCAACGCCGGCCCCCGCCGCCCCGGGGTGGAGGCCCTGCTGGCCAATGGGAACAAGGCCCGCGGCCGGGAGGACCCTGGCCGGGTCACGTCGCGCACCATCGGCTTTCGCCTCGGCCCCAGGCTGAACGCGGCGGGCCGGATGAAAGACGGCGCCCTGGCCACCGAATTGCTGCTGAGCGAAGACCCGGCGCGGGCCGCCGAACTGGCCGAGGTACTGGAACACGAAAACGACAACCGGCGCACCGTGGGGGACGCCATGTTCCGCGACGCGGTGCGGCGCATCGAGGAGGGCGGCCTGGAGCGGGCGGCGGGCATCGTGGTGTCCTCCCAGGATTTTCACGAGGGGATCATCGGCATCGTCGCCAGCCGCCTGGTGGAGCGCTACCACCGCCCGGTGTTGGTGCTGGCGGAGAACGGCGGCAGTTGGAAAGGCTCGGCCCGCTCCGTGCCCGGCATCGACGTGACCGAGGCCATCGCCGCCGGCGGTTCATTGATGGAGAATTATGGCGGGCATCCCGGGGCGGGCGGCTGCCGCTTCGACAAGGATCGCCTGGAGGAAGTGACCTCGCGGTTTCAGGAAGCCTGCGGGCGGCAGGCCGGGCGGGCGGAGGCGCCCGCCCGCGTGCTCGATGGCCAGCTGGAGCCAGGGGGGCTCGACGAGGCGCTGGTGGAGCAGGTGCTGCGCATGGAACCCTTCGGCCATGAGAACGAGGAGCCCACCTTTTTGATCGAGCAGGATGCGCTGCCGGCGCCCCCGGAGGTGTTGAAAGAGCGCCACCTCAAATGGCGGGTGGCCCCGGGCGTGGAAATGGTGGGCTGGAACCTCGCCGGGGGCCATGCCGCCGAGGCCGGGGCGGCCTACCGGGTTCGGCTCGGGTTCAACGAGTATCGCGGCCGGAAGACCGTTCAGTTGACCGTGGAGGAGGCCCGCGGGCCGGCCTGAGGAGGCGGTGACGGCGCGGCGGTGATCTTTGGGCGGTGCTCTTCGGGCGGTGCTCTTCGGGCGGCGTTGGGGCGGTGGAATGGGATGGCGGGAGG
>JACZSY010000373.1 GCA_022573975.1 SAR324 cluster bacterium | reverse complement strand
TGCGGGAGAGGGGCAGTCCCGGACACGATGTTTGTGGCCGGGGCGGGGTGAGGTGCCACCGTGGAAAAACACATTTCCGCCCTTCAATCCAATAAAATTTTTCTGAGCAAAGGGGATAGGCAGTATAAACAATATTGCGGAGCTAACGGCATAGGTATTTAAAATATTATCCGGGGTCGGGGGGGCGAAGCTCTCTTGGGGGGTGCGGGGGCGAGGGGCCCCTGCCCGCCGGAGGCAAAATCACCCCTGCCGGGGCTTTTCCGCGGCCTGTGAAACCGAAAATCGCCGGGGCGGACAGCGCCCGCTCATCGGCTCCAGATCCACCGCCCCCCCCCGAGCACGAATGAAAAGAGGTAAGTGCCGATGAAGATCGCCGCCAGGAAGGGCAACACGGCCGGCACCAGCCAGGCCAGCACCAGCGCCACGTTGACCAGGGCGATCATGATGGCGTTCCTGGCCAAACCCCGGATCAGAACCGGGAAATGGAAAGGCATGAACATGGAGACCGCATGCAAGGAAAATAGCGCGATCAGGGTGGCGGAAGGCTCAAATTCCCACGCTTGCGCCAGCAGCAGCAGCAGCAACAGATGGCGCATCAACTCATTGGTGGGAGTGCCGCCCGCCGCGGCCTGGCCGGGATTGAGCCGGGAAGTCGCGCGCAGAATCACCGCGGTGGCGGCAAACAAACTGGCGAACAAGACCCACCCGCCGAAATGCGCGCCGGCCACCAGAGCCAGGGTGACGTGAGCAATGGCGTCGCAAACATTGTCGAGGTTGGCGCCGAACCGGCTGCGGATGTTTAATGCGCCGGCCAGGATTCCGTCCAGGTCGTCCATCACATTGTTGAAGATTATTATCGGGAACAGGAATTGGTAGCCACCCTCCAAAAATAGCAGCCCCAGGGGCAGTACGCCGAGAATCGATGTGGCGTTCGCTATATTCCGGTAGATATGGCGGCCTGGCGAGTTTCTCATTTTTTCCTGAAAAAAATTACCCGGAAGCCATGGGACCCGCACCAAGCACGAAGAAATGGTTCTCCAATCTTGGAAATGGAATCCCCAACGCCTGGGGAATTCGATTGATCCAGGGGTTCCCCAACCGCAAGGACCAATAGGTCAAACGGCCCATCATCCACAGCGCCTGAAACCGTTCGGGCACAAAACTTTTCCACGTCTTGATCAGTTCACACCCCATTTGCATCAGCACATAGGGCTCGTTTCGTTCGACCGAATGCAGAACCAGCCCGCACCGTTTGAAGATTTGCGCATATTCCGGGACGGAACGATAGATCACGGAGTATTCGCCATCCCGTTTCACGGTTTCTCCCCGGACTGTCGATTCCCGGCAGAGGATGATCCCGTCCGGCCCGAGACGCGGCGCCAACCTCCGCAAAAGTTCGATCACATCGCTCTCGTTGAGGTACATCAGCAGGCCGCCGGAGAACACCAGGCTGTAGGAGCCGCCGGGCTCGAAGGCCATCACATTGCCGAGGATCGGTTCAACGTTGGCGTATGGGGCGCACCGCTCCGCCAATGCACGAAAAAGCTTGGCGCTTCCTTCCACCGCGACCACCTTGGAAAAATTGCCGGCGAACTCCTCGGCCCAATATCCAACGCCGCTGCCGAGATCGAGAACCTTGTCCTTGTGCCTGATATTGGCCACCAACCGCCGGACGATCCGGGTTTCGGCCCGGAAGCGGAAGTTGCCGGCGCCCACTGGAAACCCGAATCCGTCCATCATGTAAGGCCCGAGAACCGTGGCCTCGGCGTTCTCCCAATATTGTTTCACCGCGGCGCGGTCTATTTCAGCCACTGGAGAGGACTTTTTTCGGAAGCGCCGGGGAGGGATGGAAATGGGTGGCTCTATCGGCAAACATCCTTTCCGCTCTTTCCAGGTCGGCGTTGGTATCGATTTCATGCCAATGGGCGGGATCGAAGAAGACCGGGTCGAAGGAGAGGGCGCCCTCGGCGACCATCTCGGCGAACACCGACTCGTAATACTCATCGATCCGGTTTTCCGTGATGAACCGGTTTAAAACCTTTTCGACTTTTTTCCAGGAATTCAAGGCCAGACTGTAAATGTTGACTGTCTTGTACCAGGACGGACCGATATTTTCGAGATGGAGATGCTGCGAACCGGAAGGGCGCTCCACAGGGCCGTCGCCGTGAACCGGCGATTCCCGGATGGAGTCGTCAAAACAGCCCAAATTATTCCTTGAACTCTTCACCAACACAGATGCGGATTCAAAATCCACATCCTCCCGATCGTTCACTCCTATCCTGTGTGTCAGGAGGGGATTTGAGCCGATGGTTCAGGGCAGGAGGACAGGGCCGGATGAAAGGCCGGCGGTAGAAAGCAAGACAGCTAAAAATGAACGGCCCCGCCCCAGGCAGCGAGGTGTCGAAGCACCGGCTTTTTTTTGCCACGAAGGGCGCCAACCGTCCGCACGAGATTCCACGCCGTCCAGCGAGAGACCTTACGGGCTCAGAGGGCCTGGCCCGCGGCACTGGCTCGCATTTGCCGCTGCGAGCCGGTTGTCCCACGGGACGTTGCACACCTTCGGTGCAAGGCGGGCCATTGCAGTCTCCCGATCGCCGCTGCCCTGAGCGCCGGGGTGAAATGGTGGCCGGGGGCGATGGTTGCATGGCCGCCGATTGGCTGACAATCTGCCGCGCCATGGGCCGGGCCGCGGGGACCGGCGGGAATATCCCCACAGAGTGCGCCGCTTGGTTTCCGCCCAACCCTCGCGCTGAAAGTTCGGCCGTGGGATCCAGCTTGAGCAACCATTCCAGCGTGGTGTTGGCGTGGGGAAAATCCTCTGGAACCTTGGAGCCTGCGGCCACCTCCAGGATTTCACCTTTGGCCCCATCGATTGCATCGTCATGATCTAAAAAGCCTGTGACCAACTAAATGCGTGGGTGATTTCATCCCCCACGCCCCCAGACCATTTTTTGGAAAAAATGGATGAAAACTTTCAATAAGATATTGGAATGAGAGTTTAAAATACTTGTTTTTCCTATAAAAAAGTTTGTTGAAACTTTGCAAAGTTTCCCCCCGGAGGGCCGCCGGAGGCACCCCCTTCTGCTTTTATTGAGTTGGTCACAACCCTCTCAAAGGTTTTTTGGCATCGGTTGCAGCGTATTTTTGC
>JACZSY010000139.1 GCA_022573975.1 SAR324 cluster bacterium | reverse complement strand
AACACATTCTCCGTCTTCCAATTCAAACAATTTTGCTGAGTTAAAGGGATAGGCTTTTTTTCATTTTCCGGCGGCATGCCGTGCCAAGCGAAGCATCTTCTTTTTATGGATGATCAGGATAATTTGAGGGAAGGTGCCGCGCCAGGCTCAGGACGGCAAATTTCAGATTGACCCATTACTCGAGGCTTGGCGCGGGTTCTCAACCCCCAGGCAAGGCGATATGATTGCCTTTGAGAGGCGGCGGCTCCCACGGCGCCGCCGCCTATGGCGGGATTGGTGGAATGGCAGACACGCCAGGTTTAGGACCTGGTGCCGCAAGGCGTGAGGGTTCGAGTCCCTTGTCCCGCATCAAACGGTTGCAGAGCCCATCCGCCTCCTGCCCGGTTACGGTGGCCGCCCTCGGGCCGGGTAATATTTTCCCAATTGAAATCCGAATTGAAATCCGAATTGAATTCCGAATTGAAATCCCGTGCGAGAAACGGCAGGATGGAAGAATCGCAGCCCTGACCCCGGCCCGGCCGCTTCAAGGCCTTGATCGCCGGCGAGGTTCTGAAAGGTTTTTAAAATGGCATCGCCGGCCAAAAATCGGGGCTGGCGAAATATTATGGCTTTCAACCGGCGCGGGCAATAACCATTGTTTGGCATCCAGGCCTTTCCGCCGCGGATTTGCCTGGGCCGGTTGGCCCCAACAGGGAAGGATCGATATTGATGAACGTCACGGTTGCGGAATCGGATAAACTGAAACGCAAACTATCCGTCGAAGTGCCCCTCAGCGAGGTGCGGACAGCCTACAACGACGTGTTCGCCAAGTTGCAGACCAACGTCCGGGTCAACGGTTTCCGCCCGGGGAAATTCCCCCGGCATCTGGCGGAAAAACGCTTCAAGGAGGCCATGGCCGGTGAAGCCCTGCAGAACCTGGTGCCCAAATACTACCAGCAGGCCCTGGAGGAGTTGAAACTCCGGCCCGCCACCGAGCCCAAGTTCGACAACCTGGACATCGACAAGACCAAGCCCCTCAAGTTCGACGTGGAATTGGAGATTATCCCCGATTTCGATTTGCTGCCGCCCTCGGCTTTCAAGCTGAAGGAGAAGAAGGCCAAGGTCACGGCCAAGGACGTGGACGGGCAAATCGAGGAACTGCGCGGCGCCAGGGCCGCCCTGGAGGACAAGGGCAAGCCGGCGGCCAAGGGCGACGTGGTGACCTTCGACTTCCGGGGCACCATCGACGGGGAGGTGTTCGACGGGGGCTCGGGCGAGGATCAGCGCATCGAGCTGGGCGCCAGCCAGTACCTGCCGGATTTCGATGCGCAGTTTCACGGCATCGAGGACGGAGAGACCAAGACTTTTCAGATGACCTTCCCCGAAGATTACGGCACCCCGCAAATCGCGGGAAAAGAGGTGCATTTCGAAATCACCGCCAAAAAAGTGGCCTTCAAGGTGCCGCCGCCATTGGACAAGGATTTTTTCGCCCAATTCGGGGAACATGAGACCGAGAAGGATTTCAAGGACAGCATCAAGGCCCAGCTTGAAAACGATCGGGAGCGGAAGGTGCGGGAGGAATACAGCAACGAATTGATCGGGCAGATCAAGAAAAATTATCATTTCGACGTGCCCCAAGGCCTGGTGGAACAAGGGATTGACGATTATGAGCACCGGCTCTCCCATGACGACCCCGAAACGTTGCAGGACGGGAAAAAGCTGGAAAAACTCAAAAAAGAAGAGCGGGGAAACATCGAGTCCAACCTGCGGTTGGCCTATGTGGTCGGGGCGATAGCCAATGAAAACGGCATCATGCCCGATGAAAACGAGGTCAAGGAACGATTTTATTATCAGGCCTATATGATGGGCATGAACCCCACCGAGATTGCGGGCCAGGAGATGGGGCGGCGCATGGTGATGCAAATCGAGCAAAACCTGATCACCTCGCAATCCCTGGCGCTCCTGTCGGAACAGGTCATCGAGCAGGGGCGGGGCGGTGAGGCCAAATCCGGAGCGGTTTCCAAAAGCGAATCGGGCGCCAAGGCCAAGTCCGGAGCGGTTTCCAAAAGCGAATCGGGCGCCAAGGCCAAGACCGGCGCCAAGAGCAAAGACGGAGCGAAGGCCAAGACGGGCGCCAAGGCGGCGGACAAGTCGGCGGCCAAAAAGTAACAGCAGGATGCCGCGCCGTGATGGACCCTGGCCGGCGGTTCAATGTTGGCGGAACGGAGAAAGCCTGGGAGACAGGAGGCAGTTTGAAAGACCGAACGCGGCGGGAAGCGACACTACGCGCGGCAGGCAAAAACCAGCAAGGAGAAGCGAGCATGACGCTCATACCGATGGTGGTGGAACAAACCAACCGGGGCGAACGGGCCTACGACATCTATTCCCGCTTGCTGAAGGACCGCATCATCTTCCTCGGCACGGCCGTGGACGACACTGTGTCCAATCTGATCATCGCCCAGCTGCTTTTTCTGGAGGCGGAAAACCCGGACGGCGAGATTTCCATGTACCTCAACTGCCCGGGGGGTTACCTGACCTCGGGGTTGTCCATTTACGACACCATGCAATACATCCGGCCGAAGATTCAGACCATCTGCCTGGGGCAGGCCACCTCGCTGGGGGCGATTCTGCTGGCGGCGGGCAGCCCCGGCAAGCGCTTCGCCTTGCCCAATGCCCGCATCATGATCCACCAGCCCTGGGGCGGGCTCTCCGGGCAGGCCTCCGACATCGAAATCCATGCCCGCGAGGTGTTGCGCCTCAAGTCGATCACCAACGACATCCTCACCAAGCACACCAAGCGATCCCTCAAGGAAATCGAGGAGGACACCCAGCGCGATTACTTCATGAGTCCCATGGAGGCGATGGATTATGGGGTGATCGACGAGATCATGGATAAGCACCAGGTGGCCCAGGAGGTGCCCGCCGCCTGAAGCGTGGAGTATCAGACCGCCAGATAAAACCGCTGGACAAAACACGGTCGATCCGTAAACAATTGCCGCATACCCAGGGCGGTTAGCTCAGCTGGGAGAGCACTGGCGTCACAAGCCAGGGGTCACTGGTTCAATCCCAGTACCGCCCACTGTTATCATTAGGGAAACCGGTGTTCCGGCTTCCCTTTTTTCTTGGGAAATGTTGGAAAATCCTGGAAATTGACCGATTTTTCGCCTGTTTTGGAAAATTTCCGGGCTTCATTTCCCTCTATTTGTCAATACCCCAGGCGGCGGGGAATGAATCCATAAAAAAATTCAACGGAGTAAAATGGCAAACGACCTCACCACCAAGGCCCCGCGGGTGCGCAACCTGGGCACCTTCCTTTCCGTGTCGGGCGCCTTGGGCTGGATTTTATTCAGTCTCTATACCTTGACCGGCGCCAACCCGGTGCTTCCGGCGGAGGTTTATCAAAACCTGGGGTTCCCGCTGACAATCGTTCCGGGACTGCTCCTGGTTGCCGCGGCCTTTGGGTTCTGGACTGAAAAGCACTGGTCCCGCCATCTGGCGATCGGGTTTTTGGCCTTCACGGGCGCCATGCTGCTGGTTCCGGTGTTTTCCGCCAAGGCCGGATTCCCGCATTCCTCCCTGTTGATGATCGTGCTTTTCATCCTGGGGTTGACGTTTTGGTATCTCTACCAGAAAAAATCGGTCAGTTCCTATTACCAGCGTCTGGGTGGCGACGATCTTTCCGCGGTGACCGATTCAAAGCTGATGTATCTTTTTCTGGCGGTGCCTTACATCAACCTGTTGGTGATCATCAAGGGCGTGGCGAACATGCTGGAAAATTTGTCGGCCCGCTTGAGCGTTTCCAGCGGCGGCCGGAAGGGCAAAAAGATGGTGACCTCGTTTCTGTATTTCCTGTTCGTCGGCGTGATCGTGGTTTACCTGGTGGGTTTGAGCTTTTCCTATCTGGCCCTCCCCATCACCATCAAGCCCGAAATGTCCATGGCTGAGAAGCTGTGGCAGCTATTCATCTGGCCGTTTTACAATTTCCTGGTGTTGCCCCCGGAATAGGCCTCCATCACTCCGCCGGGTGCTTTTTTCCTGTTTTCCCCGCTATATATTCCATCCCCCCGATACGACGATATTGGCGCCGGAAACATAGGCCGCGCTGTCCGAAAGCAGGTAGTCCAAGGCTCCCAGCACATCCTCGAAACGGCCCGGCCGGCCCGCCGGGATCGACGCGGGAGGCGTTCCCACGCTGTTTTCCAGAAACCCGGGGGAAATCATGTTGACCGTGATCCCTTCTCCGGTCAGCGCCTTGGCGTAGCTGCGGGTGAGCAGATGCACCCCCAGTTTGGCGGCATGGTAGGGCACGGCCTCCAGCCGGGCCACCACCCGGTCCGCGCCGGAATCCCCCAGATTGATCACCCGCGAGGGGGCGCCCGCCCGCAGCAGGGGCAGGGCCAGCGAGGTCAGGTGGAACACCGCGTTGCAGTTGATTTCCATGGTGCGGTTCCATTGTTCCGGAGTGGTTTCCAGCAATCCGGCTTCGAGATACACGGCCGCATTGTTGATCATCAGCCGCAAGCGGCCCTCTCCGGCCTCGGCCGCCTGTTTCATCATGGCGGCGCGGGCGTCCGGGTCGGCCAGGTCGGCCTGCAGCAATACCGCTTCGGCTCCTTTGGCTTGCGCTTGATGGGCGGTTTGCCGGGCGGATTCCGCGCTGGAGCCGTAATGGAGCAGCAGGCGGGTTTCCGGCCCGGCCAGATGCAGCGCCATGGCCCGCCCGAGTCCCCTCCCGGCCCCGCTGATGAAAATCGTGCCGGAATGACTCATCGGGCGTCCTCCCCAACCCCGCGCACGGTGAGGGAAACCGCGGCGCCGCCGGAATCGGCTATGGCCTGGGGTTTCCTGATGGTGATGTGGATGGAGGGCAAGGCGAACCGTTGGCAGAGGTGAACGCCCAGCTTCCGGGCCAGGGTTTCCAGCAGTTGAAATCTTCCCTGGCTGGCGAATTCACGGGTGGAGCTGGCCACGGCCGAATAATCCACGGTCTCCGAGAGGGACTCCGTGGCGGCCGCCCGTTTAAAATCCAGGGGAAAGGAGAGGGAGATCGACAGGGGCTGGGCCCGTTCCCGCTCTTCCGGATGCACGCCGATGATGCACTCCAGGCGGAGGTTCTCGATGTAAACGGTCTCTTCCTCGAAGCGCCACATGACACACCGCCGGTTCAATGGAGCCCAAAACGCCTTGACCGGCCAGGCAGATGCGGCTAGCTTTTGAGGTCAGGCGCCGTTATGGGAAAAATATCCGTGGGATTTTAATTCCGCGGGGTGGGAAATCCCCGCCAAGACTACTGTTACACAAGACCGCCATTACACAAGACTACTATTACACAAGACAACTACCACATTTGAAACACAACCGCCCGAAGGAGCAGGTATGGAGCGATCGTTCGCCAAGGAAGTGGAATCGTTGAAATTGGGGGAAGGGGAGGTCTTTCACGGAGAAGGCATCCTGGCCATGACCAAGGCCCTGTTGCAGTCCGGGGTGAGCTACGTGGGGGGGTATCAGGGCGCGCCCGTCTCTCACATGATGGACGTGCTCAACGACGGCCGGGAAATCCTGGACGAGTTGGGCGTTCACGTCGAGACCTGCGCCAACGAGGCCGCCGCGGCGGCCATGCTGGGCGCGTCGATCAATTATCCCATGCGGGGCGCCGTGGTGTGGAAGTCGGTGGTGGGCACCAACGTGGCTTCCGACGCCCTGTCCAACCTGGCTTCGGCCGGCGTGACGGGCGGCGCCTTGATCATCGTCGGCGAGGATTATGGCGAGGGCGCCAGCATCATCCAGGAACGCACCCACGCCTTCGCGTTGAAATCGTCCATCTGGCTGTTCGATCCCCGGCCCCATCTCCCCAAGTTCGTCTCCCTCATCGAAGAGGCCTTCGAGTTGTCCGAGGAGACCAACACCCCGGTGATGATGGAGTTCCGCATCCGCGCCTGTCACGTTCATGGCAGCTTTGTCTGCAAGGACAACAAAAAGCCCGCGATTTCCCGCAATACCCCCCTGACGGAGCCGCGGCAGAATTTCGACCGCATTTGCCTGCCCCCCTCCACCTATCTGCAGGAACAGCAAAAGGTGCATGTGAGGCTTCCCGCGGCGCTGGACTTCATCCGGCGGCGCGAATTGAACGAGGTGTTCGAGGGCGAGCAAAAAGACGTGGGCATCATCCTCCAGGGCGGGATGTACAATTCCACCATCCGGGCATTGAACCAGTTGGGATTGGCCGACAGCTTCGGCAAGACCACGGTGCCCCTGCTGGTGCTCAACGTGGTGCATCCCCTGGTGCCCGAGGAAATCACCGGGTTTTGCCAGGACAAGCGAAGCGTATTGGTGATCGAGGAGGGCAACCCCGATTACATCGAGCAATCGGTGAACGTCCTGCTCAGAAAAGCCGGCATCGATACGCCCGTGCACGGCAAGGACTTTCTGCCCATGGCCGGAGAATACACCGGCGAAGTGTTGCTGGCCGGGTTGAGCGGCTATGTGAGCTCCGCCATGCCCGATCATCCCGCCGTGGCCATGGCCCAGGCCGAAGCCGCGCGGGTGACGGAAAACAAGCGGCGGGCCGCGGAACTGCTGGGGCAAACCCTCCCCAAACGCCCCCCCGGGTTTTGCGTGGGCTGTCCCGAGCGCCCGGTGTTCAGCGCGTTGCAACTGGCGCAAAAGGAGGTGGGCGAGGTGCACATCAGCGCGGACATCGGCTGTCACACCTTCTCCACGCTCCCCCCGTTCAATCTGGGCAACACCGTGATGGGATACGGGCTGGGCCTGGCCAGTTCCATGGGGGTCACCCCCAACATCGACAAGCGGGTGATCACCTTCATGGGCGACGGAGGCTTCTGGCACAACGGCCTCACTTCCGGAGTGATCGGCGCCCAATTCAACCGCAACGACTCGGTGCTGGTGGTGATGAACAACGGGTTCTCCGCGGCCACCGGCCAGCAATACCTGCCCTCCACCCCTGACAAAAAGAACGGCCAGTTCGCCGATTTGTCGATCCAGGACGCCCTGCGCGGCGTGGGGGTCAAATGGTTGAAGCGGGTGCGCACGTATGACGTCCGCGAGGTCACCAAGATCTTCAAGGAGGCGCTCACCACCAGCGTGAAGGGCTTGAAGGTGATCCTCGCCGAAGGGGAATGCATGCTGTCCCGCCACCGCCGCGAACGCGTCGTGCGGCAACAAAAATTGAAGGCGGGCCGGCGGGTGATTACCGCGAAATTCGGCGTGGACGCCGATGTTTGCACCGGAGATCATGCCTGCATCCGCATGTCGGGCTGTCCCTCATTGACCATCAAGCCCAGCGGCGACATCCTCAAGCCCGACCCGGTGGCCACCGTGGACAACAGCTGCCTGGCCTGCGGGTTGTGCGGGGAGAACGCCCAGGCCGCCGCGTTGTGCCCTTCGTTTTACCAGGCCGAGGTGGTGCGCAACGCCAATCTGTTCGACCGGATGCTGGCCGGTGTCCGCAAAGGCGTGATCGCGGGGCTGCAGGCCCTCTCGGGGCAGTCCGGCGGCGGCCCTTCGGAGGTTGGCCCTTCCCAGGTTGCACCCTCCGCCAGCGAGGCCAAGGCCGCATGAGCGCGGAAATCGCCACCGAAAGCGCCACCGAAAGCGCCACCGAAAGCGCCACCGAAAGCGCCACTGAAGATACCACCGGACCCTCCCCTGAAAGCGGCGCGCCTCCCCTGCCGGACACAACCGAGCCGATCACCATCCTGATCGGCGCCCTGGGGGGAGAAGGCGGCGGGGTGCTCACCGATTGGCTGGTCGCCGCGGCGATGGCGGCCGACTTCCCGGTGCAGAGCACCTCGATTCCAGGGGTGGCGCAACGCACCGGGGCGACCACATATTACCTGGAGATCTTCCCGGTCAAGCGATCCCGGTTGAACGGCAGGGAACCCGTGATGGGGTTGTATCCCTCCCCCGGCCGGGTCGATCTGGCCATTGCCTCGGAATTGCTCGAAGCGGGCCGGATCATCGAAAACGGGTTCGTCTCCCCCGACCGCACCACCCTGATCGCCTCCACCCACCGCATCTACGCCATCGCCGAAAAATCCGCCATGGGCGACGGACGTTTCGACACCGGCCACCTGCCCGGGGTGGCGCGGGAAATGGCCCGCCAAGCCTTTCTGTTCGACCTGCCCCGGATCGCCAGGGAAAACCGCAGCGTGCTCAACGCGCTGCTGCTGGGGGTCGTCGTGGGCAGCGGCAGGCTGCCGCTGGCGCCGGAATTGTTCCAACAGGCCATTCGTGAAAAGGGCATCGCGGTGGAATCGAATCTGCGGGGATTGGAAGTGGGCATGGCCCTGGCCCTGGAGGGAGATCGGGCCCAACCGGCCGGTGTGGGAGGGGAGGAATACTCCCCCGATGCGGATGCGCCGGAGGAGAATGCGCAAGGCGCCGGGCCTTTGCCCGCGTCATTGGCCAAACGGATCGAGGAGGAATTCCCCGCGGCGGTGCGCACCATGTTGAGAGCGGGGGTGCTGCGCCTGGTGGATTTTCAGGGCCAGCGTTATGCCGAACGCTACCTGGAGCGGATGATCCCCGTGTTGGAGGTGGAGGCCTCCCATGCCAACGGCCCGGGGGGATATGACCTGACGCGGGAGGCCGCGCGGCAGTTGGCCGCCTGGATGAGCTTCGAGGACGCGATCCGGGTGGCGGAATTGAAAACACGCCCGGCCCGTTTCCGCCGCATCGCCGCCGAGGCGGGAGCCGAGGCCGGGGAACCCTTGCGCATCACCGAATTTCTCGACCCGGGGCTGGATGAAATATCCGCCATCCTGCCCCCGTTCTTGGCCCGCCCGCTCCTTCGGCTGGCCGGGAGATACCCGGCGCTGGCGCGCTTCCGCAGGCCCATGAAAGTGCGCACGGACACCATCGCCGGATTTTTGCAACTCTGGCTGATGGCCCGGCTGCGCTGGTTCCGGCCTTATACCTTCCGCTACGGGGAGGAACAGCAATTGATCGAACGATGGCTCTCGGGCGTGAAAAAGGTGGCCGCCATGGACCTGGCCCTGGGGCTCGAGGCCGCGCTGTGCGCCAAACTCCTCAAGGGATATGGAGACACCTACCGCCGGGGCCGGAAAAATTTCGAAAAGATTTTTTCCGGGCTGGTGGAAAATATGCCCGCCGTGGAAAAAGGGAACGGCGCTCAGGCGCAGGCCGCCGCCGTTAAGCTGCGCGAGGCGCGGGAGGCCGCCCTGGCGGACGAAGAAGGCGCTACGCTCGACCGGGTGATGCAGGCCCAGGCGCAGGAGGAGGCCGGGGAACATCCCTAGCCCGGGGGGAACGGGCGGGGACGGGGACCCGCCTTGGTGAAACCCGCCGCGTGAAATCTGTTTTGTAAAACCGCCTGGAATTCTCTATAGTCAGCCCTTCGGATGCCGAAGGCCCAGGGCGCCGGGAATTTTTATGGGGTTCCTTTCTCCGCCGCTTGGGGCGATAACAAGGCTGGAGGAACAATGCCCCGCCGCTTGGGCGGGGTCATTCACCATTTCCGGAGCCTGGAGCGGCTCCATGTCCATCCAATCCCGGTTGGTTCCGGGAACGGAGTTTTTTTTAAATCGCAAATCAATCCACGCATCCCGGGGTTCTGGTATGCGAAGGGGAGGAACACAAGATGAAAATCAGGATGACAACAATGGCCGTGCTGGCCGCCATATTGATGGCTTCCACGGCGATGCCCGCCTTGGCGGAGAAATTGGTGCTGAAAGCCGTCAGCGCGCTACCCCAGGGCACCCGCTGGTCGGCCAATTTCGAAGCCATGATCAAGCGGGTCAACCGCGAGGCCAAAGACCTGTTCCGGATCAATTACATTGGCGGCGGCGGAAGGGTGATGAGCCCGTTCGAGGTGGGCAATGCGGTGCGCACCGGCGTGATCCACATCGCCTCGGTGCCGGGAGCTTTTTATACCAACCTGATGCCCGAAGCCGATTCGTTCAAGCTGCTTGAGATTACCCCACAGGAATTGCGGAAATCCGGCGGCTGGGATTTTATCAACAAGTTACATCAGGAAAAGGTCAACGCCTACTACCTGGCGCGGCAAGGCTATGGCATCCCTTTCCACCTCTACCTCACCAAGAAAATCGACAAACCGGACCTGACCGGCCTGAAAATCCGGGTGACACCGGTTTACCGGGCGTTTTTCACCGGGATGGGGGCCACCGTGATGCGCACCAAGCCCGGCGACGTGTTCACGGCGCTGGAGCGCGGCGCGGTGGACGGATACGGCTGGCCCATTCAGGGGGTCAATGAAATGGGGTGGCACGAGGTGACCAAGTACCGGGTGGACCCTGGCTTCTATAACGTGGAAGTGAATATCCTGATCAATCTGGACATGTGGAAGCGGATGAACAGCGAACAGAAGGCCTTCATGCACAAAATGGGCGCATGGGTCGAAGCCCTCAACTCCCACAACGCCCGGATCAACCGTGAGGAAGCCTCGATTCAGGCCGCCGCCGGCATCAAGGTGATCAAGTTTTCCAAGAGCGTCAGCGAGCAATATATCAAGGACGCCTATGCGGCTGGATGGGCCAGAGTGATGAAGGACAGCCCGGAAAACGGGCCCACGCTCAAAAAATACTTCGCCAAATAGGCAACCCGCGGCATCCTTGCGGACAGGGGCGCTTCGCGCGTCCCTGTTCCTGGCTCCTCCGCCGCATCGCCGGTTGGCCGCCGCACCAAACATCAACGTAAAACCGTCGGGTGGAGAAATCGATCCTCTCCGCCCGAATCCGGTAAATCAGCGCGCGCCAGGGTTGCAAGGTGAAACCCGCTTTAAGCGAATCGCGCCGGGCCGATACCGCCCGGCCTTTGAAAGACCTGTGACCAACTCAATAAAAGCAGAAGGGGGTGCCTCCGGCGGCCCTCCGGGGGGAAACTTTGAAAAGTTTCAACAAACTTTTTTATAGGAAAAACAAGTATTTTAAGCTCTCATTCCAATATCTTATTAAAAGTTTTCATCCATTTTTTCCAAAAAATGGTCTGGGGGCGTGGGGGATGAAATC
>JACZSY010000372.1 GCA_022573975.1 SAR324 cluster bacterium | reverse complement strand
GCGTCTTCTCCCCGTTCGGGGGCCGGGGCGGCGCCCCGGTCCAGCCGGGCGGCGGCACCCCGGTCCAGCCGGGCGGCGGCACCCCGGTCCAGCCGGGCGGCGGCACCCCGGTCCAGCCGGGCGGCGGCATCGTAGGTGAGCAGGCGGGCCGCCGCCAGGTCGGTGCTCACGTCGGCCAGTTGCCATTGCAGGCCCTGGAACTCGGCGATGCTGCGCCCGAAAGCCCTGCGCCCCTTGGTGTACTCCAGCGCCGTTTCCAATCCGCTGCGCAGCAGGCCGCAGCACATGGCCGCCACCACGGTGCGGGCCAGGTCGATGCCCTCCATGGCCGCCTTGAAGGCCCGGCCGGCGGGCAGCAGCAGGTTTTCCGGAGGCACCCGGCACTCCGACAGCACCAGGCCCGCCGCGCCCATGGCGTGGCCGCCCAGCAGCGCATAGGGGGGCAGCCGGGTCAGCCCGGGCGTGTCGCCTTCCACCAGCAGGCAGACGATGCCCCGCCATCCGGCCGAAGGGTCGCTCTGGGCATAGACGCTGAAAAGATCGGCCACGGCGCCGTTGGTGATCCACGACTTTTCCCCGTTAAGCACCCACCCGCGCTCCCAACCCCCTTGTGCGCCCTGTTCCTTGGCCTCCTCCCGCGCGTCCGGTTCTTCCCGGGCAGACGTGACGATGGCCGCGGCGTCGCTGCCCGCGCCCGGTTCGGTGAGGCAGAACGCGCCGACCCGCTCGCCGGAAAGCAGCGGCGGCAGGAAGCGCCCGATCTGGCCGGGGGAGCCGTTGGCGGCGATGTTGCCGGCCAGGTTGTTGTGCACCACCAGCATGAAGGCAAACGGCAGGCAGGCCGCGGCCAGCTCCTCCATCACCGCCGCCAGGGCCGTGCGCGAGACGCCATGGCCGCCCAGCGCCGGCGGTGGCAGCAGGCGCGCCAGCCCCGCCTCCGCCGCCGCGCGGAAGGTTTCCAGGGGCACCCGCCGCTCCCGTTCCCACCCGGCGGCATGGGGAGCCACCTGCTCCCGCGCGAAGGCCCGGGCCGTTTCCACCAGGGCCTGCTCGGCGGGGGTCAGCTGGGGGGGATAGCGCATGGGGGAACCGGTGCGGGGGCGGGAGGAGTGGTGAATCCAGGGTCCATGTAGCATGGGGCCGGTGGAAATGCATCGGGACGAGGTGGATTGAACATTATAATCGTGGTAGCGGAGGTTGGAGGAGTCTTCAAGCTGATATTTACGGGTAAATCCGGGGAATGCCGGTTTGGTTATGCCGTCGAGTCATGCCATGAATGACACGCAACCGCGGCCCGCGACAGCGGCGGATGTAGCAGCCATCACCGCATTGGTGCGTGATGCCTACGCGAAGTATATCCCACGCATGGGGCGGGAGCCGTATCCGATGACGGCGGATTATGCCGAGGCGGTACGCAACCAGCAGGTGTGGGTGGTCGAGGAAGGCGGACAAATCATCGCCGTGCTCGGGCTAATTCCGGAGGCCGGTCACATGATGGTGGAGAATATCGCAGTCGCCGTTGGGCGCCAAAGCCAAGGGCTTGGCCGAAGGCTGCTGGCCTTCGCGGAGGCCGAGGCCCTCCGGCAGGGGCTGCCCGAGATGCGGCTCTATACCGCCCAGGCCATGACCGAAAATATCGGCCTTTATCTGCGCTTGGGTTATGTTGAGACCGGGAGAAAAACCGTCGTGGATATCCCGCGGGTGTATATGAGCAAGCGATTAACCTGAAGACGCTCACCCCCGCGGCAAGGCAGGACTCACTCCCTCCGTCTGCAAAGACCGGTTTATCATGGAGGAGGCAGGACATGGAATTCCGGCGGGCCGAGGCCAGCAGGAGCAGGGGAACCTATTGGGGGCCGAAAAACCGCCCGTCGCGCCACCCCCCCCTCGGGGACACCGGGCCAGTTGGAAAACCCTTTGATTCCAGGAAGCCCATCACGCCAAGGACACTATGATTTTGAAAACACCATGACGATTTGGAAAACGCCGTGACCGGAAAAGAGGCGCTCATCGTCGTGCAAAAGGGCGATCATTCGCTGGGGTATTACGACCTGGAAAGCGGGGAGGAACTGGCGCGGGTGCCGCTGGATCCCTATCCCCACGAGTTCGTGCTCAGCCCCGGCAACCGCCATGCCTTCATTTGCCATTTCGGCGTGGCCCTGGCCGAGGACGAAGGCCCCGGCGGGAACACCGTGTCCATCGTCGATCTGGGCTCGCGGAGCCTTGGCGGCGCCCTGGACTGCGGGAACTTCCGCCGGCCCCACGGCATCGATCTGGACGGCGCGGGGACCCTGTACGTGCTCAGCGAGGGCGCCAGCCGTCTGCTCACCGCGCGGGACCCCCACGGCGGGGGCTTCGGCCAGGATCAGCCCACGGGCGGGCGGGGGTCGCACATCGTCAGCGTCACCCCCGACGGCCAAGTGGCCTTTTGCAGCAATATGTTCTCCGGCACCGTCACCGCGGTCTTCCCCCAGGACCCTGAACGCCCGCCGCTGGAGTTCCCCGTGGGAGAACGGGCGGAGGGCTCCGTGATGGATCGGGAGGGGGAACGGTGTTTCATCGTCGTCCGCGAGAGCGGCCTGATCGCCGTGATCGACGCCCGCACCTTGAAGATGGCGGACTCACTGTCCATACCGGGGGGGCCGGTGCGCATCTGCCATGGGCCCCCCGGGATCTTGCTGGTGCCCCTCTACCACGACCGTTCCCTGGCCCTGATGGATCCGGCCGGGGCCGTGCTCGCCGTGGTGCCCCTGCCGGAGCGGCCCATCTCGGTGGGGTACCACGAGAACGGCCGCCTGGCCCTGTGCAGCACCTTCGGCGACCAGGTCTGTCTGGTGGACGTGGATCAACGGCGGCTCGCCCGCACCATCCCCACCCGCAAGGACCCCGACCCGGTGGCGGTGATTTCGGTTGAGGACGGATTGGTCTCATGAAACCGTCAATGGACGCGGATGGAAAGATGGGTTGATGTGACGCGGTGGAATCCCCATCCCCGGCCCTTCCCCATCCCTTTGGCAGGCTGAGGGCAGGCTCAGTGGGGAAGGGTGACCTCATTGCATATATTATATTGCCTATTCCCTTGGCTCCGCAATAATGTTTATTTTTAGCGCTCAGGTTTGAGGAGTTTCCACGCGGCACCTCACCCCGCCCCGGC
>JACZSY010000138.1 GCA_022573975.1 SAR324 cluster bacterium | reverse complement strand
TCTGCGGAGAAGGTGTGTCGAGACTCCAATGATATTAACTTTCTGCGGCCTGGATCCGACGGGGTCTATTTCATTAATTCTGTGGCTGGAGACAAAGACAAACTGGCGGTATGGCATTTATCCAATGACCAGGTGCTCAGCAGGATCTCAGCAAGTGGGATTAATGCCAGAAGCCGAGTACATGAATATGGCGGATTGCCTTATGTAGTTCATGAGGACCATTTGTTCGTTTGCAACTTGGTCGATCAGCTAATTTACAAACAGCCCCTGCCAGGGAATGGGCAAGATTTCGTTGCTGAGCCGGTTCCGCTTACACAGATTGAGCCGGATCAAGTTGGACATCTCCGCTACGCCGATTTTCTGGTCGATGTTCATCGCCAGCGCTTGATCTGTGTGCGAGAGGATCATCGCCTGGTTGATGTCGACGATTTTGATGCCAGGCGCGTAGTTAATACATTGGTGACTATTGATTTGGAAACAGGAGGCGAAGGTGAAGTTTTATTTGCAGGCACCGATTTTGTCTCATCACCGAGCTTGTCTCCCGATGGTAAAACCCTGGCCTGGCAGACCTGGTCCCATCCCAATATGCCCTGGGACAATACAGAAATCCGCCTTGCGAATTTTGATAGCAAGGGCAAGTTGACAAACATCAGACAAGTTCAGCAACAATCCAATGGGTCCCTGGTTCAGCCTCAATTTGATAACAAGGGGCAACTGTATTTTATTGCAGATTGGTCTGACTGGTGGAATTTATATCGCGTTACTGGCGATGAATTGGAAGCTTCTTGCGAACCCGCGCCCGTCTATGCTCTGACAGCGGATTTTGCGCCAGCAGCCTGGGTACTCGGTGCTAGCAACTATGTTTTGCTAGCGGACGATTCGATTGTTGTCAGCTTTACCCGAAACGGTCAATGGGAATTAGGGGTCATCGAATCGAACGCGGCAGGGCAGAGTAATCTGGTCACGATTGAAGGTGGTTATGGGCAACTGGAGAACCTGGTCACAATCGACAGGCAGGTGTATTTTTCCGCCGCCACACCAGCGATGGCCAATAGCATACATAGTTTGGTGGTGCCGAAGTCACTGAAAAACAATCCTCTGGCAATAAAAAAAATGTCAATCACTGGGGAATCGCCAGTTGATTCAGGCCTGATTTCTCAAGCTGAAATCATTTGTTTTAATACGGCGGACCAGCAAATTGCCTATGGCAATTTCTACCCGCCCGCAAACACAGAATTCATGGGAAGCGAACATTCCAGGCCCCCCCTGCTGGTTAGCGTACATGGTGGACCCACACGTGCGGCCAGGGTTTCGCGGAACTTTTCCAATTCCCCCTGGCGGTTGTTGCCCGACAATGCCAGATACCGCTTCAGCAAATCGGGAAGATGGTGGGTGGCGATTCGTTTGATTTCCCAGGTCAACTCTTCTCCGGGAAACCGGCCGGCGGTTTCCGGAACCAGATCGCGCAGGCGGTCGATGATGTTTTCGAACGGCTGGTTGAGATCTTCGCCCAAACCGGCCTCGCGGACTTCCAGGTTGAGGGCCACCAGGCCGTTCATCATCTGGCGCTCCTCTTCTTCCGGGCCGGTGGCCGCCGATTGCACGGCCTCCTCGAAAGCCTTGGCCGCCGCGGGTTTTTTGCGGAGCAACCACCACAACAGGACACCCGCGATGATCAGGCCGGCAACGATGCCAACGATCAGGGTCAAGGTGTTGTCGATCAACAATAACATGGCCGCTGCTTCCAAAAGGATGCGTCCGGCTGAAAAAATGCCGCCAGGAGCGTTGGCGTTGAAAGAATTGAGTCGCGCGTGTCAATATGCTTTTTCATTGCACATTCTGCCACGAAGGTCGAGAAAATAGCCGGAAAAAGGGCATGATCGGCGCCCTGGCGCCCATCGAATCCGAATGGACCTTGATCGTTTCGTCCGGCTATTGGTAAAACCGGCCTGCAGGCAGGGCACTGCGCCCGTCTTTGGATATTCAACCCGCGAGAAAGATTCCATGGAAGCCCATACGCATGAAATTAACACGGATGCCGGAGACCCTTCCGGCGGCGGTTCCCGCTTGGAGTTTTCCGGAGTCTACAATGCCGCGGTGTTTTTCATCGACCGGCACCTGCCGGAGGGCCGGGGCGGCAAGGTGGCGATCCGCACCACGGATGGCGAGCAGGTGACCTACGCCGAACTGGCCGGGCGGGTGAACCGATGCGGCAATGCGCTGCTCACACTGGGCCTGCGCCGGGGCGAGCGGATGGTGATGGTGGTCAAGGACTGCCCGGAATTTTTCTACCTCTTCTGGGGCGCCATCAAGGCCGGGATCGTTCCCGTTCCCGTCAACACGATGCTCAGGAGCGCGGATTACCAATACGTCCTCGAGGATTCGCAAGCCGCGGCAATGGCCTATTCCCCCGAATTCGCCGCGGAAGCCGAACCGGCCATCGAACAGGCCCGGCCGGCGCCTGCTCACAAACTACCCGTGGAAGGGGCGCCGGGATCGGTGCGCGGCCTGATGGCGGCGGCCTCGCCGGAGTTGGAAGCCGTGCCGACCTCGCCGGAGGACGATTGCCTCTGGCTTTATTCTTCCGGATCCACGGGCAGCCCCAAGGGGGCGGTGCACGTTCACAAAAGCATTCCCATGACCTGCCAGTATTATCCGGTGGAAGTGCTGGGATTGACCGAAACGGACGTCACCTTTTCCTCCGCCAAGCTGTTTTTCGCCTATGGCCTGGGCAATGCCATGACTTTTCCGCTGTACGTGGGAGCCAGCACGGTGCTGGCCGCCGAACGGCCCACGCCCGCATCCCTCTTCGCGGCCATCGAAAAATTCCGCCCCACCATCTTTTTCAGCGTGCCCACCCTGTTTGCGGGCCAACTGAAACTGCTGGACAGCGAGTCCCCCGACGTGTCCTCCCTGCGGGTGTGCACCTCGGCCGGGGAGGCCCTGCCGCCCGAGTTGTTTTCGCGCTGGAAAGAGAAAACCGGCGTGATCATCCTGGAGGCGATGGGCACCACCGAGGCCCTGCACGTCTTTATCTCCAACCGCTTTGACGCCTTCAAGCCCGGCTACACCGGCCTGATCGTGCCGGGCTTCGAGGGCAAAATCGTCAACGAGGATGGCGGCGAGGCCCCCCGGGGAGAAGCGGGAGAAATGTGGGTGCGGGCCCGCACCGGCCTGAGGCTCTATTGGAACAAGCCCGAAAAAACCGCCGCGACCCTCAAGGGGGACGGCTGGTTGAGCACGGGAGATACCATGATCCAGGACGAGGAAGGCTTCTACCTGTTTCACGGACGCAACGACGATATGCTCAAAGTGGGTGGCATCTGGTGCTCGCCGGCGGAAATCGAAGCCCGCCTGATCGAGCATCCCAAGGTGCTGGAATCGGGCGTGGTGGGCCGGGCGGACGAACACGGGTTGATCAAGCCGGAAGCCTGGGTGGTGCTGAAAAATGCCGCCGACGCCAACGAGGCCATGGAGCAAGAACTACGCGAGCATTGCAAAACGGGCCTGGCGCCCTACAAATACCCCCGCTGGTTCCGATTCGTGGAAGACCTGCCCAAAACCGCCACCGGCAAGATCCAGCGCTTCATGCTGCGCAAGGGGGAGGTGTAGGGGCGGCGTCCGGATCGCCACCCCATCACCCCCAAACCTCCCCGGCCACCTCCACCAGCCGGCGCAGCTTGGCTGTCTGGTCCTCGATGGTGAGGGGGTTGCCCCCCACGCTGCTGGCGAATCCGCATTGGGGGCTGATCGCCAGTTGCTCCAGGGGGACGTGCCGTGCCGCCTCGTCGATGCGCCGGGTCAATTCGACGGCGGTTTCCAGCCGCGGCCGCTTGGAATTGACCAGCCCCAGCACCACCGTTTTGCCGGGGGCCAGGAAGCGCAACGGCGCGAAATCCCCGGCCCGTTCGCTGTCGTATTCCAGGTAGTAGGCATCGAAATCCAGTTCGCTGAACAACCGCTCGGCGATGCCGTCGTAGCCCCCGGAGGCGATCCATTGGCCCTTGTAGTTGCCGCGGCAAAGATGGATGGCGGTGCGCATTCCCGCGGGCCGCCCTTGCAGCACGGCTTTGATGGCTTCCAGATAGGTGTTGGTCAGGGTTTCCGCATCGCCGCCCTTGCTTGCGATGATTTTCCGCACTTGCGGATCGGCCATCATGATGCACGGGCACTCGTCGAACTGGACGAACGTGGCTCCCGCTTCGGCCAACGCGGCCAGTTCCTGGTGGTAGACGGCGACCAGGTCGGCCCAGAAGGCGTCGTCGTCCGCATAGACCTTTCGATCCATGGCATCGTGGAAGCGAAAGAAATGGATGGCGCTGGGCGCGGGCAGGGTGACCTTCGGAATTCCGCTGGCGATGGGTTGGATGAAGGTCAGTTCCGGGACGGCGATGCCCCGGGCGCGCGTAATCCGGGCCTCCGTATAGACCCCCTCGAAATCGCCTCCTTCCCCGTCTTCCCCCCGGAAGCGGAAATCGGCCGGCTTGTTGGTCAGCCCGTCCACGGCCTGGACAAACCCGCCATACCAGGAAACCCGGCGGAACTCGCCATCGGTAATGGTGCGCAGCCCCACCGCTTCCTGCATCGCCACGGCCTCGCGGATGGCCTGATCCTGGGCCGCCGTCATTTCCTCATCGCCGATTTTCCCGGCGTGAAAATCACGCGCGGCCTGTTTGAGCTGGGGCGGGCGAAGCAGACTGCCCACATGATCCGCCCGGAATGGAGGTAACATGGATGCCATGGATGGCCTCTCGAATTGGCGATGCTGGTTTTCGATTGATTCTTTCCCTTCCTTCGAAGGGAACGCCCCATTACCCTGCCGGGTCAAGGGGCAGAGGCGGGATCTCTCATCCAACGGTTTTTTTCATCCAACAGGGTTTTTCGCGCGGGTACAAGCCCGGATTTCCAATCCTGCTGGATGCCCCCCCGCGGATTCTGGCCGGGCTTTCGATCCGGGCTTTCGCCGCGGGATTTTCCTCCACCGGCCGGGGCCGCCCAGGCCGGTCTTGGCGGATGCGATTGCGCCGGCTTTGGCCTCTATGGTAAACGCTGGATTTTGCGGAGTTCGCGAAAACCATCGAATCGACGGCCTCGGCCGGATTTTCCGTGCCCGGCCGCCAAGGGCGGCGCCAGACAGGAGCGGTATGAGCGGTATCGACGGATGGTTTACCAGGCTGTTGGGCATGATTGGGCTGTTGGTCATGATGCCGTGGGTGCTCTTGAGTTTCCCAGGCACCGGCCAGGCCGAGCCGATCGGCATCGCCACCCTCCCCCCGGGGGGGCTGTTTCATACCCTGGGAACCGTGATGGCGAAGCTTGCGGCGAGGGAAACGCGGATCAAGATGCTGGTGGTGCCCTATGGCGAGATGGCCGATGTGCTCAAAGCGGTGGATGGGAGGAAAACCGATTTTGCCTTTGCCGACGTGAACGAGGTGATCGCCGGGGTGAACGGACAGGCTGGGTTCCGGGAGCGGGCGTTGAAAAACCTGAGGCTCGCCGCCAACCTGCTGCCCTTGCCCGTGGCCCTGTTCGTGCGCAAATCCTCCAGGTTTTTCACCATCAGGGAGTTGGCCGGGAGAAGGGTGCCCCAGGGGGAAGCGAAGGATTTTGCCGGCGCGGTGTTTTTGCGGGCCATCCTGGCCGCGGACGGAATGCGCGCTCCGGAATTCAAGGGCGTGCGGGTAAGCCGCCGCTACCCGGCCCTGAACCGTTTCTACCTGGGCCGCCTCGATGCGATGGTGTTCGCCCTGGGCGGGCCCATGGCGCGGCGGGCGGATGCGAGAGTGCGCGGAATCCGGGCGCTCCCCATTCCCTATGACGCAATGGCGCTGATTTCCATGCAGGAGGTAAGGCCGGCCTTCTATATTTCGATGGTCCTGCCGGGACCGCGCCATCCAGGGGTGGAACGGCCCATGCCAATGCTGACCACGGACATGGTGTTGGTGGTCAACCGTGAAGTTTCGCCCGAAATGGTGCGAATTCTGATCGGGGTGATTGCCGCCAACAAGCCCGCCTTGGTGCAGGGGCATTTTCGCTTCAAGGACTTTTTTCCGCGGTGGATGGCGAAATCCTTCCCCGGTGTGGAATTTCACCCGGGGGCATTGCAATTCTACCGCGGGAAAAACCGGCGGAAGAAAAAACCCGGATAAGCCCCTCACCCTTCAAGACACGGCTTTTAAAAGACACGGTGCGCCAGGAATCCGGCCGGGCCTGGGGCGGAGCGATGGATGGGATATTACAGGGAGGGCGATTCCCTAGCCCCGCCGGCTCCGCTTCGGCTGCCAATACAGCCGGAAGGCGATCTCATGGATCGCGCGCACGTAATCGTCGGAATTGTTGTATTCCCAGACGGCCTTCCAGTTGTCGCGGAAATGGGCTCCGCTGCGCCAGCCATGCTGGCGCAGGAAATTGGCCACCGAATGCATGGCGTCGGTGAGATTATTCAGGTTGACCCGGCCATCTCCATTTCCATCGACCGCCCAGCGCAGGTAGCTGGAGGGAAGAAACTGGGGAATCCCGATCGCTCCGGCGTAGGAACCCCGGACGTGATAGAGGGCGGCCAGGTTCTCCTTGAACATGGAAAGCACCGCCACCAGTTCCCGGTAGGCGAATTCGGCTTTTTCCATCAGCCGCGCGGCCAGCCATTCCCGGTCGATCTTGTGCTTCCGCCGTTTCAGCCGCGAAAAATGGCGCCCCACCGATTCGGGCGTGGATTCCACGGCCAGGGTGGTGAGCACCTCGAGCACCCGGTAGGGCAGCCGGGCGCGCCCGAACTGGGTTTCCACCAGCAAAATCGCTGTGATGATTTGCTTGGGAACCCCATATTTTCTTTCAATGCGATGTAACATGCGCCAGTGGCGGTTCATGAACCTGCGGGCCAGGCGTTTCGCATATGGGTTGGTGAAATCGTCATAATTGCGGCGGGTTTCCCGTTGAACCGCGTTGTAGGCCACCACCCGGTCCAATTTGCGCAGCCGCCGGTCATAAAACACCGGCACAGTGTGCACACGAGCGAAACCGTCCCGTTCCAGCGATTTCAGCAACGGTTCCAGTTCCTGCATGGTAAAACGGGTCACCGGCTTTTTGCCACGGCCTTTTGCCTCGGCCGGCTCCGCCGCCGCCCACCACAGCGCCACCGTCAGCACCATCGTCAGCACCATCGTCAGCACCAGGCAAATCCACCCAACACCGATTTTTCTCGCGAACTTCTTCTCCGGCATGCCAGCTCTTCCTCGATTTCGGATGTTCCGGGACAGGCTACGCTTGAAAGTGAACTGACGGGCCCCTTTTTCCTGTCCCCGGAAAATCATATTTACTATAATTTTATTACAAACACAAATACCCCATCCAGCCCCGATGGGAGAACCCCGCCTTTCGCCAGCGGCAAGGACGAATCTTCTCCCCGGCGAACAGGCCGTCCGGAAAGCGGGTGTTTCTTAGACGAACCGGTACGCAATCCGGTTTCATGGCAAGGAACGCAAGAATGGGGCCCAGCAGTGCGGGAGGCGGAAACCATGGGGTCCGCCCGGAATTCCCCTCCGGTCTATACAGTGCACGGGGAGGGCGGTGGCGGGAAAAATGGTGGCGTCGAGAGGCGGGGGTATGATCGAAGGGTCAATACCCGGCATCGCCGGGAACGAGAATTTTACCCTGTCGAATCCGAATTTCATTGGCATTCACCACACGGTCGGCGATGATCTGGCCTTTTTCCCGCTCGTCCCAGATTTCCACGCTCCCGTCGATTTTCAAGGCCAGATGAAGGCCGTTTTCCCCAGGATTTACAGTAAAAGACTGGGAGCCGAAATCCCAAAGGCGGACGTTACCCTGCTCGCTGGCGGCGGGTGTTTCCCCGGATTTCATCAGGCAGACGAACCGGTCCCGGTCTTCTCCCCGGGATTCGGAGGTCATGCTGTATTTTTTTGCGATGGTGTGCACCATTCGCCGGCGATAGGAATTCATCGGTTCCAAATCCAGGGATTGCTCCTCGGAGCGAATAAAATATGAGATCCGCATTTCCAATTCCCGCTGGAAATCCCGGTCCATCTTTTCCTTCCTTTCCTCCGGGGTGGATTCGTGTCGTGGCCGCCGTGGTTGTCTTTTCCCGTCGTTGTCTCGATGCATGAAATCCTGTTCCTTCAAAAATTCCGCGGACACGGGGGGGGGACCACCATGATTTCAACCACCCGTGATTTCAACCACCCGTGATTTCAACCCCGCTCCGCACGATCATTTTCAGGTGAGCAATAGTTGTACCCAACATTTCCAAGGGAGATCAAGCAGGGAAGTTCACCGGCATCCCATCCAACGGGGGAGACCGGGAATGCGCGCTTCCTATTGAACCCGGCTTGGCATTGTCGTACTCTATCATAAGCGGGCTGAAAGCCGCGAACGGTTCCTTGGCCCGGCCAGGGTTTTTCTCCGCCGAGGCGTTGCGGCCGGGAACGGTTTTTTTTTCAAGAACAATAAAAATGGAGATCGATCTGATGCGGACCAAGGAGGGTCCTCCCGCGGCCTGCCGCAAATGCGGAGGGGAGGGGGTGGTGTTTTCCTCGATGGGCTCCACCGCCGAGGCGTCCATCTGCGAATGCTCGCTGCATTGCCGGATTTGCCGGGGCGCGGGCCACCTGATCGAAAAGGATGCCAAGGGGCGCGAAATCGCCAGCATCTGCGAATGCGCATGGCTCCGCACCCGGGCGCGGCTCTACTGCGGGGCCAGGGTGCCGGGCAAATTCGCCGACGCCCGGCTGGACTCGCGCATGAAGGACACCGCCAACGCCGAGGCGTTCAACACCCTCAAGCTGCTCGCCGGTGAATACCGCAAGGGCCACAAGGGAATATTGCTGGTGGGTCCTCCGGGGGTGGGAAAAACCTGGTTGATCTGCGCCTTTATCCGCGAGTTGATTTTCCGCCATGGGGTGCCCATGCTGTTCCAGGATTTTTTCCATCTGCTGAGCGATCTCAAAGCCGGGTATTCGATGGACAAATCCGAATCGGAATTGATCGACCCCCTGGTGGAAGTCGAGGTGCTGGTGATCGATGAGTTGGGAAAGGGCCGCAATTCCCCCTGGGAACAAAATATTCTCGATGTGATCATCTCCCAGCGTTACAACCTTCAGAAAACGACCATCTTCACTTCCAATTTCACCGAATCCCGGGCCACCACCATGGTGGAACGGGTGCGTCCCAGGGACATTCAATCCGGAGAGGGGGATGTGGAAATCAAGGACACGCTGAAAGACCGCATCGGCCCGCGCATCCATTCGCGGCTCCAGGAAATGTGCCACATCGTCAACCTGCGCGGAAAGGACAGAAGGGAAGCCGCCGCGTTGGGGATGGGCGCATGAGCATCGCGCGAATTTTCATCACCGGGGCCAGCTCCGGGATTGGCGCGACCCTGGCCCGGTTTTACGCCAACCAGTATCGCGACGGCCTCCACCTGGGGCTTTTGGCGCGCCGCGCCGGGCGGCTGGTTTCGCTGGCCGCCAGCCTGCGCGAGCTGGGGGCCGTGGTGGAAACCTACTCCACCGACGTTCGGGACGGGGAATCCATGCAGGAAATCGTCCGGGACTTCACCGGGTCGGCGGGGGGGGTGGATCTGGTGATCGCCAATGCGGGAATCAGCCCTGGCGAGAAGACCGGCAAGGGAGACCTGGAACCCGCCGCGAATGTGATCGCCACCAATTTGCTGGGGGTGTTCAACACCCTGGTGCCGATGATTCCCACCATGATCGAACAGAAATCGGGGCATTTGGTGGCGGTGGGATCGGTGGCCGGGTTTTTTGGCATGCCGGGCAAAGGCGCCTACTGCGGCACCAAGGCCGCGGTGAAGATTCTGATGGACTCCTACCGGCCCGTGTTGAAAGCCCATGGCATCCAGGTGACGACCATCTGTCCGGGCTTCGTGGAATCGGAAATGACCGCCAACAATTCTTTTCCCATGCCCTTCATCGTCAAAGGCCCCAAGGCGGCGAAGCTGATCGCCAGGGCCATCGCCAAAGGCCGGAAAACCTATGTCTTTCCCTGGCAAATGCGGCTGGTGATTCCCTTGCTGCACGCCATGCCGGAATGGGTGCTGGCCAGGATGGTTTCCCGCCCATGATGCGATTCTTGGCCAAACGCGGAACCGGCGGCCTGGTGGCGGCCGTGGTCCTGTGGGGCGCGCTGGCGGCGTGTTCCCCCACGGAGGGGGACGACGGATTGTTCGATCCGGTCGAAACCACCAACAACGATTACGATGCGGCCGTCTTCGTGGACGTGGGCAACAACCCCATCACCATGGACGCCGCCAATTATGACAACACGAACGGTCTGGACATCGTGGTGGTGAACCTGCTGGACGCCAACAACGCGTTCAACGGATCGCTCTCCCTGTTGACCAACAATAATCCGGCCAACTCCGGCATCGTCGGTTTCACCAAAACCACCATCGACATCGCGCCTTTCGCCACCATTGTGAAATTCCTGGAGTTGGATAGTGGCAATTGGGACATCGCCGTTTTGGTCAACGATGAGGACGATCCCCACGTCTGGATCTGCATCGATCCCTCGTTGACGGCGTGTTCCTCCCCCTTGATCTTCACCCTGTCCGGCTTGGCCGCCCAGATGGAACTGGTGGACATTACCGGGGGCACAACTGAAAACGACCTGTTGCTCACCATTCCCAAGGCTGACCTGATTACGGCCATCGTCAACGAACCAGCCGGCACTTTCAACCAGGTCGACACCACCGTGGCGAACAGTCCGGGGAAATTCGCCGTCGGCTTTTTCGATGTAGACGCGAACTTGGACGTGGCCATCCTCCGGCCCTCCAATAACGATGCGATCGTGCTGGCCGGGGACGGCGCCGGAGGTTTCACCGAGATCCCAAACTCCCCTTTTTTGTTATCCAACAACCCGGTGGCCATCACGGCCATGGACCTGAACGGCACCGGCCTCAACGAAAGCTTCGCGGTCGCATTGGACACGGCCAATGAGGTGAGGGTGCTGGCCAACG
>JACZSY010000137.1 GCA_022573975.1 SAR324 cluster bacterium | reverse complement strand
GATAGCCCTCAAAAAGAGGGCTGGAAGGTGCTGAAATAAACGATTTTACCGGCATTATGAGCGAATATCGCCCTGTGAACCGAAGTGATGGGTGTTCGACAGGGTAATGCAGAGGTCTCAAATTATACCAAAATAACCATTTTTGGTAAATGTAAATAATTTCAATGGTTGTTATTTCCAGCATGTCCCTCAAAATCCACCCCTACTTCCCCCTCCCCACGCCGGGGTTCGTGCTATCCTCGCGGGAATGGAGCAGTCACCCCAAAAAGCCGGTCTCCCAACGAGAAAATCGATTCCCCATGACCGACCCCCCACAGGAAAAAATCAATAAAACCTACCGGCGCCGGCTGGCCCTGAAATACGGGACCAACCCGCACCAGACTCCGGCGGCCATCTTCAGCGAGGCGGATCGCCCCTTGCCCTTCCGGGTGTTGAACGGCAAACCGGGGTACATCAACCTGCTGGACGCGCTCAACGCATGGCAACTGGTGCGGGAGTTGCGCGGGGCGCTGGATCTCCCGGCCGCGGCGTCGTTCAAGCACGTCAGCCCGGCGGGGGCGGCGGTGGGGGCGCCCCTGGATGGGGCACTGGCGGCGGTGTATGAGGCAGCCGGCCGGGAGCTTACTCCATTAAGCACGGCCTATCTGCGGGCGCGGGGGGCCGATCCCCTGTCGTCCTTCGGGGACTTCGCGGCCTTCAGCGATCCGGTGGACCGGGCCACCGCGCTGGTACTGAAATTCGAGGTCGGCGACGGTCTGATCGCTCCGGGCTTCGAGCCGGGCGCGCTGGAAATCCTCGCCGCCAAGAAAGGCGGCGCCTATATCGTGCTGGAGGCCGACCCCGATTACGCGCCCCCGGAAATGGAACTGAAAGAGGTGTTCGGCGTGGTCTTCCAGCAACGCCGCAACGACCGGCTGGTGGCTGCCGAGGCCTTGGAAAATGGGGCCTTGAAGAATGTCGTGACGGAAAACACCGTGATTCCGCCCGAGGCGCTGCGGGATTTGCTGCTGGCCGCCATCGCGGTCAAATACACCCAGTCCAATTCGGTGGGCTACGCCCTGGGGGGACAGCTGATCGGCGTGGGCGCCGGACAGCAAAGCCGGATCGATTGCACCAAACTGGCCGGCAAGAAGGCCGAAACCTGGTGGCTGCGGGGGCACCCCAAGGTGTTGGCGCTAAACTTTGGCGAGGGCGTGAAAAGAGCCGAGCGCACCAATGCCAGGGTGCGCTATATCGAGGGGGATTTCACCGCGGCGGAATATGCCCGCTGGAAGGCGCTTTTCGAGCGGGAGCCGCCGCCCCTCACGCCATCGGAAAAAGAAGCCTGGCTGAAAGGATTGCAAGGCGTCAGCCTGGCCTCGGACGCCTTTTTCCCTTTTCGGGACAATATTGACCAAGCGGCCAAACGGGGCGTAGGATACATCGTACAGCCCGGAGGGAGCATCGCGGACAAGGCGATCGTCCAGGCCTGCGACGAGTACGGAATGGCCATGGCGTTCACCGGGTTGCGCCTGTTTCATCATTGATCGGGGACGGGGGGAAACCATCCACCAACGGGACAGTCAACCGGCGGGAAACACCGGAAATCCCGGTTGGATCAGGGAGTCGGCCAATACCATGGAACCCACGGAATCGCCGAAAGCCAGCAGCGAGCCGCGCACCATCGTCATTTCGGACGATCACTTCGGCTTCGCCAACATGGAGGCCTGGCTCAACATCATCCGCAGCTATCAGGCCAAACACCCCGGCCATCAGGTGCATTTATCCTACGATGGGGAAGAAATCCGCAACCTGAAGTACATGTTCAAGATGGAACGTCCCGTCAAACCCATGGGATTTCAGTGTTACATCTCCACCGGGGATGGGAATTTGAAGGACGTCCCCAAACTGGTGCGGCTGCTGGTGGAAGGCGCGGGACCCAATCATGCCACCTTTCTCACCCGGGAATTGAACCGCGTGCTGGACTTGTTCTGATGCCTGTGGGCGGGAGCCGTTTGGCGGGGCCGGGGAGGCTTCCCTCCCTCCGCCAAAGGCCGGGAAAAAATGCGGAGCTTCGCCGCGAGCGGCCTGAAATAGCCCCGCATCGCAAGTTTCGGAAAACCCATGGCGACGGTCGTTCGACCCGGAAGCGCCCTGGCCTGGGAACCCTCCGGTTTCCATCGCCGCCCCCCCGCTCCCGGCCCCCATCGCGCGCTCCGTCCGGGGAGGTCCGCGGTTTGCGGGTCACCCCTCATATCCCCCGCCCATCGATGATCGAACCCCATGGCCTACCGCCTGCCCAGCCCTGAAGACAAGGCCCGGTACGTTCAGGAAAAGTTCGATCAGATCGCCTCGAAATACGATCTGTTCAATGACCTGATCACCCAGGGACAGCACCGTTACTGGAAGCGCGTGCTATTGCGGCGGGTTGGCATGGCCCCCAGCGACCGGGGGCTGGACCTGTGTTGCGGAACCGGCGATCTCGCGCTGGGAATCCTCCCCCGGCTCTCCGGGGAAGGCATGCTGGTGGCGGCGGATTTTTCACCCAAAATGCTCCAGGCCGCGCAACGCCGCTTGCGCCACCATCGCAACGGGAGAAACGCTCCGCTGACCGTGGTGTTGCAAGGGGATGCCATGCGCCTGCCCTTTCAGGACCAAAGCTTCGAGTTCGTCACCATCGGGTATGGCCTGCGCAATGTTTCCGGCCTGGAGGGCTGCCTGGCCGAGCTGCTCCGTGTGCTGCGCCCGGGCGGGGTGCTGGGCACCCTGGATGTGGGCCGTGTGCGGAACCGGTGGCTGCGGCCCCTCGCCGAATTCTATCTTTTCCGCATCGTTCCCCGGATCGGCAAACTCCTGCAAAGTGGCCAGGAAATGTTTCAATACCTCCCCCTTTCCACGGTCGATTATCCCGACCAGGAACGCCTGCGCCAAATCATGGAGCAATCGGGCTTCACCAACGTGAAAGTGCGGGAGTTCCTTTTCGGCGCCTCGGTCATTCACCTGGCCTACAAACCGGAGGCCGGTTGAGGCGCGGGCCAAAATACCTGTGGCCGTTCATGACCAAGGCCGCGGCGAAGGCCGCGCTTAGCCAGGGAGGCGGCCCGCATGGCGAGCATCGCGGCAAGGTGCGCGGGGTTTGCGAAGGGTGAGCAGGGTGCGCCAGATGAGCAAGGTGCGCCGGGGGGGGGGCTAACGTGAGGGCACCGCCTCGACCACGGGCACTATCACCTCCATTCCAATCAGCATCGGATTGTTGAGCAGACCAGGATTTTCCCTGAAAAACAGCCACAAGGGCACGTTGTTCTTCCGGGCCAGTTTCCAGGGCGACTGCCCGCGTTTCACTTCCACCCGGCGGCGTTGGGTGATGCTGTTTGCGGCGAAAAATGTGGTTTCGAGGTTCCGGTGAAATTTCACGCGCCGCTGGGTGAAGGAATCCGGGGTGACCCCGTTGAGATAAATGAGCAGATATTCTCCGTTCCTGAGTTTGCGGCGGAAGGAAAATCCATTGAGGCGGCGCAAGCGGCGGGCCGAAATATTGCCCCATTCCGCATAGTGTCCCAGGGATTCGCCGAAAACGGCCACGATCCGCCCGGTATTGGTTTTGCTGTCGAAATCCACCATGGCCAGATCATGGGTGCCGGCGGCCGTGTTCCCACCCCCATGCTTGCGCCCGATGGAAACGGTGGTGGCGGGATCGGTTCCGGTTTTGGCCATGCGCCGTTTCGCGGACGGTGAGGAAACGCCCCTTCCGGCATCATCGGAAAAAATGACCGGATTGGATTTTCCCAGCGGTCTCGAAGGCAAGGCCGTTTTTCCAGCCACGGTTTTCCCGGCCATGGTGTTTCCAGCCATGGTTTTCCCGGCCATGGTGTTTCCAGCCACGGTGTTTCCAGCCACGGTGTTTCCAGCCACGGTGTTTCCGGCCGGTTTTCGCCATTTGGCCGGCCGGCCCACGGCCGTGGCGCTGCGGGCCGGGCGCCGCTTCCCGAACGGAAGCAACAATCGCTGTCCGCGGCGGATGCGGCCCCGGTGGATGTTGTTGGCCAAGGCAATGCGCCGCCAGGGGATTCCGTATCGGCGGCCGATCCGGATCAGCGTATCCCCGCGCCGCACACGCACCACCCTGGTGACCCGCTGGCGTTTGTGGCGGGCGCTTTTTGGGATGGCCGCGATGAATTGAAGGGGGTTCTGTTTGACCGGGATGCGCAGCACGTATCCCTTGGGAATACGATTGATCCCCTTCCAAATCGTTCTGCGCAAGGCCGGGTTCATCCAACGCAGCCGCCCCAGGGATATCTTCAAGGCCCTGGCGGCGTCACGGGCATAAACGTAATAGGGAAGCTTCGCCGATGCATACCGCATGGGCCGGGCCATCTTGAGCTCGCCAAAATAACGCCGGTAGTTTTTGGCGATCTCCCGCGCCGCCAGAAATTCGGCATAGAAATTCTTGGAGGCGAAACGGAACCGTGGGCCCTCATAATCGCGGATCATGACCCCCAAATCCCGGGTGCCCATCGTGCGGATGATCCGTTTGATTCCGACCGGACCGTGGTTGTAGGAGGAAATGGTGAGGGGCCACGATTTGAATTGCTTGTAATAGCGGCTTAAAAACCGGGCGGCGGAGCGGGTGGCAACCACCGGGTCCAGCCGCTGGTCCACAAGATAGCCCACTCGCATATAGCGGCGGCCGGTTCCGCGGGTGAATTGCCAAATGCCCCTCGCTCCCGATCTGGACAGCGTGTTGTTGACGAAGGAGGATTCCACATGGGGCAGGTAAACCAGATCCTCCGGCAAACCATAGCGGGCCATGGTTCTCCGCATCATCCCCATCAACGCGCCGGAACGTATAATTCCTTCTTGAAACCGGTCCGACAGGCCGCGCTGAAAATGAAGCCTTTCAGCGTACTGAACGACGGCTTGCGGAGTGACTCCCTTGTGCATCCTGGATTTGAGCGCCAGTTGCCCATCGGTGAGTTTCGAACCCTTCCGCAATGCCTCGGCCAGTTTTTTCAATTCCAAGCCAAGCCGCCGCTTGCTGTGTTTGATGTACCGGGCCTGGGTGCGCGGCCCCATCCCTTTCAGGTTCAATTCCTGGAAAATCGGCGTGGCGATCCTCCCATCGTGGATAACCCCTTGCTGGGTGGAGTAACGGGTGAAAATCAGGATCCAGAACTCCTTTTGCCGGTCGATTCCCGGAGACGAAGGAAACACCTCGTCTCCCGTGCTGCCAATATTTCCGTAAAACTCCCAGGGCCGCGATTTTGGTGTTTCGGCCACGGGTTTTTCACCCGCGGTCTCTCCAAGCGTTCCCTTGCCAACCGGCTGGTTCTCTCGCGAATCGCCGGCCTTCCGATCCGGCTTCCCATCGCGATCCAAGGAATCGTCCCGCGAAATTTCTGTTTCCCGGTGATCCGGGACGGACTGCTCCGCTTCCCCGCCGCCTTCCGCAATCCTCTTTTCCGCGCCGGATGGCCCCCTGGACCTCCCGGCGGCGGTATCGCCCACGCCGTCCGCAAGTTCCCGCTCCCTGCCGTCCTGGCCGGCGGCAACCTTTGGGGGGCCATGCTGGAAATCAGGTTTTTCCCCTGGAGCCTCCGCGGGATTCGTGGCCACCGTTCCGGTTTTTTCGGCGGCGCCGCGTTTCACGGATGCGCCGGGCGCTTTTTCGCCGGTGGCGGCCTCGCCATCCTTCCTGGCGGAAGTCCTGGAAAGCTTCGGTCCTGGAGCCGGCGTTCCATCCTCATCCCGCGCCGCGAGACCCGGGGTCGTTATCGCGCGCGGGGTCTTTATCGCACTTGCGGGCCGGTTCCGCACAGGATTCCGCACAGGATTCCGCACCGTGTCCCGGCCGGCAGCGCCGCCGGTATCGGCATCGCCCTGGGAATCGTCAGGGCCTTCGGGCTGGCCGGATTCAACGCCGGAAAAGGCCGGCCGATCGCCGTCCCCTCCGTCTTCCCGCATCCAATCCTGTATCGCGGGCGTTTCCCGATCCCCCAACTTGTCTTCATTGGCCCACAACGGGGAACAGCCCAGCAACAATGCAGCTGAAATGATTACGAATTTTAATTGTGCTACTGGCATAAGGCAATTCGAAGCTACTGAAAATTAACCAACGGAAATGGAAGATCGAACCTCAATCGGCAGGCTGGGAAATCGGCCTCTCAATTTGACCAGGAAGCAAAAAGGACGAGAGACGAATTAGCTCCCGTGGAAATTCCCGAAAGATATCATGCCTTTTGGTGCTTCTTCAAGTTTCCCGGAAAAGTTCCCTGATTTTTTGCATCAGGAGCCGCACCTGTTGTTTGCGGATGTTCACCTTTTTTCTCGTATGGAAGGATCGTGCCTGAAAGGCGTTTCCCTTTCCCATGAACACACTGAGGGTTTCGATGGGAACATCCTTTCCTTTCCCGAAGAACCGGATTTCCAGCTGGGGCGCCTCTATCGCGGAAGCACCTTTCGGCGCCGCGGGGGGGTAGTCGAGCACCCGAAGCGTCCCCAGGCGCCTCATCACCTCCCCGGCCGTTTTCTGCCCCCCGGCGGCATCGGAGGACCGGGCCCACTGGCCTTGCCCGGCCAAACGCCAAAGGGTGACGGAGCGGCCGCCAAAGGAAATTTCTGCCCGGGCCGCCGCATGGGGGGAGAGCGAGAGCACCCGCCGGTCGATCCACGCCGTGGAGGCCCGGGAAAACTGCCGGAAGCGCCTGGCCGGCATGAGGTAGACGCCGCCGTCGTGGGGCGTGTGAACGTAGGTGCCTGAATTGCCGAACAGGTTCCGCCCCAGTTCCAGGCGCCGGGCCGGCCGGCCCCCGCCAAGCGTGATTTCGACCCAGCGCTCCTTGCTGGGAAAGCCGAAATCGGCCGCCTTCAACGCTTTCAGCCTGCCGATCATCCGCCGGGCTTTGGCCTTGGCGAAAAATTCGATCACCTTTTCCGCCTGGGGATTGCCCTTGAACTCGACCGAAGCCAGCGGGGCTTCCTTGACGGGCCTTCTCCTCCGGCGGGGTTTGGGGAGCCGGGATTTCACCCAGATGTAAGGCGCGCCGTCCCGTTCCTTCCAGTCGGGTTCGAGGATGACCTCCTTCTTGCCGTCGCGGTAGGTCACCCGGACGATGTCCCGTGGGGGCAGGTCCCAGATGGTGATGGTGTCCCCCCCCGGCGAAGGCTCGCCGGGGGGGGGGTGGGCAATGCGATAGGCCCAGATCAGGCTCAGCGCCAACAGCGCCCCCAGGGCCAATTGGCCTTTATGCTTCATCGGCCGCGCCTCCCGGCTGGCGGAGGCGCCGAATTCGCCAGGTTCCGAATCCCAGCACCAGCAGGGGAATGCCCACCACGGGCAGGTAGAACCAGAGCCAGTCGTCCCCTTTTGCGTGGAGCATCCGCACGTCCTTCTCCGAAGCGGGATAGACCTCCTTCCTGTTGCGGCCGGTCAGCCAGGCCATCACCTGGGTCAGCACCATGCGGTTGTCGCGGAAGCGCAAAAGAAAATTCGAGCCCACGTCCACGTCCGCGAATACAAAAATACGGGCGGGCGGCTTGCCGGATTTCCCTGTTTTGCGGGTTTTCCGGGTTTTTCCTGGGGCGGCCTTCAGGCCCGGCTTCCCTTGCGCGAGGGGTTGCTCCTTTCTTTCGGCCGCCATGGCGAGGGCCGGGCTTTCCCGTTTTTCGGAGCCGGGATCGAAGGTGAAATTCCGATTGCGGTCTCCCCAGGTGCCGGGCATGGAAAGAATGGTGGCCTTGACGGCGACACCCGGAGCGGCCTTGACTTTCCGCAAGGCGCCGGCGTCCAGGAAAAGCAGCGCGGACTGCTTTTTGCGGGTCCGCAGTTGCGAGACCGAGGGATGGGGCCGGTATCTGTTGGTTCCCAGCAAGGCATGGTCCGCCTTGGTATTGGAGCGCCGGAAAAAAAAGCGGTCGTTCCCGCGAACCACCGGATCGAAGGCGATGCCGTATTGCGCCAGCAAGCCCGCCAGCGGGCCGGAGGTTTCTTCCGGCCCTGGCGCCACCGGAGGGGCTTTCGTGGCGGAGCCGGCGGCCCGTGACGGCTCCAGGAACACCAACAGCCTGCCCCCCCGATCCAGATAGCCGCGCAGGGTTTCCACCTCGGCCGGTTGAAAGGGCAGGGACGGCCCGGCGATCACCACCACCGAGGCGTCCGCCGGAATGCCCGATCCCAGCATTTCCGCCAGTCCCAGCGTCTTGACCTGAAAATTCCGGGTGCGCAACAGGGTTTGGAAGGCGTTGAGTCCGCGGGTGGGGTCGAGGCTCTGCTGTCCCTTTTCGTTCCGCTCCCCATGCCCCACGGTGAAGTATGCCGTCAGCCTTTCGATGGCCACGGTTTGCAGGCGGGAAAAAACCGTTTCATCCAGTTTGATCAAGTTCCGGCGCGCCCGCTCCATGGTTTCGCCCACATTCACATTGGAGGTCAACGCGCCTTTTTTGAAGATCACCCGGCCGTTGCCCCTGGCCTTGAAACTTTCGGCCAGCGCGGGGTTCAAATGGGCGTCCACGGAGCGGAAGACCAGCCGGTTCGCGGGCGCGGCCTTGGCCAACGATTGGAAGTAGGAGTTGATGAACGGGGAGACGGGGGAATCCGCCGCGAAAAAGGCCACCGCTTCCACCGGTTCCTCCAGACCGGAAATCAATTCCTGGGTGGCCAGGCTGGGCCGGGTCATCTTGAAGTAGGACAGGTTCCATTCCCAGGGCAGGCGGTTGAAAACGAAATTCAAGGTGACCAGCAACAGCAACAACAGCCCGAAGCCGTTCCCGGCCGCCAGGGCGCGGCGGATGCGCGGCGCGGACTGCCGGGCGGGCCGCCCCCGGCCGCCCCCGGCGGACTCCACGAACACGAACAACACGGCGCCCTGAAGCAGGCAAAGCACCCAGCCCCACCGTGCCAGGGCCCGCCAATCCACCAGCCACGCCGTGGTTTCGGGCAGCGCGCGGCCGAGAAAGTAAATGGCCGCCGCCAGCAGCAAGATCAGGGAAGGGAGCGCGGAAAGGATGGAAAACCGAGCGCTTTTCCCGGAGGCCGCGCCCGCTTTTTCCGGCATCGGCTCCGGCCCGGCGGCGGGCAGCAGGCTCCACCCCGCCAAGGCCAAAAGCGCCAACACCCCCAGACCGCTCAACACCGGGGCGAAAGGCCAGCCGGACAAAATCCGCTCCCCCATCAACAGCAGCGCCCAGCCCAGCGGCGCCAGCCAGGGCCGGAGGAAGGCCGCCCGGACGGACAGGTTTGCCGCTATTCCCGCCATCGCCAAGCCTCCAGTGAACGCACGGCCGCTTCAAGGAAAAACACGGTCACCGCCAGATAGTAAACCAGGTCGCGCAGGTGAAGCGTTCCCGTGGAAAAGGTTCTGAAATGCATGTTGTGCAGGGCCAGGAAGGCGAACAATTCCTTCATCGGGGACTGTGAAACCAACGCCACCATCCAAATCACCACCAGCACGGTGACCAGCAGGCCTCCCACCACCCCGGCGATCAACTGGGTGCGGCTCCAGGCCGAGGCCAGCAGGGAGATGGCGATGCACGCCGCCCCCAGCAGCAACAAGCCCCCGTAACCCACCGCGATCTGGGCCAGGGCGACCTTGCCCCGCCAGAAAATCAGGGCCGGCATATACAACGAAAGCACGGAGACCAACACCAGAAAAGCCAGCGCGGCAAGAAACTTGCCCCACACGATTTCCCGTTCGGTCACCGGCGAGGTGCGCAGCAACACCAGGGTGTTCATTTGACGCTCTTCGGCGATGGTCCGCATGCCCAGCAATATGCCCGAAACCATGGCCATGCCGCTGGAAAAATGGAAGAAGAGCCGCAACACCTCCTGGGAAAAGCGGGGAGTGGCGCCGACGGCGTACACGTTGAAGAGCAGCCCGGTGATCAACAGGTGGGCCGCCAGGATGACATAGCCCGCATGGCCGTTGAACAAGCCCCGCAGCTCGCGCCACATGATGAGCAGCACCATTCTCACGGGGCCTCCGCTGTTTCCGCTGTTTCCGCTGTTTCCGGTGTTTCCGGGGTCTCCATTAGCCGGTAAAACAAATCTTCCAGCCCATGGTGTTCGGCGCGCATCTCCAACAGGCCCAGCCCGCCTCGCACCAGCGCCTGGCTGAGCTTTTCGCGGGCCTCCGCGTCGGCGGAGACCTCCAGCCGGACGATGCCCTCCCCTTCCGTGCCGGACGATTCGACCTCGATGCCCTCCACCCCTTCGGCGATCGACACGGCCTTGTCCGGCGCCCCCCGCAGCAGCAGCACCAGGTGCAGGCGGTGATGCAGCGTCTGCCACAATTCCGACTCGGTGCCTTCCACGCGCACCCGGCCCTTGTCGATGAGGATGATGCGGTCGCAGATTTTGGTGATTTCTCTCAGGTTGTGGGAAGAAAACAGCACCGTGTGCCGCCCTTTCAGACCCTGGATCAGCGCGCGGATTTCGGTGATCTGGAGCGGATCCAACCCGGCCATCGGTTCATCCAGCAACACCAGCTCGGGCCGATGCACGATGGCCTGGGCGATGCCCACCCGTTGCTGGAACCCGCGGGAAAGGTTTCCCAGCCGTTCGTGTGCCACCTCTTGCAGGCCGGTTCCGGCCATCGCCTCGTCCCGGGCCGAGTCGATGCGATCGGCCGGAACGCGCCGGATGCCCGCCGCGAATGCCAGGTAATCCTTCACGGTCATTTCCGGATACAACGGCGCGTTTTCGGGGAGAAAGCCGATTTTGGCCCGGACGGCCTGGGGGTCTTCCGCCGTGACCGCCCCCCCGATCCTCACCTCGCCGGAAGAAGGGAGCAGTTGGCAGCTCAGAATGCGCAGGATGGTGGATTTCCCGGCGCCGTTCCTGCCCACCAGTCCAACGGTTTCACCGGTTTCGACTTTCAGGGAGAGCGCGTCGAGCGCCTTCTTGTCCCCGAAAAACTTGGTCAGTTCCGTTGCCTCGATCATCACGCCAATTCATCCGGTGGGGGCCGGGTTGAGAACCAAGGGGGGGAGCGTCCAACTCCGGATTCGACAGCACCGCGGCGATGGCCTCCCGTGGAATCCAGGGGAAT
>JACZSY010000136.1 GCA_022573975.1 SAR324 cluster bacterium | reverse complement strand
TAAACCCGCCCCCCCCGCAATGAGAGGGCCTGGCAACGCGCCGGCCCCGCCAAAGCCGTGTGTGGACGCGGATTCATTGCAGGCCGGGGCCTCGCGCCTGGATTTCCATCGACCATCTCAATTCTCCTTCCCCCCGCCGAACATCGCATCGAGTTTTTGCCGGGCCGCTTCCTCGGGAGAAAGGCCGGAAGCATCCCGCCCGCCCGCATCGGCGGAAGGCCCGTCGAACAAGGCCGCCAGTTTGGCCCTGGACCGGGCGGCCGATCCGTCGTCGCTACCCGAAAGCCCACCCCGGGGCCGGAAATAATCGCAGAAGTTGGCCGCCTCCTTGTCGTTCACCTCGTCGGCCACCGGCTCGCGGCAGTCCTTGCTGGTGTTCGTGTCATAGAATTCACATAGCCGGCACACGTGCAACGAAGCGGCGCACCCGGGACATTCCTCCCGCCGCCCGAGGGGGAGCGGGACGCCCTTCAGGTTTTCGCCGCAATGCCAGCAATTCAGGGATGCTTCACGCATCGAAGCCTCGATAATGGCGCGCTCTCACAACACGGGAGCGGGACTGTTGCCGGTATATGTACCAATTTTTACCTTCCCGGGCCAATTCCAGCCGCTCCAGTGGAAAAATGGCCGCCATGCTCCCACGGTGCAATCGGAGGATGAGGGTTCCGGGTCGATGGGTCATCGGTGCTCCGCCACCACGATCATCACAGCCGTCACACGGCGGATGGTGCGTCCGGACAGGGTGCGTTCCAGGTGAGCGCGCACCAGGACGCCGTCTTCCCCCAGGACGCCGTCTTTCCCCAGGGCCGCGGCGAGGGGGCCCGGTTGGGAAGATTCCCCATCGAACCAGCGGGCGATCAATCCCGGAGGCACCTCGAAAGTCACCGGACGCCGGAACACCTCTCCCCTCAGCACCTTCAGCCCCGCGGCCTCGCACCATGCTTCCGCTTCATTCCCTTTCCAGTGCATGCCGGCATCCTGGCTGGCCGCATACAGTTGCGCCTCCGCCTCGATGGCCCGCTTGGCCGCCCGTGGGGGAACCCCGCTCCAGTCCAGCGAAGCCAACATGCGGCCGCCCAGGCCAGGCGCCCGTTCGGCCAGCACCAGGCGGCCGCCAGGGGCGGTCAATCGCGCCAAGCTCTGGATTTGGGCGACGATGCCCTCCATACTCCCCACGGCTGCTGTAGTGTCGAGGCCATCACGGCACAGCACCCGGTCGAACAGCACCGTTTCGCCCGCACGGGCGGGAATGGCGCCATTCAGTTCCGCCAAGGCAGCCTGAATCACCTCCGGCCCGTTGAGGGCGGGCAGCAGGGCCGCCTGTTGACCCAAAACGTCCGCCTCCCCCTTGCTCCGCACGGCCGCCCAGACGCCGCCCTCGGTGGCGCGCCTCGCGGCCTCCCAGGCGAGCAGGCCCGAAGCGGCATGGGCATCGAGCACCAGGTGGTGCCGCCCCACCTCGGCCAGTTCGAAAATTCGATCCCGCAACGCCCCCAGCCATTCGGCCAGGGTGTCCCGCCCCCGCGCCTTCCATTCCTTGCCCGCGCCTTGTGCGGGAGGCCCTTTGGGAGCGGTGCCCTCCCCGGTGCTTTCCCCCGTGCCGTCCCCGGTGCCGTCTCCGGTGCCGTCTCCGGTGCCGTCTCCGGTGCCGGAGAAGGGCAGGCCGGCTGCCAGATCGGCCGCGCCGGCGTCCCTTTCGCTCAAGGCGGACCAGGCCGCTTCCCGATTGCGTTGCACCCGCTCGCGCAGGCCCCCTTCGAAGCCCATGGCGGTGGGTTCGTAAAAAACCCGTCCCCGCAGGCCCTCGGGCAGATATTGCTGGGCCACCCAATGATCCCGGTAAGAATGGGGATAGAGGTAGCCCTGCCCATGGCCGAACCCCTCGGCATCCCGGTTGGCGTCTTTCAGGTGATCGGGCACGTCTTCCACCCGCTCGGATTCCACGGCCGACAACGCATCGAAAAAAGCGAAGGCCGTGTTGCTCTTGGGCGCCGTGGCCAGATACAGGCAGGCCTCGGCCAGGTGGAACCTCCCCTCCGGCAGGCCTACGTAATCGAAAGCCTGGGCCGCGCTCATCACCAACCGCAGGGCGTTGGGATCGGCCAGTCCCACGTCTTCCGCGGCGAAAACGATCATGCGGCGAAAAATGAAGCGGGGGTCCTCGCCCGCGTACACCATGCGCGCCATCCAGTATAGCGCCGCGTCCGCATCCGAACCCCGCAGGGACTTGATGAAAGCGGAGATCGCATCGAAATGCGCGTCCCCCTCCTTGTCATACAGCACGGCCTTGCGCTGGATCGATTCCTCGGCGATGGTCAGGCCGATGGCGATGCTCCCATCCGGGTCCGCCTCGGTGGTCTCCACCGCCAGTTCCAGCGCATTCAAGGCGGCGCGGGCGTCTCCGTTGGCCACCCCCGCCAGGTGGGAGAGCGCGTCCGGCGCGATTTTCACTTTTCGGCGGCCGTACCCTCGCTCCGGGTCGGCCAGCGCGGCCAGCAGGATCGCCTCCAGATCCTCTTCCTCCAGGGATTTCAACTGGAATATGCGCGACCGGCTGATCAGGGGCTTGTTGACCTCGAAGTAGGGATTCTCCGTGGTGGCTCCGATCAGGATCACCGTGCCGTTTTCCACGTGGGGGAGCAGGGCGTCCTGCTGGGCCTTGTTGAACCTGTGCACCTCGTCGATGAAGAGGATGGTGCGGTGGCCCAGTTCCCCCAGCCGCGCCTTGGCCTGGGCCACCGCCTCGCGGATGTCGGCCACACCGGACAGCACGGCGTTGAGCGCGGTGAACTGGGCGCGGGTGGTGTTGGCGATGATGCGGGCCAGGGTGGTCTTGCCGGTGCCGGGCGGCCCATGGAATATCAGCGAGGAAAGGCGGTCCGCCTCAATGGCCCGCCGCAGCAGCCGGCCCGGGCCGAGCACATGGCGCTGACCGATGAATTCCTCCAGCGTGCGGGGGCGCATGCGCGCGGCCAGGGGGGCCTCGCGCTCAAGAATGGTCTCCCGGGCCTGATCGAACAAATCCATCCTGGGGCGTCCGGCCGAGTTTCCCCGTCGCCGGGGATGGGTGATCGGTTGCATGGGGCGAGACAGCTTTCGGGTGGCGCGGCTTTCCAAGGCCACTGCTTTCCAACGCCACCGCCTTCCAGCGTCACCGCCTGCCAACGCGGCGGATGCGCCAAAGGCTGGCCAACCTCATGGGTTCGCCATCAGCTTAATCCAATTATCGCGGCGGGTAAAAAATTTTCCCGGCCAAAATCGCCTTGCCGTGAGTTTCATCGTGGTCTGCCTGAACCGAAGCGGGTGATGGGTGACTCACCGCCACACCTCGCGGGGTGCGACCATATGGGGTCACCCATCGTCATGAGGTGGTTTTCACATCAAACCCGTGGTATTAGGGAAAGGAGGGACTGTCCATGGGGTATTGGCCGCTCCAAGCGGGCAAACCCCTGAAAAAAACGCAACCCAATTTTTTATTGGGATAAGGACGGGTCGGCTTCATTTCCCCCGCTGCCCTCCCCCCAGGGCAGCACGCAAGCCGGTCCGTCCCCTCCCCTCCTCATCGATTTGAAATTTTTGCACGGGTCCACTCCCCGCCGCTCGCGGCGAAAAAGAAGCCGGAGGTTCGATCCCTCGCTGCTTGCGGGGAGGTCATCCATTGGAAGATTGAATTTATTGAAACTGCTTCGGGAGGCAAGGCCAGGGACGAGCGAATCACGGAAAAAAGCTCCGCGGAGAAATGCCTCGCGGGAAAAGGCCTCGCGGGAAAAGCCTTCACCTGCAGGGGCCTTTGTGGCGCGCCCTTACATCTCGCTGATCATGGCGCGGATCAGGTCGGCAATCACGTCCATCCGGTTTTCACGGATCAATTCGATGGGGATTTCGCCGCCGATCTTGGCGTTGGGCTCCCGCAGCCAATCGTCTACCTTGGAGCGGTCCCCCTTGTAGTAGAGATACACGGCCTCCAGCACCATTTCCAAATCGACCTGCCGGTCACCGCCGGGATCGTTGCCCATCGCAAAGCCTTTTCAGGAGTCCGCTCCACCGTATAGGTTGCGGTCAAAGTTGCCGTGAAGGTTGCCGTCAAATTCCTGGGGAAGGTCATTGAGGAAATTTTCTCACATCCTACCGTTTTTCCTTTTCTTCACAAAGGAATAGTTTGGCGGGAGAATGAACCCTTGCCCTTGTCCGGCCGGCCAGGCGCCCTGATGACCGGCCTGCGCTAATCCCCTTTCAGGGCCTGTTCCAGAAAATCCAGCCGGTCCTGTCCCCAGAACAATTCGCCATCGAGCTTCCAGGTGGGATATCCAAAAACCTGGGAGGCGATGGCGTCCTGGGTGTTTTCCTCGATCCGCGCCGCCACCTCGCCGCTCTCGGCCCGTGTGGCGATGTCCTCGGCATTCAGGCCGGTTTCGGTGACGATGGCCTTCAGCGTGGCCGTGTCGGTGATGTCGCGCTCCTGCTCCCATACCGCACCCAAAAAGGCCCCGATCAACGCCCCCGGGTGCGCGCCGGCCTGGATGGCACCCAGCACCATCCGCACCGCATCAATGTCCGGAACGGGGAAAAATTTGGGTTCCAGGTTGAACCGCAGGCCCAGGTGGCGCCGCCAGCGCTTCAACTCCATCATCCGGTAGGCCAGCCGGGACGGGGGCCGCTTGGCCACCGGAAGCGTGCCGGCCGCGGCGAGCACTTCGGGGGTGCTCAACAGGCGATAGTTGACGGTGAGGGCGTGGGCCTTGGCCATCTCCTCGAACCGGGCGTGTCCCATGTGGGTGTAGGGTGAACTGAGAGAGATATAATAATCGATTTCCATGTGAGCCTTTCCGGCGAAAATGTGACGCTTCCCGATGGCTTTTAACACGGCGCCTCCCGCTTATCGAGGCAATTCTTGCTGGTTGGGGGGAGATCGCAGAATCATGCTTTCAGGAGATCCCGGCTCCACCCCGGAAGGGAAGAAAGATGAAGTTCGTTTTTTACGGTGACATCGGGTTGTTTGGCAGTGTATATAATATGGCCAGGCCAGCAATCGGACCGTCCGGGCCCCTCATTTCAAGGTGTTTGAGAAGAGATCTTCCCGTCCGAAACCGGGAAGAGGATGGTTCAGCATTAAAAAGAGGTGGTGTTGCTGTGATAGGAACAGTCAAATGGTTCAATAATGCGAAGGGGTTTGGGTTCATCACCCCCGATGGTGGAGGGAAGGATTGCTTTTGCCATCAATCCGAAATTCATATGGAAGGCTACCGCACCCTGATCGAAGGGCAGACGGTGGAGTTCGATATGGAGGAGGGGGAAAAAGGGCCGAGCGCGAAAAACGTGCGGCCCACGGAGGCTGGGTAATCCCGAACCCCGGAAGATAATTCCCCGGAATCGGTGTTCGCTTCCAACCCGGGGTTTTTTTCGTCCCGAAGCCAGCCGCCGCTCGAAATTCACTCTGAAGCGGGATGAATTGCCTTCCGTTTCGAGGTAGAATGAAATTTCGGGCCGGCCAGGGTGCGCCCTCCGGTGTGTTCATGCCGGAATTTTCACCCCGGCTTTCCAGCGGCGCCCTGGCCGTGGTTTTTCGATTTTCGCCAGCTTTCACCTCCGTAGGGAATGACAAACCAGCAGCCCGATTTCATCGCCGTCATCGATTTTGGAGGGCAGTACGCTCACCTGATCGCCAAGCGCGTCCGTCATTTGGGTGTGTTGGCGTTGATTTTTTCTCCCATGGCCACCAAGGAGGAATTGGCTTTGGCCCGGGGCGTGATTTTTTCCGGCGGGCCCGAGTCCGTGATGGGGGAGGGTCAGGTGCCCTTCAATCGGGACCTTCTTTTCCTGGAGCAGCCTCTGCTGGGGCTGTGTTACGGCCACCAGTTGATGGCCCATCTCTATGGGGGCCGCGTGGAGCTGCTGGATCACGGGGAGTACGGAAAGACCGCGCTCCGCCGGACGCCGGGAGGAGACAACCCCCTGCTGCGGGGCGTGGATGCGGAGACCGAGGTCTGGATGAGCCATGGAGACACTGTGCTGGCGCCTCCTCCCGGCTTCCACACGCTGGCCAGCACCCCCTTGTGCCCCGTGGCGGCCATGGGGCATCGGGAACTGCCGCGCTTCGGCCTCCAATTTCATCCCGAAGTGAGCGACACCCCCCAGGGCACGTTGATGCTCGCCAATTTCCTCGCCCTCACCGGGGCCGGAAAAGGCTGGAGCATGGAAACGTTCGTGGCCGAAGCCATCGCCGATTGCCGCAGGCAGGCCGGAGAACGCAACGTGCTGATGTTCCTCAGCGGTGGGGTCGATTCCACCGTCGCCTTCGCCCTGCTCACCCAGGCGCTCGGCGCGGAGCGGGTGAAGGGATTGTTGATCGACAATGGCTTCCTGCGCCGGGACGAGGCGCGGGATATCCAGGCAAGGTATGCCCGGCAGGGGTGGCATCAGGTGGAATTGCTGGACGCGTCGCACCGGTTTCTGGCGGCCCTGGAAGGAATCGCCGATCCCGAGGAAAAGCGAAAAGCCGTGGGGGAAATGTTCCTGGAGGTGCGCGAAGACTGGCTGGCCGCGAACAACCTCGATCCGGCCCAGTGGCTGCTCGGCCAGGGTACGCTTTACCCCGACATCATCGAATCCGGAGGGTCCCATCACGCGCGGGTGATCAAGTCGCACCACAACCGCGTGGAGCGGATCGAGGAAATGCTGGCCGCGGGACTGGTGGTCGAGCCGCTCAGGGATCTCTACAAGGACGAGGTGCGCTCCCTGGGCGAGACCCTCGGCCTGCCGGAGGAAATCGTCTGGCGGCACCCATTCCCCGGACCCGGGCTTTCCATCAACGTGCTCTGCGCCACGGGTGAAGAGACCTTTCCCGAGTCGGAACAAACCACCGTTGGGCTGCAAGCGTTGATGGCCGGTAGCCCCTACCGGGCCACGCTGCTTCCGGTGCGCTCCGTGGGCGTACAGGGGGACAGCCGCACCTACTCCCCGCCCGTGGCCTTGCAGGGGCCCCTGGACTGGACCCTGCTGGAGGAGACCTCGACCCGCATCACCAACACTCTGCGCGCCGTCAACCGGGTGGTGACCCTGCTGGCTCCGGAAACACTTCCCCCCCTGGCGCCGCGGAGGGCCTACTGTACCGCCCAACGGCTGGAGCTGCTGCGCGAGGCGGACCACCTGACCACGGCCGCCCTGGAGGCCGCTGGCCTGATGGGTGAAATCTTCCAGTTGCTGGTGATCCTGCTTCCCCTGTCCACCGGCGGAAGCGGGGACTCGCTGGTGTTGCGCCCGGTGGTGTCCGAGGATGTGATGACCGCCCGCTTCGCGCGGCTCCCGTGGAACCTGCTGGAGGCGTTGACGCCCAGGTTGATGTCGCTGCCGGGGATCGATGCGGTGTTCTATGACGTCACCCACAAACCCCCCGCCACCTTTGGCTGGGAGTGACCAAGGGGCCCTGTGCGGCTTGACGGCAAAACCGGGCGCGCGTCACCTGGGAATGCACCGGCCGCCAAACCAAACCGGTTTGACTGGGTCAATGGATGGTCTGCGCGCATTTGCTGCAATGGCCGAATATGCGCAGGGAGTGGTAGGACTCCTGGAAGCCGAAATTCCCGCAAATTTCCTTCTGCAGGGTTTCCAGCGCCTCGTTGTGAAATTCGATCACGTTCCCACAGCGGATGCAGATCAGATGATCGTGATGTTCACTTGGCGAGACATGCTCGTAATAGGAACGCTGCGTCCCAAAATCCAGTTTCTCCACCAATCTGCATTCCCGCAGCAATTCCAGTGTGCGGTAAACCGTCGCTCTCGAAACACGGGTGCGGTGTCCTTTCAGCCGCTCCACCAACTCCTCCGCTTCGAAGTGGCCGGCGTCGCTGAAAATCTCGTTGACCACCGCCCGGCGCTGCCGGGTCAGCTTCAGACCCTGGCGAGCCAGGAAATCCACGAACTGCTCTTCCCGGGGCATCGATTCGGAGTCCGGCGAACCGGATTCACCGGAAGCCTGGGTGGGTTTGGTTTCGCTCATGGCCGGTTCCGTACCATCCATATGGCGAGAGATTGGCCACCGGGAATCCCGTTTTCCGATGGAATGGACTCCCAATGGCGGGGGAAAACCGGTTTGAGAATCGTCTCAATTCAAGATAACAGGTGCCTTCCCCCAAGGCCAGCGGAATGTTTCGCTGGACTTCTTGACCCATTCCCCATGGCGGGGATATGATAGAGAAATATTTCAAACCCATGAATTTATGAATCATTTTTGTTTTCAGGAAGCCCATTCCGCCCTCGCGGGGGCGATGGGATTTTCGATGCAATAACTCACCGGCAACAGGAACAATGGCAAAAAAAGACCAGCAATCAACCCCTTCGGAATCCCGTAGCCCCGAAAACAATGGCTCGGAAAACAATAGCTCGGAAAACAATGGCGCTGAAAATCCGGGTGGAGAAACCTTTCCGTTCCAGACTGAAATGCAGCAATTGCTGCATATCCTGGTGCACTCTCTGTATTCGGAACGCGAGGTTTTCCTCCGCGAGTTGATCTCCAATGCCTCCGACGCGATCAATCGCCTCAAGTTTCACATTTTGACCGACCCAAAAGTACGCGATGCGGAGGCGGAACTGGAGATCGTGCTGGAGGTGGACGTCGAGGGCAAAGCCCTGGTGATTTCCGATAGCGGAATCGGGATGACCCGGGAGGATATGATCTCCAACCTGGGCACCATCGCCCGCTCCGGCACGCTGGAATTCGTCAAGCAACTATCCGCCGCCGAACCCGGCCAGCGAATGGACCTGATCGGACAGTTCGGGGTGGGGTTTTACTCGGTGTTCATGGTGGCCAAACGGGTGATCGTGGATTCCTGTCCCGCCCAGCCAGAGGCCGAACCGTCCCGCTGGGTTTCCGAAGGCCACGGTGAGTTTTCCCTGCTGCCCGGCGAGCGCACCACACGCGGCACCACCGTGCGGATCGAACTGAAAGAAGAGGGCGATGAGTTCGCCAACGTGGCCCGGGTGGAGGGAATCGTGAAGCGTTATTCCAATTTCATCCCCCATCCGATCCGGCTCGACAGCCGGCGCATCAACATTCAGGAAGCCATCTGGACGCTTCCCAAAAGCCAGGTCAAGGAAGACCAGTACGCCGAATTTTACAAATTTCTCAGTCATGGCAACGAGGATCCCCTGCGCACGATCCACCTTTCGATCGATGCCCCGGTGCAGTACCAGGCGCTGCTTTACCTGCCCAGGGAACTGACCAACGAGGTGCTGTATAGCCCCAAGGGCTTCGGGTTGGAATTGTACGCCAACAAGGTGATGATCCAACGCGACAGCCAGGACCTGCTGCCGCTCTACCTGCGTTTTTTCCGGGGCGTGGTGGATACGCAGGATCTTCCCCTCAATGTGTCCCGGGAGACCGTGCAGAACAACCCGCTGGTCGCACGGTTGCGCAAAAGCCTGACCGGGCGGGTGCTGCGGGATTTGGCGGCCATGGCGGAAAAGGAGGCCGAGGCCTACAAAACCTTCTGGTTGCAATATGGAAAGGTGTTGAAGGAGGGTATTTCCGCCGACCCGGACAACAAGGAACGGCTGCTGGAGCTGACCCGCTTCAATTCCTCCGCCTGCGAGGGGCCCGATGATTTGATCACCCTCAAGGACTACGTTGCCCGCATTCCCGACGGCCAGCAGGAAATTCTCTATTTCACCGGCCCCTCCCGGGAGGCCATCGAAAACCATCCCCAGATGGAGGTCTTCCGCAAGAAGAAGCTGGAGGTGCTCTACCTCTACGATCAGGTGGACGATTTCGTGATGGCCGGCTTGTTCGAGTACGAAGGCAAGAAATTCGCCTCCATCGATTCGCCGGACCTGGATGCCCTGAAGGAAGAGGAGGCGGTCTCCCACGCCGAGGCTGTCGAGGGCGAGGCCCTGGAAGGCCTGCTGGGCTTTTTCAAGGACACCCTGGGGGACGGGGTGAGCGATGTGAAGGTCTCCCGCCGCCTGGTGGACTCGCCCGCCCTGCTGGTCTCGGCCGATGGCATCCCGGGCAATCTCCAGAAGATGATGCGCATGATGAACCAGGACTTCCAGAGCACCCCCAAGATTCTGGAAATCAACCCCGCCCACGCCATGATCCGCGGCATGGCCGCCATGCGGGAGGCGCACCCCAAGGATACGGCCCTCACCGAGCTGGTGGAGCAGATTTATGACAACTGCCTGTTGCTGGAAGGGTTGATCGAACATCCCGAAAGGATGGTGCTCCGCATTCAGTCCCTGATGACCCGCGCCGCCACGGTGATACCCAGCGGGGAAAGCCCGATTCCCGATAGGGAAAGCCCTATTTCAGTGGAGGAAAGCGAGGCTGAAACCAAGTCCGCCAAGGCCGAAACCAAGGCCGATACCAAGGCCAATGGCGGGAAAAAGCAGGCCAAGACGAAGAAGAAATAACCGTGAAAGAACGTCCCCCGCCGCGATTGCAGGTGAGGGGCCGAGGGGCTCAGACTTCCAGCCATTCGGAACGGATTTGCTCGTTTTGGCGGAGGTCGTCCGGCGTTCCCTCGAACACCAGTTCGCCATGGCCCATCACCAGCACCCGGTTGGTGATTTTCAGGGCGATGGTCAGTTTCTGCTCCACCAGCAGGATGGAAATGCCGCGTTTGGCGATTTCCTCCAGCAGGTTGGCGATCTGCTCCACCAGCTTGGGGGCCAACCCCTCGGTGGGCTCGTCGATCATCACCAGGTCCGGGTCGCCCATCAGGGTGCGGCAGATGGTGAGCAGTTGCTGCTCCCCCCCCGAAAGCACGCCGCCGGGAAAATCGGCCCGCTCCCGCAGTAGCGGAAAAATCCCGAACAGGTCGTCGATGGACCAGCGGCCGTGCTTGCCGGCCTTCTTCTCGCCCATCTGGAGGTTTTGGCGGGTGGTCAAGTCCGGGAAGATGTCCCGGTTTTCCGGCACGTATCCGATGCCGAGGCGGGCGATCTGATAGGATTCCAGGCCGCTGATTTCCCGGCCCCGGTATTTGATGGACCCCGTATGGGCGACTTGGCCCAGGATGGCCTTGATGGAGGTG
>JACZSY010000135.1 GCA_022573975.1 SAR324 cluster bacterium | reverse complement strand
GCCCGCCAAATTTTTCGATCAGGGTCTTTCCTGGCGCTTTTTTCATCACAAGTACCGATGAGATATTGAGTCCCAACTTTTGCAAGAGTTGGCCGGGCGTGTTGGAGCGCGGGGCCTCCGGCCCGGTGGATCAATGCACGTTCCACTGCACCTTGTCCAGGTCGATCCCTTCGTTGGCCATCTCGTAGAGGGGCGACATTTCCCGCAGCCGGGCCACGGTTTCCACCACCCGCCGGATGACGAAGTCCACCTCCTCCTCGGTGTTGAAGCGGCCCACGCCGAAGCGGATCGAGGAATGGGCCAGATCGTCTCCCAGGCCCATCGCCCGCAGCACGTAGGAAGGCTCCAGGCTGGCCGAGGTGCACGCGGAGCCCGAAGACACCGCGATATCGTTGATGCCCATCAACAGGCTTTCGCCTTCCACGAACAGGAAACTCAAGTTGACGTTGCCCGGATGGCGTTGGGTGGGGTGGCCGTTGAGATGGACGTGATCCAGCTCGCGGGTGATGCCTTCGCGCAGGCGCCCGGCCAGGGATTGCAACTGTTCGCGTTCGGAGGTTCCTTCCTCGATCATCAATTGGGCGGCCTTGCCGAATCCCACGATGCCGGTGACGTTCAGCGTGCCCGAGCGCATCCCGCGCTCATGCCCGCCGCCGAAGATGATGGGAGAAAGCCGCACCCGGGGCTTGCGCCGCCGGACATACAACGCCCCCACGCCCTTGGGGCCGTAAATCTTGTGGGCGGTGTAGGAGGCCAGGTCGATGTTCATCTCGTTGACGTCCAAATCCATGTGCCCCACGCCCTGGGTGGCGTCGCAATGAAAGAGCACGCCTTTTTCGCGGGTAATGCGGCCGATTTCCTTGAGGGGGTGAATGGTGCCGATCTCGTTGTTGGCGGCCATCAGGCTGACCAGGATCGTGTCGTCCCCGATGGCGTCCTCCAGTTGATTGAGGTCGATGCAGCCCTGGTTGTCCACCGGAAGGTAGGTCAGGCGATGGCCCTTGCTTTCCAGCATGTGGGCGGTGTCCAGGATGGCCTTGTGCTCGGTGACGCAGGTGATGATGTGGTTGCCCTTGTCCTTGTAGAACTCCGCGATCCCCGTGAGGGCCAGGTTGTCCGATTCGGTGGCGCCGCTGGTAAAGATGATCTCCTTGGCCTCCGCCCCGATCAGGCCGGCCACATGCTCCCGGCCTTGTTCCACGGCCTCTTCGGCCCCCCAGCCGAAGGCGTGGTTGCGGCTGGCCGCGTTGCCGAACATCTCGGTGAAATAAGGCAACATCTCCTCGACCACCCGCGGGTCAACCGGCGTGGTGGCGTGATAATCCATGTAAATCGGTGTCTTCATTGCGTTTTTCCTATGGACGGATTTCCCAAGGACGGAGCCGGGTGGGTGTTGAACGGCTTGGCCGCGCCCAGAATCTCGTCAATTTTATATTCGGACATGAAATCCAGGAACTTGCGATGCACGGCCTGGATCGGGTCATGGGTGGGGCACAATTCGGAATACTGGCAGGTGTTCTCCGCGGTGGTGCAATCCACCAGGCTGAATTCCCCTTCCAGCGCCCGCACCACGTCCGCCAGGCTGATGTCCGCGGGGTCGTGGGCCAACTCGTACCCCCCTTGGGCGCCGCGGGTGGAAACCAGAATGCCGGCCCCGGTCAATTGCTTGAGAATATTGGCCACCATCGGCGCGGGAAGGCGGTAGCGGGCCGCGATCTCCCGGGCGCTGGCGGAGACGGGTTCATGGTGCAGTTTACTCAACAAGATCAACCCGTAATCGATTTTTTTTGAAAATTTCAACATGGCTGCATCTCCCCCTGTGATATTGGCGCCAGCATATTGGCACCATATTAGTGCTAATTAATGACACGTAATAAGCTGAAAAGCAACCTATATGAAAAACCCTGTGAATCAAAGGGTTGCAAAACCCCGATTTATCATCCTGCAAAAACCGTATCAATTTGGTGCTAATTGAAAATTAGGCCATCGGAGGGGGATTGTCAATTTGAAAAGTCCGCGGCACCGCCGCCAAATCCGTGTTCTCTTGGGCACGGGGCGGCGATCAAACGATGGCGGTGACGATGAACCGCGGATTGATGGCCAGAAAAGTTCCTTCCTCGACCGCCCTCTCGACCAGATCCACCACGGCCTGAATTTCGGCTTCGGCCAGCGTGCTGGCTTCCCGGGCGTAACCGGCAAGATTGTGAACCACGTTGGCCAGCCTTTTCCCGGGCGGAGGCCACGAAGTCCAGGTTGATGTCCAGGCCGTGGACCTGTCCCCCGGCCCCTGCCCGCCTGGCCATTTCCACCAACATCGCCCCGGGGCCGCAGCCAAAATCCGCGACGGTCTGTCCCGGCTCGATTTGTGCCGTATCGAGCAAGGCTTCGTATGCCGCGCTCCACTGAAACATGTTTTTGTATCGCTCCAGGCGGTTCGGCTCGATGGCGGCCCAGTGGTCCCGGTAATAGGTGTCCCCGTGAGAGGCGTTCCTGCTCATCGCCATCCTCCGAGGGCGGTTCGGGACTGGAGAAACATCAACGCTCCAATCGCGCCTGGTTGGCCAACTCGTCGCAGCGTTCGTTTTCCGGATGGCCCGAATGGCCCCGCACCCAGTTCCAGGTGACTTTCCGTTTGGCATTGAGGGCGTCCAGTTCCATCCACAATCCCTGGTTGAGCACCGGTTTTTTGTCTGATTTCCGCCATCCTTTCCGTTTCCATCCGGCGATCCATTTGGTGATGCCGTCCATGACGTAGCGGCTGTCGGTGGTGATGTGGATTTCGGCGCCTTCGGGGGTCCGCTCCAGCGCCCGGATGGCGGCGGTCATTTCCATCATGTTGTTGGTGCAATCGGGGTGCGCGCCGCTCAGTTCAATGCGGTGTCGCTCCTGCTCCACGATGGCCCCCCAGCCACCCGGCCCGGGATTGGGCGCGCAGGAGCCGTCGCACCAGATCAGGATGGCCGCGCCGGAGGCTTCCTGGGTTTCCACGGGAGGCGCGGCCAGAGCAGTTTCCATCAGCACCTCCCCAATATGTCCGGCCAGGGCCTCGATCTCAAGAAACGTTTCTGGAGGGAGCCTGGAAGATTCCACCTCCCCCGCCAAGTCGCGCAGCCGGGCCGCCAGGGTTGCCGCCGAGGCCCTCACCGTCCTTCGCCTACCCATTTTCGATCCTCCCTTGGCAATAAACCCGGGCGCGAGGGATCCCCGCGGTCAGGCGGATGCACCCCCGTTTGACATCAACCATGGGCCTTTTTATCCTGAATGGGCCGAGTTTTTCCATTCCCAATGGTTGCTCCCGTAGTTTAACTGGATAAAACAAAGCTTTCCTAAAGCTTAGTTCCGGGTTCAAGTCCTGGCGGGAGTATCCTGACACGGATGCGGCATTATTTTATTCCTTTCCAGGAAACTTGACTATCCGGTCAAATCACCATAACATAAGCCCCGTTGAAAGCCGCATCATCACGTCACAACACCTTGAGAGTCAATATGCCACAACTGCAAAATGGGGATTCGTTTCCTCCTCTACGCGCCGAGACGGTGAATCACGGCCAACTGACCCTGCCCTCCGGCGTCCCGGCCGGCCGGTTTTCCATCATCATCGCCTACCGCGCCCATTGGTGACCCTACTGCAACCGGCAGTTGGCCGGTTACCAGGCGAAAATGAGCGAGTTCGAACAGAATGACATTTCCGTCTACGCCCTTTCCACCAACGATCTGGAACACGCCAGGGAAACCGTCGACAAGCATTCTCTGACCTTTCCGGTGATGTACGGAATCAACCGCGCCGCCACCGCCGAAACCTGGGGCTCCTACAGCGAGGAAAAGCGCAACATTCTGCACGCCACCAATTTCATCCTCAACCCGGAGCAAAAAATCGCCGTGGCCTGCTATTCGACCGGGCCGGTGGGGAGAATCGAACCCCAGGACGCCCTCAACAGCATCGCCTTCATGAAAAAACAGATGTCCCAGAGCTGATTTTCCGCGTCCGCCTGGAATCGCGGGACAGCTCCAGCCGCCGCCCAACAAACGCCCCGGCCAGCCCCCTTCTGGCTGGGAGCGCGGGCGGCGGATGGGGCGATTGGCCGGGATGCCGCTGGGATTTAGGCTGCCGGCCTTTATCCTGCCGAGCTTTATTGAGCTTCGGACGCCTCGCCGGCTCCGTTTCCGGGCGGGGATTTTTGCAGCAGCAGACAGCGGTAGGATTTGTAGCGGATGAAATTTTCCGCGTTGCGGGCGCGGGAGAGATATTTGAACTCGAACTTGCGCAGTCTCCTTCCGAACACCTTGCGGGCCATCCAACTCAGCCAGGGATGATTGTTGATCATGTAATAGCCGGCGATCTCCCAGATCGGCTGTACGTAATCGGTCAGCCACTGGTCCATCAGCTTCAGGTTGGGCGCCGTGAACCGGGTGATGTCCTCATCGCTGAGAACGCGGAAGGGAAGGGTTTTCAGGTAGCTTTGGAAGCGCGCCAAGTCATGCCCGCCCCGCAAGGCGCTCTCGCCGGCGGCCTGGATGCGGAAAAAATCGGCGATCAGCACATATCCCCCGGTTTCGACCAGGGACAGCGCTCCAGGCAAGGAATCCCGGAAAGGAATGTATTGAAAACTTTCGCTGAACAGCACCAGATCGTACTTGCGCCCGGTGCGGAAGGCCTCGAAGGTGGTTCGATGGATGGGAAAATCCTGCCCCAGCCGCTTCACCGCCATTTCCGTCAGCAGGGGGGAAGGGGAAATGCCCTCCACCCGATACCCGCGCCGTGTCAATTCCTGGGCGAAATTGCCGGTGCCGACGCCCACGTCCAGGATGGTTTTCACGCCCTCGGGAATGCGCCCGATCAGAAACTCGGAATAATTTGCTTGCGCGGCGGCCATGTTGGCCATGGTGACTTCCAGCCCATCCGGCCAGTATCCGTAATGCAAATCATCGGCTTTCATCAAGCGGGCCCCGAGAATCAGGCCCAGTTCCCGGGTCGAAACCTTTTTTGCCATGGTCTTTGAAACGCTCCAATTTCGCTGCTGGGGAAAATTCGGCCCGGGCTTGTCCCTGGCGCCCTCCTCAGTATGCCCAATATCCCTGCCGACTTCCAACGGGGGATTCCGGCCTTCGCACCGAGACTACCGGGTCCGCCCGGCGATGGGCCGCCACGGATGCGCAAGGAACGGCGCCGGGGGAGGGCGCCGGGAGGGGCGCCGGGGTCGGAAAGGGAGGCCGCCGCAACGCCTGATTCCGAAGCGGGAAAATCGGGGAACGCCCGGAACCGGAAGCCCGTTGCAGGGAAAGCGTTGCCTTTTGACCATGCCTTGCTATTTTATAGCTTCGCCAAAGGGGCTTTCCCGGCCGGACGCACCGCCGGACGCACCGCCGGACACACCGCCGGAGGACCGGAAAACGCCGCAGCGAAAATGCTTGCACGGGGGCAGGAATTTTGGACGGCGTTTATTCCGGCGAGGCGGGAAAATGAGTATCGGAAAAACGATCATGTGGAGGTGGATGAGTCACTGGTGGGCTCCCCGGGCTTCAAACCCGTGCGCGAGGCACTAACACTGTCTTGGGTGGGTTCGATTCCCACACATCTCCGCCATGTCTTTCGCCCGGTGTTGTCTGCCGCGCCGCGCCGTCTTCCCCCCTTACCCGGGCATATAGGAGGCCCGAAACGGAGCGGCCAAGTTATTTCAGCCGGGCATAGCGGATTTGTCCGCGCCGCAGCCATTTGGCGGGATTGGAAGGTTTGCCCTTGTAGCGCACTTCGAAATACACATTGAAATCCCTGCTCACGGGCTGGTAGGTGGCCCGGCCGAGGCGCTCTCCCCGCCGCACCATGGCGTTCTTGCGGACGGTCAGGTTTTCCAGATGTCCGTAAACGGTCAGCAGCCCCCCTCCGTGGTCCAACACCACCAGGGACTGATATCCCCGTACCGGGGCGGCGTGGATCACCCTGCCCGAGGCCACGGCTTTGACGGGGGTGTTCTCCTTCACCCGGAAAATGATTCCCCGTTGCCGTTTTTTCACGGCGAATCTGGGGTCCTGCCGGCCGAAGCGCGCGATCACCCGGCCTTTCGCCGGAAGGGGAAGGGTGCCTTTCAATTTCGCCGGGGTGAGCGGGGGCTTGCCGCTTGCCTTCAGCCTGACTTCCCGTTCCAGTTTCACCACCGCGGTTTCCATCCCGTTCATGGACTTCTTCACATCGGCCAGATAGGCGCGGTAGAGAACGCGGTCGTTTTCAATCTCCGAGAGGGATTTGCGCAGCGTGGATTTCCGCTCTTTCAGGCGGCGGTTTTCCCCCTCCAGTTCCTTTTGCAACGCAAGCAGCACCCGCAACCGGTCGCGCATTTCCTCGCGCCCGATGATCAGCTTGCGAGTGCGGGCGCGATACCTGAATATGGCCTCCCGGTCGGCATCCTGCATCCTGGAGAGGTACACGCCGCCTTTGTCCAGGGTTTGAATGCGGACGATTTCAAAAAGGGTCATCGTCTGGCTCTTTTTCATCAGCAGATATACCCTGCGCAGCCGCCTCCCGATCCGCCGCCGGTTTCCGGCCATTTTTCTTTCCATGTTGCGCACCGCCCACGAATGGCGGCCCGTGATGGCGGTCTGTTTTTTGATTTTCCGCTTGAGATCAAGGGTGCGGTAACGAGAATCGCGCACCTTTCCGGCGATCAGGGTGATTTCGGAGCGCAAATCCTTCTCGGAAGTCTGAAACCGGGAAAGGCGGCGCTGAATATCGGATTTTTCCCGGCCCAGCTCGCGGATTTGTTTTCGGTTTTCTTCCACGGCGGGGGGGGCGGCCCGTTGTTGAGCCATCGCGGAAGAGGGGAAGATGGCGGGAATTGGCAGCAGCGCCAGAAACGCCATGCAGACGCCAATCGGTTTTTTGGAAAAAACCGCGGCACGGCCAAAAAAACCCCTTATACCGGCGTTGAACATTCCGCAACCGCCATTACAACCTGTTCCGCTTTGCCCGATCACGTTTCCATGTCCTTCAAAAGCTTGTTGACAGCGAAATAGCTGCTGACCGCCCCCAACAAACTGGCGGCCCCCAAGGCGTACATCAAATCCCTCAAACCGAAAAATATCGCCTCGCCCTGAAGGCTGCTGGTGAGCTCCTTCCAGGAAAGCCCGGCGCGAAGAAACAGGAAACAAATCCAGATCGTCAACACCGAGAACAATCCCCCCGCCAGGGCGATCAAGAGTCCTTCCACGATGACCGAGGAACGGATGAATCCGCGGGTGGCGCCAACCAGGGACAAAATTTCGATTTCCTCCCGCCGCGAATGCAGCGATAGTTTTGTGGCGTGGGAAACGATCAAAAACAGGGAGGTCAGAATCAGGGCGATAAAAAACCCGCCCACGCCCTGCAATACCGTGAAAAACATCCGAACCTCGCGCAGCCTCCGCTCGGTATAAAGTACATCCTCCACGCCGGGAAGATTGGCGAGGCTTCTGGCCACCCCGCCGATTTGTTCCTGATGGCCCACTCTCAGCTCCAGATCGATGGTGTAGGGAATTCCCTCCACCCCCGCCCCGGCCAAAATATTCTGGTTCGTTCCCAGTGTTTCCGACAGCGCTTTCAGCCCTTCCCTGGGAGTGATCAGTTCGGCCTTTCTCACCAGTTCAAGGCCGCGCACCTGTTCCAACAGCGCCGTCCTCCGCTCCGCCTCGATCCCGGAATCCAGGAACAGGGAGATTTTGGAATTTGAAAACCAGATTTCCGAAAAATGGGTGAGGTTCAGATACAACAGGGCGATCATGCCCAGGACGGAAAGCGAGGAAGAAAGAATCAGGATCGTATTGAAATTGGCCTTCCAGTTGGTGCGCAAACTGCGCAAACCGCGGGGAATGCCATATCGCAGATACATCTATTGCGCTCCAGTTTTATTTGGCCGTCCGCTCCCCTCCCGCAGGTTTTTGGCGGGATCAAATCTCAGGAAATCCCGGCCTGGCCGGTCAAGCGCACCTCATGAATTTTGCGGTCCTTGATCAGCAAGGTTTTCGCCCGGAAAGAGCGGATCAAATCGAGGTCGTGGGTGGCCACCACGACGGTGCTGTCCTCCCGGTGCAAACCCTGGATCAGTTCCATCACCCGGAAAGCCATCGATTGATCCAGGTTGCCGGTCGGTTCATCGGCGAAGAACACCTTCGGATCGAACGACATCGCCCGGGCGATGGACACCAACTGCTTTTCTCCACCTGAGAGGCCCATCACCTGTTCGCGTTTCCGCTCCACCAGCCCCACTTGTTCCAGTTGCCGGTCGATCCGGTTGCGCAAGGCGGCTCCCCGGTATCCGGAAACCCGCAACGGCAAGGCCACGTTTTCTTCGATGGTGTCCGCCGGCAGCAGCCTGTAATCCTGAAACACCATGCCGATCCGGCGGCGATGCAGCGCCTGACGGGTGCCCGACACCTCCGAAATTTCTTCCCCGTCGAAATAAATCTCGCCGCTGTCCGGCCGCTCGATGGACAGCAGCAGCCTGAAAACAGTGGTCTTGCCCGCGCCGCTGACGCCGGTCAGGTAATAAAATCCGCCCGCCTCGATTTTGAAATTGACCTGATCCAAAACGGGGAGATTGCCCAGATAGCTCTTGGTGATGTTTTTGAATTCGAAATGGATCAAGGCCGTCCCTTCATCGCATGCTCCCTTCACAGGGAGATCGGGCGGAAGACGAATCATAGGATTCATGCATCGGGCTCGCGGATCGGGAGGAAATTTGAATTCACCGAAACCTCCGCTCAGCTGCCCGGAATTCCTCCGCGAAATTCTGATTTTTCCCCGAAATTCGTAATCCTTGTTGGTTTTTGTTTCCAAATGGAAAATTTTCTTGTATTATAAAGGCTCTTTTATATCCAAACTTGGGGATGCCAAAGCAGAAATGGTTTCAAGAATCCTGCAAGTTTTTTGGATTTGGAATTTTTGGATATATGGTTTTTGCAGGTGGTTTCCGGAAGTTCTTCGACCAAGCTTACCCGATAAGGCGGGTAATGTTCAATTGCGGAGACATACCGGTTTTTGAAATTCGGAAACGGAGGGTTGGTGATGAAAACTTTCAAGACGGCATTTCTCCTGGCCTTGATCGCGGTTCTCGGGGTGATTTTTATCTGGGAGCCCCTGTTCGCGGCCGCCAAGTATGGCGACGCCATCATTAAAAAAGGCTCCATGACGGTGGTGCGGGGGGGCCGGACAAAGCGCTACCGGGGAGTGAACCGGTCCGTGCGGATTGAGGAAAACGACCTGATCCGGGTGCGCTCGAGGTCCCGGGTGCTCCTCAAAACCAGGGAAAAAGCCGACTTGACGCTGGGTTCCAACTCGGTGTTTCACGTCAAAAAGTGGCGGAAAAAAGGGAAAACCGGTTTTGCGCGTTCGCTTTTCGGGCGCTTCCGGGCTTCGATAACCAGCCTTTTCGGAGGCAGGAGCGTCAACGTGAAGACCGCTTCGGCCACCATCGGCGTGAAGGGAACCCGCTATCTGGTGCAGGTGACCAACCGGGGTGGAACGATGCTGGTGGTGCAGGAGAACATTGTCGGCCTGCAGGGGCAGTCGGGGCCGGAAGTGAATGTGGGCGAAAACCAGATCTCCATCACGATCAACATCAATCCGGCCACGCCGGCGGTTGAAGTTCCCCGGGCGGTGGCCAACCAAATTTCCGGCGAACAATGGCTCGATTCCCCTCCGGCCAACAGCGCCGGCGCCGGAAATTTTGTCGGGGAGGCCGGACTTGTTCAGGCCGGAATCATCACCGAGGACCAGCTCAATGAAGGCAAAGGCACCGGTGACTTTGAAACGGGCCCCGAGGTCTTCGATCCCTCCGAGGTCTTCGAACTCCCCGAGACCCTGTTCGATCCCAACGCGGGCAGCGACGCGATCCAACGCGGGCGGGTGCGGCTGTCTTTCTAGCCGCGGCCCCCAGGATCGGTCCGCGGGTGTTGGGAGGGTATCACAATTGAGAGCCTTCCCGGAGCGTGTCGCAACGCTCCGGGAAGCGCCAACCCTGCTTTAAATTCAAACGCCGAGGGGAATTTTAACATTGAATACGCTGCAAACATCGAAAACGTTCGTCGCCGGCTGGGCGATGGTGCTGCTGGCTGGCTTTTTGCTGGCCGGCCCCGCTCTCCATGCACAGGATGAAGAGCAGGAGAAAGAAGGCCCGCCGGAAATATTGTCCTCCGATTTGACGCTGAAAACCCAGCTGGAATCCGACACGCTCGAAATTACGTTCGTGGTGGTCGATGCGGACAAGGTGGCCGAAGTGACCATCGACGGCGAGCCCCAGCAATTCGAACCGGACGACACGGTGGTGATCACCATCAATAGGGTGTTCACCCAGGACGTCACCAAAATCACGGTGGTGGCCAAGGACGAGAAAGGCAACAGCAAAACGGTGACCTATACGGTGTACCTGCCGGGCGTCGATCCGGAAAAACTCACCAAGGCCAAGAAGGGTCTCTCCTGGTTCGTCAGCTACGACGTCCGCTTTGAGATCGACACCAACCCCTCCAACGACCTCAGTTCGCCAATCGCGATCGAAGGCATCGACCTGGTCGGGGTGGTTCCGGACGATCAGCAAACGGACAACCGCACCAATATCACCGTCTTCGGCGGCATCAACCTCGGCGACTGGTCCTTCTACGGTGGATTGACCCGCATCGGTTATGCAAAGGACGATTTCGCGGAACGCTACGATGTGGAGATGAACCTGCTTGGTGCGGCCTACCGGACTCCCAAGGGAGGCTTCGAGGCCAGCTATCTGTTCAGCGACATCAACCTGGGCACCGGCGATTACGCCCTGACCCACACGATTTCTCCCGGGTGGCGAAAAATTTCCAGCGACGAGGAAGGCCGCCACCAGACCCTGTACGGGGCCGATGTGGTCATCAAGGATTTCGCCAGCAGCACCCAGGAGGACACCACGGTGTTCGGCCTCATATGGGAATATAAATTTCAGGACAAGGAAAAGCAGGACGCCTATCGGCGCAAAACAGTGCTGGGCACGGCATCCGAAGGCATCGGGGACTCCGAATTACCTTACCTCGG
>JACZSY010000134.1 GCA_022573975.1 SAR324 cluster bacterium | reverse complement strand
AACCTGGTACTTACCATCGGCGATCATTTTGGCGATCTGATATTTCTGGTCGGGAAGGTGGTGGATCACGCCCCCCCTGCCGATGAACTGCCGAAGGGCCGCGGCGATTTCCTGCTGGGTGATCCTGGTTTTCTTTTTCATGGCATTTCCTTTGTTTCCTCGATCCATGGAAATTTTCGCGGCTTGAATTTCGCCGCCAAATTTTCCGATGGGTTTTTCCAGTTTCGGAAACATCGCTTTTGACAAGAACTGCCTTGCCTTTGGTCTTCAATGTTCATTTTCCATGCCCCCCTCTCTTTTCAGTCCCCAACCGGGAAAACTTTCGTGAAAAGCCAAAAGAAATCAATGGTTTTTATGCCGCCCTCCCCAGGCGGATATCAGGGGCGGGAAGAGGATGGACAGGCTTATGGGAAGGTAATTTTTTCCACGAAGAGGCGTAATGAATACAATCTTTTTTTTCCTATTTCAAAACAGTCGGATAGCACTGGGGTGGATGGGCCATTTTTGTGGTTAAAAAGGCACAGCACCCCCTGACACCAGGAAAATTGGGGCTTGAGGCGGGGCGGCGGGGCAAAACGCGGTTGGTGAAATGAGCTAGCGGTAGGTGGCGAAGCGGTCGATTCTCTCGGCCAGGATCGAAATTTCCTCGGGCTCGATAAATCGGTCCAGGTAGGAGATCATGGCCACCATGGCGGCGCCGGTGGAGGCCACGGCGGTGATGTTGTCTCCGTCGATGCCCCCAATGGCGACAATGGGCAGGTGACTGCGGGTCACCATTTTCCTGAGGCGCTCAATGCCCTGGGGGGCGTGTCCCGTTTTTTTGGAATCGGTGGGAAAGATGGGGCCGAAGGCAAGCAGGGCGGGGTTGAATGTCAGCGCCCGCTCGATCTCCGGAGGGGTATGGGTGGAAATGCCAACCTGAAGCGAAGCCTGCTGGATTTTCTCCGTGGGATACCGCTCCAGGTCCGCCTGTCCCAAATGCACTCCCCAGACGCCGATCTCGACGGCGGCCTCCAGATCGTCGTTGATGATGACCCTGGTGTTGGGATAACGGCCGGCCCATTGCCCGATTTCCTGGGCATGGGGGGCGATCCCTTCCTCCTTGAACCGCAATTGAAGATAGGGCGCCTGGGCTTCCAGCATCACCCGGGCGCGCTCGATGGAGCCGACGATGGCGTAGAGTTTGGCCATGGCGTAATGGGCGGCGGTTTCAGGTGATGTCTTCGGCCTTGATTTCCACCACCGTCCCTTCGGGTTGTTTGAACTCCCCGGGGGCATGGAGCGGGGGGAGCATGTGTCCATAAACCAGGCAAAGCAGGCCCCGCATCCCCCAGCGCACCGGCGGCAGCAGGAACAGCAAGCCAAATCCGTCGGAAATAAAACCCGGCAGCACCAGCAGGAAACCCGCCACCAGGATAAATCCCATGTCCATCAATTCCGTGGTGGGCAAAACCTCTTCACGGAGTTTTTGGTGAATGCGAATCAAGGTCCTGACGCCGGCCCAGCGCACCGTCAAGATGCCGATCGCGCATGAGACCCCGACCCAGGCCAGGGTCCATCCGAGGCCCAGCAGGCCGCCCAGCCCAAGCAGCGCCCACAACTCCAGCACCACCAGCGAAATCAGTCCCATCAGCAGGGTCCATTTCACCATGTTTTCCTCCCGCTTTGCTCCCGCCTTCCAGCTGTGTTTCCGGCATGTGGTTCCGGGCCGGGTTTCCCCATCGGGGCGCGCATTCGCCGCGGCCCCGGATGACTCTGTAATTAATGTCCCGGTGTCAATGTCCCGGTGTCAATGTCCCGGTGTCAATGTCCCGGTGTCAATGTCCCGGCGGCGAACCGGGCAGGGGGGAATTCCTTCCCCGGCGCCCCGGCTCGTTTTCCCATTGATAATAAATATCATAACTCAATTTTCCACAAAAATGGGCCGGAAATCGGACCATCGCCTCGCGGGAGGCCATGGCGGTCCGTGAAGGAGGGATCGTCCGCAACCGGCCTTTCCTCCATGGCGGAACCGGAGCCTGTGGCGTTGGCGCCAAAAAGCGGCTTGCGGAACCATGCGCCTTGACGGTAGATGTAATGGTTTCCTTCGTTTTAAAATGCCCGGGCGGGTGCCGCCGTGCCGGTGAAAGCGGTATCGTGCAATTTCTTTTCTTCCCATCAAGAACCTCGCCGAAAGCAGCGAGGCAACAAAACTCCGGCTTCCTTTTCGCCACCAGGGGCGGGGATTGGGCCCGTACAAAAAGACGCGGATTGGCATGCAATTCATTAAAATCGGAATTTTCGGACTGGGCGTGGTGGGGGCCAGCGTGGTGTCGATCATCCGCAAAAATCAAGACCTGATTCAATCGCGTCTGGGCGCTGGGCTGGAGGTCACCCGGGCCGTGGTGGCCAACCCGGGCAAACCCCGCGATATTTCCCTGGAGGGCATAACGCTTTCCACGGACCCGGCCACCATCCTGGACGATCCGGAGATCGACATCGTGGTGGAGTTGATCGGGGGCGTCGATCTGGCCGGAGAGATCGTGCTCCAGGCCTTGGAACGGGACAAGCCGGTGGTCACCGCCAACAAGGCCCTGTTGGCCGAACGGGCGCGGGAAATCTTCACCAAGGTGTACGAGAAGGATCTTCCCCTCGGACTGGAAGCCTCCGTGGCCGGGGGCATTCCGGTGCTGCGCTCACTGAAAGAGGGACTCTCCGCGGACCGCATCATTGAAATCTCCGGCATCGTCAACGGAACCTGCAATTACATTCTCTCCAAGATGACCGCGGAGGGCGCGTCCTTCGACGACGTGCTGGCCGAAGCCCAGAGCCTGGGGTATGCCGAAGCCGATCCGGCCTTCGACGTGGAAGGCTTCGACGCGGCCCACAAGCTGGCCATCCTGGTGAACCTGGCCTATGGCACCATGGTGAATTTCAAGGACATTCACGTGGAGGGCATCACCGCCATCACGCCGATGGACATCGAATATGCCGGGCTGCTGGGATTCACCGTGAAATTGCTGGCCATCGGAAAAATTCATGGCGAGGTGGTGGAAGCCCGGGTGCATCCCGCGCTGGTGGCCAACGATCATCTGCTGGCCTCGGTCAATGGCGTCTTCAACGCGGTCTTCCTCACCGGGGACAACGCGGACGCCACCATGTCCTATGGCCGGGGGGCCGGAGGCCTCCCCACCGGGAGCGCCGTGGTCAGCGACATTATCGACATCGCCCGCAACCTGAGGGCCGGCATCCGCAACAAAATCCCCGCCCTGTCGGTGATACAGGAAAGGTTGCGGGACCTCGAGATCATGAAAATGGATCGCATCCGCTCGGAGTATTATCTGCGCTTCCAGGTGTTCGACCGGGTTGGAGTGTTGGCCCAGATCACCCGCGTGATGGGCGACAACAACATCTCCATTCAATCGATGATTCAGCCGGCGCTCTCCGATCATCCGGACGACCCGGTGCAGGTGATCCTGATCACCCATCGGGCCAGGGAAGCCGATGTCCAGAAAAGTCTCGCGGAAATTGCCCACTTCGATTTCATCGCCGGCGAAACCCAACTGATCCGCATCGAAAGGTTTACCGGTTAACCCCTCTTTTCCCTTTGCATCCTCGAAAGCCCAGCACACAAAAACCCAGCAACCGCGAAAAGCGCCCGGAGCAAAGAGGTGAGCGAAACCATTTTCGACATTGCCATAATCGGCGGCGGGGTGAATGGATGCGGCATCGCCCGTGACGCGGCCGGACGGGGAATGTCCGTCCTGCTGGCCGAACAACGCGACCTCGCCTCCGCCACCTCGTCGGCTTCAACCAAATTGATCCATGGCGGGCTCCGCTACCTGGAGCATTTCGAATTCCGGCTGGTACGCGAATCGCTGCTGGAGCGCGAAGTGATGCTGGCCATGGCGCCGCATATCGTCCGCCCCTTGCGCTTCATCCTCCCCCACCACGAGGCGCTGCGGCCGGTCTGGCTGATCCGGCTGGGGCTGTTCCTGTACGACCATCTGGGCGCCCGCAAGCTGCTGCCCCGCTCCAGGGCCGTGACCCTGAAGCGTGGAGGCCTGGGGGACCCCTTGAAACCGGGGTTCACCCGGGGCTTCGAATATTGGGACTGCCGGGTCGACGATGCCCGGCTGGTGGTGCTCAATGCGATGGATGCGGCCCGTCACGGCGCGGAAATCCGTGTGCGCACCGAGGTGGTCTCGGCGGCCCGGGAAAATGGCCGCTGGCGGGTGCGGTTGACGGACATGCGAACCGGCCGGCGCGAGACGATCTCGGCGCGGGTGCTGATCAATGCGGCGGGCCCCTGGATTTCCGAGGTGATCTCGAAGCGCATCGGCCTGCGCTCCCGCTATCGCACGCGGCTGGTCAAGGGCAGCCATATCGTGGTGCCGCGAATTTTCCCCCAGGACCACGCCTATATCTTCCAGAACGCCGACCAGCGCATTATTTTCGCCATTCCCTACGAACACGATTTCACCCTGATCGGCACCACCGACGTGGATTTCGAGGACGATCCGGCATTGGTGAAAATTTCCGCGGATGAAATCGTTTATCTCTGTGAGGCGGCGGGCGAATACTTTTCCGCGCCCATCCGCCCCGGCGACGTGGTTTGGTCCTATGCGGGCCTCCGCCCGCTCTATGAAGAAACCGGCGACGATGAGACCTCGGCACAGGAAACCACGCGGGGTTATGAATTGGATTTGCTGGCGGCACCGGACCAACCGCCGCTGCTCAATGTTTTCGGGGGCAAGCTCACAACCTACCGCTGCCTGGCCGAAGAAGCCTTGGAGATGTTGAAAGGATGGCTCCCGGAACTCGGCGGCGAGTGGACCCGGAATTCCTCCCTGCCCGGCGGGGATTTCGCCGCGAAGGCTTTCGATTCCATGGCCGAGGGGCTACAGGCCAACTTCCCCATGGTGGACGCGCCCCTGGCCAGGAGACTGGCCCACGCCTATGGCACGCTGGCCCGGGAGATGCTGGCCGGCGCCGAAACCGCCGGGGAACTGGGAATTCACTTCGGCGCGGGACTCTATCAACGCGAGGTGGAATACCTGGTAAACCACGAATGGGCCGCCAGCGCCGAAGACGTGCTGTGGCGGCGCACCAAGCTGGGCCTCCGCTTCAGCGCGGCCGAGGTGGAACGCCTGGAGCGGTGGCTGAAGGAGAAATTTCCGGAGATCGCGATCTCCCCCGCCTGACTTTGAAAGCCCTGCGGCCAACCCGATAAAAGCGGGAGAGGGTTGCCTCCGGCTGCCCTCCGGGGGGAAACCTGGAAAAGTTTCCACAAACTTTCCGATAGGTAAAACAAGTAAGTCACCCTTTCATTCCAATATCTTGTTAAAAGTTTTCATCCATTTTTTCCAAAAAATGGTCAGGGGGTGTGGGGGAAGGAACGCGCGACTCGCAAGTGTTACAATCCCCCACGCATTTGGTTGGTCACAGGCTTGTTAGGAAAACCCCTCAATAATAGACATACCCCTCCACCAGATGCTCCGGGCCGAGCGCCGGCAACAACCGCCCCGGATCGTTCACCGCCCGCCAGACGATCCAGGCGCAGATCACGCTGTCCAGGGCGTCGCCGCCCGCATCGTCCAGCAACGTATCGCGCCGGACGCCGCTTTCCAATGACACTCCGCCCGCCTCCAGCCAGTCCAGGATGGCCTTCCGCCCGGCGCGATGCCCACTGGTGCGCCCCTTGTAGGGAACGTACCTTTCCGCGGCCTTGAGCGCCGAGGCCGGGCAGGTTTCCAGCAGCCATGGTTTTTGGCCCAGGGGTGTCTCCACGGGGAGGATGCGCGCCCCGCCGGCCGAGAGGGGGGCCAGCAGCGCCGCGATGCCGTGCCAGGTCTGGCGGTAAAGCCACAGATTGTGGGGCGCGAACGGGGTGCGGGCCTCCAGATCGCAGCGGCGTTTCAAGGCCCGTTCGCTCCCAGCCGCGCGGCAGGCCTCCCGGAAGATTTCGGGCGTGGGATAGCGCTCCGCGAAGACGGCCAGCAATTCCACCAGGGTGCGCTCCGGCACCAGGGAGCGGTGCAGGGAGAAGGGAAAATCCATCCCGATGGCGTAGGCGCCGAGCCCGGACAGGTATTGGCGCAGGGCGGCCAGGGCGGGTTCCCGGGCGGCGCCCCCACCGGGCAGATCGGCGGCCCGGCGGCAGTCCGTCACCCGCAGGCGGGATCCATCGGCCTGGCCCTCCGCCAGCCAGATGCCCCGGCCCGCATCCACCGCGCCGCTGAAGTCCAGGCCCAGGATGCGTTCGGGGGGGGTCATTGAGGGCGGCAAATGCAGTTCACGGTTCATCCGTGTTTATCCGTGTTCATCCGTGGTTCCAAATGCAGTTCGCTTTTCCTTGCGCCTTGGCGCCCTGGCCAGCGGCCCCGCAACCAGGTCCGGCGGAAGGAGCGCCTAATCGAAGAGGGAGTCGGCGAAGGCCCCGGCATCGAAGGGCCGCAGGTCGTCCACGCCCTCGCCCACGCCGAGGTAGCGCACGGGCAGTTCGAACTCGTTGACGATGCCCACCACGACGCCGCCCCGGGCGGTGCCGTCCAGCTTGGTGACGATCAGGCCCGTGACGCCGATGGCCTTGTGAAATTCCCGGGTCTGGAGGATGGCGTTCTGGCCATTGTTGGCGTCCAGCACCAGGTAGGTCTCGTGGGGCGCTGCGGGCACCACCTTGGCGATCACGCGCTTGATTTTCTTCAATTCCTCCATCAGGTTGGTCTTGGTGTGAAGCCGCCCGGCGGTGTCGCAGAGCACCAGATCGAAGCCTTCCCTGACCGCCTTTTCCACCGCCTCGTAGATCACGCCGGAGGGATTGGAGCCGGCCGGCTTGCTGAAGACCTCGCAGCCCGCCCGCCCGCCCCAGCCGGCCAGTTGCTCGGCGGCGGCCGCGCGGAAGGTATCCCCGGCCACCAGCAGCACGCGCTTGCCCTCGCCCCTGGCCTGGGCGCCCAGCTTGCCGATGGTGGTGGTCTTGCCGCTGCCGTTGACCCCGGCGAAGAGGATCACCACCGGCGGCGGGGCCTCCAGGTTGGGCGGGTGGTGCGCCCGTTCCATCACCGCGCCCACTTCCTCCCGGAGGGCGTCCTTGAGCATGGCCGGATCCTGCAACTCGTCGCGGCGCAGACGGCCCTGCATGGCCTTGATCAGCCGGCCGGTGGTCTGGACGCCGATATCGGCTGTCAACAACAGTTCTTCCAGATCCTCCAGGGCCTCCTGGTCCATGGTTTGGCGGCCCATGATCCGATCGAGGCCGCCGCTCAACTTTTCGCGCGTCCTGGCGATGCCCGCATGGATTTTTTCGGCGAAGCTTACGGTCGCGGCCGCCTCCCCGCCGGGGAGTTCCCTTTGCAAGGAACCTTGCTGCCCGCGCAATTCGGCTTCCTTGGCGGTGAGATGCTGCTGGATGTCCGAGGAGGCCTGTTTGAGGCGCGCCGCTTCGGCCCGCGTTTCCTTTTCGCGCTGCTCCCTCTCCCGGGCCAGACGCTGCTTTTCAATGGCGTCCGCCGCCTGCTCAAGCCGCTGCTCGCCGCTGCTCTCGCCTGTGGTTTCGCCCGTGGTTTCGCCCGTGGTTTCGCCTGCCCGGCCCGCGCCACGGCGCCGCCTGCCCGCGAAAATGAACTTCAATAGGGACCAAGCTCCGGAAAACATGTCTATGCCATACCCCTGGAAGTCAATGGTGCATGAGGAAAGGTTTGTCCCGCTCCGGGGAGCGTGGCGCCCGGAATTACCTTTCCCTCCTGTTTGGGAGGATCATCGTTCATTTTGACCCACGGGCATATTGGCCCGCGTTTCTATTGGCCCACGATCGTTTTGGAGCATGATCCGGAGTTTTGGCGAAATCATGCCCACTCGCCCTCCCCTCGCAACCTTTCCACCGGACACCGGGTTTCCCGCCAAGGGAGCTCCCCGGCACTACAATTATCATGATTTTCCTCAAGCTGGGCAACATCGAAATTACCACTGCGGGAAACCTGGCCCGGACGGAGTTCACCAGCCTTCGCGATGGATAAGCAGACGTCACTTCCATGGCCGGTGTTCCGCTGCTTACCGGAGGGGCAATTATTCCTGTTGCGGAGTGCGGACCGGCAGCCCCCTCAATTGTTGCTCCACGGCATCCCGAATCGCTTCCTCGTCCGCGGCGGTGATCACGAAATCCTCCAGATCGCGCTCCATTTCCATCGGCGCTTCGGGGTCTTGGATGTGCTGGGTGTTCATGGTGTTCTCCTTCCATTGATTCGGCCCATCGTTCCATTCACGCCCCGGGCCGGTGTTGAGCATCCGTGATCGACGATCATGCGAGGCGCCCACCTTTTAACGATTTCATTGTCCACCAGGGGTGTGAAGGAAAAATGGAGGAACAAAGTAAATATAATAATATTTTTATTACAATCCAAATCGTGTTTCCAGGCCAGCCCGTGTTTCCGGCCCGAAGCAGCGGCGCTACCCCGGTCACCGGCCAATCAGGTCGGGCAGTCCACAATTTTCGCATCCATGGTGGAAGCTGGTGCAGAAATCGGTATGAATCTGCAGCAGCCCCTGGTGGGTGCGCAGGGAGCGTTTGGGGAGGGAGAAAGGGCCCATCCGGTGTTCCATGAAACGGGTGCGGTGATTGGCGCTTTCCGGCGGCAGCACCAGATAGAGGCGGTAGAGCACCTTTTCCAGTTCTCTGTCCCCATCCCGCCGGGCGCGGGCCAGGAAAAAGGGAAGCACGGCATTGGCCATCAACATGGCCACCCGTTCGGGGCCGATCAACCGGGCGGCGCGTTTTTTGGGGGGATGGGCGAAGGTGACCCGGAAGCGCCAGGTTTCGGATTCGGGAGTGGCGAAAACGCGGTCGAGGGTCTCGGCGGCCTCTTTGGTGAAGTTGGGATGATTCCTCAATCGATCCAGCCGCAACAGGAAGGCCAGCCATTCCTTCAGCCAGCCGCCCCGCGCCATGGCGTGAAGGTGGTGAAACATGCCCACCATGCGGCGTTCGGCGGCGTTCCAGGGCCGGCTGCCCCCCTTGGGAAGTTTTTCCACCAGCGGCGGCGTTCCCAGTTCCAGCCAGCATTCGCGCAGGGCCGCGTACTCGCTCCGGGCGCCAGGGTCCAGCCAGGCCAGCGAGGCCGGCGAGGCCGGCGTGGCGCCTGGATCGGCTGGTTCGCTGGAATCGCCTGGATCGCGGTCGAGCAACCCGGCGGCCCCAAACCAGCGGGCCAGTATCGCCGTGCGGGCCTCGGCCATGGGCAGATCGAGCAAGGGCGCCAGGGTGGCCAGCGGATACCGTTCGGCCAGCGCCCTGAAGAACGGCGCGAAGGGCCGGTAACCCAGATAGCGGAACATCAGCTGGAACAATCCTTCCTCTTCTCCCGCGGCGGCAAGCACGGGAGCGGCGGCTTCGGCCTTGTTTCGAGCGCGGGTTTCCGAGGCGTGGGCGATCACCCGGGCCAGTGCATCCCCACCCTGCCGCGCCGCGCGCAATCCACACCGGCCGGGCAGGGTCTCGTATCGTTCCAGCAAGGCTTCCGGATCGTGCATGGTTTCCAGCACTTGGGCCGAAAGCACCGGCCCGGCCTCGAATACCGGAATGATTTCGCCGGAAACCGGTTGCAACGCGGGCCGCTCGCCTCTCTTCAGCACCACATGCAGGATCACCCGGCCGTATGCCGGATCGTTGTGGTGGCCGTGGGCCCACCATTCCCGCTCGTGGACGTGAATCTCCACGTCTCCCCAATGTTCCGTTCCATCCAGCAGCAGCCGGGCCTCGGTGAAATCCGGGCCTGCTCCGCGATTCAACCAGCCCGGGGCGATCACTTCGAGGGTGCTCCCGCCGGCCGTGCGCAGTTCTCCCCGGCGCCAGAGTTGATGGGCCCAGCAGGCCTGCAACACCGATTCCCGCTGGGCCGCCACTTCTTCCACCAGGCGCTGTTGAGCGGCTATCGCGGCGGATCCGGAAGGCGGCGGCCCTTTCATGGGCCGCCCCCGCCGCCCTCCAGCCAGCGTCCCCGGTCCAATCGGCCCAGCTTGCCGACGGGACGTTCGTGCAGCCGGCCGTCCTCCTCGCAGACCAGCACCAGATTTTTTTCTGGCGCGGGCGGCTCCGGCGGTGTTTGGCCGGCCTTTCCTTTCCGCTTTCCCTTCGCGCCAGGGTCAGCGTTACGGCTTTTGGCCCGCGCGCCTTGTTTCCCGGTTTTGGGAGCGAGGGGAGCGGACACCACCCTGGCTCCCCGCCGCCCCAGGAAAGGGGCTCCGGCGCCCGGCGAGGCGGTCCGCTGAACGGCCAGGGCGGCCAGGTTGATCTCCCGCATCTCGAAATGAATGCCGCCGGTGCGCTTCAACTGGCGGTCGAAGAAAAAAGGCTGGGGCAACGCTACCGTGGCGTGGCACCAGCCGGTCACGCGGCCGTGCCACATGGGACACTTTTCCCCATGGGGGCAGGGGTAGAGCACCGGCAGGCCCGCCAGCCGGTCCCGCACGGCCATCAGGTTCATGTATCCCTTGCGCGTGCCGGGTTCCACGAACACGATGCATCCACCCTCGCGCACCCGCCTGCGGAGCGCTTCGCTGAAATGTTCGGCCCTGCCCGCCACCCGCCGTGGCCCCAGCAGGTTCAGCTCCGCCAGCATCATGGCGCCCCCGGCGACCGCGAAGGCCCGCTCCGGAGGGGGTTCTCCCAGGAAGCGGTCCACTCCGCTGGCGTGGGTTTCCATCTTGAGGATCGTCCCGGGCAGAGCCTTGCGGGCGAAACCGGAAAGATTCCGCTGGGCCAGCGCCATCAGCCGTCTTCCCTGGTCCACCAGGGTCAGGTGAACATCCGGAGCGCCCTGGCCGGCGGGAAAACGCGCCGCCAGCCAGACCAGCCATGCCAGGGAGAAAGCCCCGCTGCCACAGCCAAGGTCCAGTATCCGCAATACGGGCCGCTTTCCCTCCCACTCCAGCCAGGGTCGCAGCAGCTCCAAGGGCGCGGCGTCGCGCCAGGGGAGTTGCTGCAGCACCCGGTGCACCCGGAACAGATTCCTGGGGAGAAAATAAAGCTGGTACCCGGACATGGCATCGTGAATGGGGTTGCTGTCATGGCGCAG
>JACZSY010000371.1 GCA_022573975.1 SAR324 cluster bacterium | reverse complement strand
TTCTACCGTGCGATTGAGGGCAACGAACTGCTCAGCGATCAGGAGAAGGCCTTCGCCGTGCGGATGTACGATTATATCCACGCCGCCGAAGATGAGCAGGAAGAGATGGAGCTTTCCGCCGACGTATTTGAGGGCGAGTTGTACGCCATGTGGGGTCTGGGGGCGCCAAGGGAGTTCTGTCCCGGGGAGAAGATTTACCTTGCCGGCCTGAAAGAGATGCCTCGGATGTGGGTTGGCTACAACAGCATTGACACCGATAATCTGGATGAAGCGGACAAGGCGTTTTTGAAGGAAATGCACGATAAGTACGGCGCCGGGCCGATCGATCTTCGCCGGGAGCAGGCCAGGGAAAAGGGCGAATTGTCCGAGGAAATGATGGCACGGGCGCCCCCGCCCGTGAGCTGCCCGTGAGAAAAAGCGCGGCAAGTCGTCCCTGCCCGTGGGAAAAAGCGCGGCAAGGGCCTTCCCGCCCGCGGCGAAAAAGGCGGGCCGGTGTGCCATGGTGGCTTGCCCTGCCGTAAGCTCATTCTCCCTTTGTTTTCTTCAGGTTTTTGACCATGCGCTTGATGCGGCGGGTGAAGGCCCAGGCCATGGCGACCCAGAAGGGGATGGTGGCGGCGGTCCAGAGGGTGACGCCGCCGGGCAGGGCCTGAAACTTGTCCACGGCTTTGAGCACGTAGCCCGCCAGTCCGGTCATGTAATAGCTGAGCACGATCAGGGACAACCCTTCCACCGTGCGCTGGAGGATCATTTGCAGTTCGGCCCGGCGGTCCATGGCGCGCATGGTCTCCAGGCTTTGCTGCTCCATGTTGAGGTTGATGCGGGTGCGCATCATGTTGCCCAGGGAGGTCAGCTGCCCGGCCAGTTCTCCGGCCCGCTCGATGAAGTTGCGGTAATTGCGCACGGCGGGCGAGACGCGGGCGGTGAGGAACTCCTCCATGGACTGGAAGCCCTCGCCGGTCTCTTCGCGCAGCCATTTGAGGCGCTCGTTGAAGATGGCGTAATACGAGTTGGCCGCCGAGAGCGAGTAGCGCATGCGCTCGGTGACCCGGGTCAGCTCGGAGAGGTCGCGGGTGAGGTGGCCCAGCCAGCGGTGTTCGCGCGCCGGGTCGGGCACGCGGTCGGCCAGCCCCGCGGCGATGTCCTCGCTTTGCACGGTGAGCCGTTGCTCGATCTCGCGCACGGTGAGCACCTGCTCGCGGTAGTCGTCCAGTGGCAGCAGGATCAGGTGGTAATAGTTCTCGATCTCCACCAGCCGCCGGATCAGGCGCCCCAGCCGCCCGGGCGGCAGTTTGCCGGCCCCGGCCACATAGCGGCCCTGGCCGTTCTCGTCCACCTGAAAGCTGGTCCAGACCCGCGCGGCGCCATCGAGCACCACCCCGCCGAAGATGGGGCCGGGGTGCAGGAAGGCCGGCAGGGAGCCTTCCATCTTCAGCCCCCGCATCACCATGATGTCCAGGTCCACCATCTTGTCCCCCGGCCCGGAGAGGATGGGGAAGGTGAACGGCTCCACCGGTTCGTCCCCGCTCCCGTCACCTTTGCGGCCACTTTTCCGCTCGGCGTCCCCGCCGGCCATGTGATAGGTGGTGTAGGAATAAAACTCGGTGTGCTGCTCCCAGACGATGATGAGGGAATTGCCGCCGGAGAGCGTCTTGATCACCCGCCCGCTGCGCTCGCCCCAGCGGATGGCACCGGGCGGCAGGTCCAGGTTGCGCACCACCTCCTCGAAGTGGCTCCGCATCTCCGCCTCGGCCCGGCGCGAATCCCCAGGCATCAGGTAGGCCGAGTGACGCACCCGGCACGGCGCGGTAATCGGCTCGGCCACCCGCGCGTGCATCTCCTTGTGCACCCGGAAGATCAATTTGGCGTAATCCGGCCCACGGGAAGCTCCACCGCCGCCCATGGCGCCCCGCGGTTCGCCCGCCGGGCGGTCCGCGTGGCCGCCCGCGGCGGCTTCCGGCGGTGATTCGCTCGAATTTTTGCCGTGATGTTCGGTCATACGATCCTGGGGGGGTGCGAAAATGACACGGTTGCCTGAATCTAAAAAACAAATTCAACCATAGATGAACACAGTTAAACGCAGATAAGAATCAAAAAAGCTGGTGATCCCGGGGGTCCGGCGGTTCCTTTGGCGGGCGCCCGCCATAAAAAATCCTGCTTCGTTTGCGCCGCAATCGGAAGGGGAGTGGAGCCCTATGAAAAGATCCACCACAGGGCGCCGATTTGACGCTTATGCGGCTTCCTCGATCCACACCACATAATCCGCAAAGGGTCCATTTGCCAATCCCTCATAAAGCCTGCGATCCGCCGTGACCATCCTGGCCTCCAGCAGGGAGGCGAGAGCAACATAGAGGCAGTCGTAAATGCTCTGTCCTGTCTGGACGGCAATGGCGAAGGCGGAGTCGAGATACGAGTTGAACGGGTGATACTCTATTGGATAGTGGCGGAGCGCATCCCTTAGGCCGCTTCCCTCCGCGGCGGTGAGGACATCGCGCCGGATCCATTTGCAGACAATACTGTCGATCTCCAACAGCATGAAGTCCGGCGCATGAAGCTGGTTGCTTTGGTCCAGGATCTCAAGAGCGGCCTGGCCGTATTCTTCCTCGACGAACCATTTCGCGGCCACGCTGGCATCCACGATCAAAAGACTCACCGCCCACGGAGCTCGCGAATAAGCCGCACCGTGTCGGGAAACTTCCTGTCCTTGAACTTCAGGCGGAACGTTTCGCTGATTTTGCGGGCGGTCTCCATGTTCACCTGGGGCGCAAACGCCGCCCGCTCCAGAATGGCCTTGACCTCGCTTTGGAGGGAGCGTCCGTCCTCCTTGGCCCGTCTTTTTAAACGCTCTACAACCCCTTGCTCCAGATCGCGGACAAGTATCTGCGCCATTGGCAACCTCCATCGAAAAATGCTATCGTTATGATAGCATCAGCCGGGTGACCTGGCAATGTTTTGTTTTTCGGAAGGGCAGGCTTGCGCGGTGGCTGGGGAAGGTCCGCGGCGGCTCAATCCGCCGGGCCGGCGAGGATTTCCCTGCCCGCCAGCTCCATTTCGACCTGCTCAGTTTCCACCAGCTCAGTTTCGACCCGCTCAGTTTCAACCGGCTTCTTTGCAAGCGGTTCGGTTTCAACCAGCTCAGTTTCAACCAGCTCGGTTTCAACCAGCTGGGTTTCCGCAAGCCCAGTTTCAACCA
>JACZSY010000133.1 GCA_022573975.1 SAR324 cluster bacterium | reverse complement strand
AGAAATATCGGAATCCATGAAGAACAATAAATGAATGAAAACCCCGACAATATTTATACCCAATCTCCCCCTCCCTGACTAGCCCGGATATTTCATGAAAAATCCGGGCTAGCGGCTGGCCGCCGCCCTGAGTTCCGAGAGGGTGCCCGCGACGGAGATGTTCTCCTTGTCGGTGAGCACGTCCAGCACGGCGGGCCGCCCTTCGTCCCGGGTGACTTTCAGCGCCCGTTCCAGGGCGGGCTTGAAATCGGCGGTGGTCTCCACGCGGATGCCCTCGGCGCCATAAGCGCGGGCCAGCGCGGCGAAGTCGGGGTTGACCAGGTCCGTGCCGATGGTGCGGCCGGGATGAAAGCGCTCCTGGTGGGCGCGAATGGTGCCATACATGCCGTTGTTGAATACCAGCATCACGATGCCGATCTCGTATTGCACCGCCGTGGCCAGTTCCTGGCCTGTCATCAGGAAGGCCCCGTCCCCGCAGGTGCCCACCACGACGCGTCCGGGGTGGGCCAGCTTGGCGGCGATGGCGGCCGGCAGGCCGTAGCCCATGGAACCCACGGTGGGACCCAGCAGCGAGTCCTCGGTGCGGTACACGCGGAAGCGCTGCACCCATGCCGAGGCGTTGCCCGCGTCCACGGTGAAGATGGCGTCCTCGGGCAGGGTGGCCTCCAGGGTCTCCATCACCGCCTCCATGGACACCGTCTCGGCGGGGCGCGAAGCGGGCTTGACGAAGGCCTCGTATGCGGCATGGGCGGCCCGGATCCATTCCCCGCGCTCCGGAGCGCCGCTTCCAGCGCCTTCCCGGGGCACCTCCAGCGCCGCCTCCAGGGCCAGCCGGGCGTCGGAGACGATGGCCATTTCGGGGACGTGCTGGCGCCCGATCACCGAGGGTTCGATGTCCACCTGGATCATCCGCTGGCCGGGCAGGGGAAAGGTGTAATCGCCGGTGGTGATTTCGCTCAGCCGGTCGCCCACCACCACCACCAGGTCGGCCTCGCGGGCCAGCTCATACGCGGGCGAGGCCCCCAGGGCCAGGCTGCCCGCGTAATGGGGATGGTTGTTGGGGAAGGCGTCGTTGCGGCGCCAGGAAGTGAGCACGGGCAACTGGAAGCGCTCCGCGAAGCGCACGGCGGCCTCGCGTGCCCGGGCGTACTGTATGCCGCCGCCCAGCAGCAGCACGGGACGCTCCGCCTTGTCGATGCGGGCCGCCATGCCGGCGATCAACACCGGATCGGGATGGGGCGCGGCCAGGGGCACCGGCTCGGGAAAGCGCATCTCCGCGCGCTCGGTGAGCACGTCCTCGGGCAGGGAGACCACCACCGGCCCCGGCCGGCCGCTGCGCGCGGTGTGGAAGGCGCGGGTGACGATCTCGGGCAGCTTGGCCGCGCTGTCCGCCTCCACCACCCATTTGGCGATGGAGCCGAAGAAGCGGCCGTAATCGATTTCCTGAAAGGCCTCCCGGCCCCGGTTGACCCTGGGCACCTGGCCCACCAGCAGCACCAGCGGGGTGGAATCCTGGGCCGCGCAATGCACCCCGATCGAGGCGTTGGTGGCGCCGGGGCCGCGGGTGACGATGCACACCCCCACGCTCCGGGTGGCCTTGGCGTAGGCCTCGGCCATGTAACAGGCCCCGCCCTCCTGGCGGTTGGTGATCAACTGGATTTCCGGCGCGTCGTAGAGCTTGTCCAGCAGGTCCAGGAAGGACTCCCCCGGCACGTTGAAGACATGGCGCACGCCCTCGCGGCGCAGGCATTCCACCACCGCCTGCCCGCCGGTCATTGTTGTTAAGGTCGCCGTTTTGGGGGAATCGTTGGGGGGCATCCGGTTTTCCTCACACCAGCCCGGCATAGGCGCCGCCGTCCACCAGGATGTTTTCGCCGGTGATGTAACGGGCCTGCTGGGAGCAGATGAAGGCCACCACGCCGCCGAAGTCTTCCGCATCGCCGATGGATTTCATGGGAATGGCCTGGGCTCTCTTTTCCAGAGCTTCCTCCTCCGAGATGCCTGTGTCCTGCACCTCGGTGCGCACGGTGGCCATGATGCGCTCGGTGCGGTGGGCGCCGGGCAGCACGGCGTTGAGGGTGACGCCGGTGGCGGCGATCTCGCGGGCCACGGTTTTCATGAATCCGGTCAGCCCCGCCCGCGCGGTATTGGAGAGCAGGATCATCGGAATCGGTTGTTTCACCGAAACCGAGGTGATGTAGACGATGCGTCCCCAGCCCTTGGCCTTCATGGCCTCCACCGTGCCGTAGGTGAGCCGGATCGAGCTCATCATGGAAAGCTCCACGGCGGGAAGAAATTGGCCGATCTCCGTGGTGGCGAAGTTGCCGGTGGGCGGGCCGCCCGCGTTGCAGACCACGATCTCCGGGTCGCCCAGCTTGGCGCGCACGCCGTCCAGCAGCGCGTCGATGTCCCCGGCCTGGGACATGTCGGCGGTGAAGCCCGCCACCTCCACGCCGTGTTTGGCGGACAGCTCCCCGGCGGCCCGCTCAACGTCCGCCGCGGTGCGCGAACAGATGGCCACCCGGCAGCCTTCCGCCGCCAGCGCCTCGGCCGAGCCCCGGCCCAGTCCCTTGGTGGCGGCGGTGACCAGCGCGATTTTTCCCTTGATGCCCAAATCCATGAGTGCTCCTTTTCAAACGATGCAAGTGGAAATTCGAATGCCATCCAATATCCCGATTGGAAGATGGGGGCAAGGGGAAGCTCAATCAAAACCGGCCGGGCCCGTTCATGAATCCCCATGATAGAGCTATGGCCATCCCACACCAATTTTGATAAACAGGAGGCCGGAGGAAGGCAGGAGTCAAAAAAAAGACGGCCGCGGGGGACCCCCGCGGCCGAACATCGGGAACATCCCATGAAAACAACGATCCAATTGGCCGCGGCTGTGCTGTTCGTGACGACGGCGGTGCTCCTCTGGGGGGCGCCGCGGATTCAAGCCGGCGTGATCCTGACGGCGATAACGGCCACGGTGGAAAAGGATGGGGCGGCAAATAAGTTTGTCTTTCCAAAGAAAAGCCAATGGAAGAAGGTTCGCATCTACCTGGATGCCAACAAGCTCCGGATGGACTTGCCGGACGCAGGGATCATTTACCGGGGCGATCTGAAGAAGATATTCATTCTTTCCCCCCAAGACCGGAAGTATCAGGAGTATTCCCAGGACTTCCTCCAAAAAACCCGGGAACAGGCCGCCCGGATGATGGAGCGGCAAATGGCCTCCATGCCTCCGGAACAGCGGGAGAGAATGAAACAGATGATGCAAGGCCAAATGGGAACGGGCGGGAAGCCTCGCACCACATTCAAAAAAGGAAAGACCGTCGTAATAGCCGGAAAGTGGAAGTGCGTCTTTTTCACCACGTACAAAAACGGCAAAAAAGTCTCGGAGAACTGCTACGCCCGGCTGGGGGATTTGGGGTTGAAAAGAGGTGATGTGACCCCTTTGGAGACTTACTCAAAATTCATGAGCTCAAAGCCTGAAGGCTCCGGAGAGATTGACGACGAATCCCTCTCGCCCAGGGAAATCCGCAAAATCACGGGGTTTTACGGCTTTCCGGTGAAGACCGTGGACTATGAAGAGGACGGCAAGCAAAGCCGCAGCGAGCTGTTGCGCGTCGAGCGCAAGAGGCTCCCTTCCTCGGTGTTCGAAGTGCCAAAGGGATACACCAAATCGGGCCCCAGCCAGTAGGTAGCGGTCCGTGGGTGGCCATGAGCTCCCCGCGCGGGGAGGACAGCCGATGGGCCTTCCTTCCCCCCCGCCGGGCGGATCGGCAGGCCGCCTCCCAGCAGATTTTCCAACAAGAGGAGACACCCATGAAAACCCTTTCCGCATTCTCTCCGTTCAGGATCATGACGACCCTGGCCCTGGCCGGCGCGTTGATATTGGCGGGTTCCTTCCACGACGGCGCGGCGGTGCGGGCGGGCACCGTGATCACGGCCTTGACCACCAGCGCCCGAACCGATGCGGGCACCGGGAAACGGGTCTACCCTCCGCGCGATCGCTGGAAAACCATCACCATCTACCTGGATGGAAACAAGATGCGGATGGACAGCTCCGACGGAGGCGTTATTTACCACGCCGGCAGCGGGGTGATGTACATGCTCTCTCCCCGCAACAAACAATATTCCGAGATGACCGAAGCCTCCATGAAGCAAATGATGCAACGGGCCGACAAAGCCATGGAGCGCATGCGCCGGCAGATGGCGGCCATGCCCCCCGCCCGGCGAAAGATGATGGAGCAGATGATGAAGAACCAAGGGGGAGGCATGGGCGCCAAAAAACCCAAGGTCACCTACCGGGCGGGCAAACGGGGACTCCGCGTCGGCAAATGGCGTTGTGACGTTTTTTATGGATACCGGCAGGGAAAGAAGGTTTCGGAAAACTGTATCGCCCGCATGCGCCAGCTGGGCCTGAGGACGCGCGATCTGTCGGTGCTCAACAATTTCGCGAATATGATGAAGACCATGGCAGGGGGCCGGGGGGATGAAGGGATGTCATTGTCTCCGGACGCGATCCGCGCCATGGCGGGTTTCAGCGGCTTTCCGGTGCAAACCCTGGTGTTCGAGCAGTCCGGAAAAACCTTCAAAACGGTGCTGCACCGCATCGAACAAAAGTCCATCCCCGCCTCGGTGTTCCAGGTGCCGAAGGGGTACACCAAAACCTCCATGGGCCGGTAGAAATCTTCGCCGGCGGATGGAGCAGAGGGTTCTCCCTGTCAGGGGTCCCCTACATCATCATGTCCGGGTCCAGGCGCTTGGCCACTTCCTCCAGCATCACCTCGGTGGCGCCGCCGCCGATGGAATTGACGCGGGTGTCGCGGGCCATGCGCTCGATGGCCGTTTCGCTGATGTAGCCCATGCCCCCGTGGAACTGCACGCAATCGTACAGCACCCGATTGACCAGTTCGCCCCAGTAGGCCTTGACCATGGACATTTCCTTGACGCAGTCGCGGCCCTGGGAATCCAGCCAGGCGGCGTGGTGCACCAGCCGCCGCCCCGCCTCCACCTGCCCCGCCAGCGCGGCCAGGCGCTGGCGGATGGTCTGCATCTCCCACAGCGGCCCGCCGAAGGCCTGCCGCTCGCGCACATAGCGCAGGGTGATGGCGAGGGCCTCGGTGGCCTCGCCGGTGCACGTCGCGCCGATCACCATCCGCTCGTTCTGGAAGTTGCGCATGATGGCGTAGAAGCCCGCGTTCTCCTCGCCCAGCAGGGCGTCCGCGGGCAGGCGGCAATCCTCGAACACCAGTTCGGCGGTGTCCGAGCAGTGCCAGCCGGTCTTCTTCAACTGCTTGGCCACCCGGAAGCCCGGGGCGTCCTTTTCCACGATGAACATGGAAATCCCCCGCGAACGCTTGGCGTCCGGGTCGGTGCGGGCGGCCACGAACAGCAGGTCCGCGTGCACTCCGTTGGTGATGAAGGTTTTGGCCCCATTGAGCAGCCAGCCGTCGCCGTCCCGCACGGCCTTGGTGCGCAGCCGGGCCACGTCCGACCCGCCGTCCGGCTCGGTCACGGCCACGGCGGTGATCTTCCTCCCCGCCGCGATGTCCGGCAGGTAGCGTTCCTTCTGCGCCTCGCTGCCCGCGTGGATCAGATGCGGCGTGGCCATGTCGGTGTGCACGGCCACCGTGGCGGCGAATCCGCCGAAGGTGGAGCGGCCCAGTTCTTCGGCCAGCACCACCGAGGCCCGGGCGTCCAGCCCCGCCCCGCCGTACTTTTCCGGATGCCGCATGGAGAGCAGGCCCAGGTCGCCCATCTTGCGCAGCACTTCGCGCGGCACCTTCCCCTCGGCCTCCCAGGCTTCCCCATGGGGACGCACCTCGCGGTCAATGAATTTGCGCACCTGCTCGCGGATCATGGCGTGTTCTTCGGTGAAATAGGGGGATTCCATGGGGCCTTTGGGGTTGGGGGATAAAGGGTGGCGGGTATAATTCAGGGGGTCAATCCGCGGATTACGCAGATTACACAGATTTTGAAAAAACCAGACGCCGGTATTGCAAGGATTCCTGGCCAAAATTTATCAAAAGTCCAGTCTCCAACCCCGTCGCTTTCAGGTAGTTGATCAATTGGGCTTCATCAATCCCACTAAGATTGGGGAGTGCTTTCAGTTCAACAATCACTTGATCAAAACAGACGAAATCGGCTCGGTAATTGGTTGAAAGTTTTTGACCTTTGTAGGAAATGGAAAAAATCACCTCTTTTGAGAAAGGTATTCCCTGGATTTTGCATTCAAGCGCCAAGGCTTCCTGATACACCGCCTCCAAAAATCCATTTCCCAATTCCTGGTGCACCTCCATGGCCGCACCGATGATTTTGTATGTCCGGCCATCCCGTTTTTCCATCTGCGCAATCTGCGTAATCTGTGGATAAAAGCTGTTCCCGGCGCACCTCCGGGGACCATCGCCATCAAGATTGAACTCCGTTTCGCTAAAACGAAAAGGTGCGCGGCGAGAAGGTCTCGATGGTGGCGCGCAGGGTGTAGGGATCGGGCATGGGGCAGGCGATGATGTGGGTCTGGATGCCGCCCCGGCCCAGCTCGCGGATGCGCTCCCGGCATTCCTCGGCCGTCCCGATCACGGCCAGGCGGTCGATCAGGTCGTCGGAGAGCGCGGCGGCGGTCTTGGCGCGGTCCTTCTCGCGGAATCCCTGCTCGATGGCGGCGGCTTCTTCCTCGTAGCCGCACCAGGCCAGGAATTTGTTGTAGACCGGCGTGGCGAAGTAGCCCACGAAGCTCTTGCGCACCGCCTCGCGGGCCTCGGCCTTGTTGGCGGTGACCACCACCTGATGGCGGCAGACCACCTCCCGCGCAGCCAAATCGGCCCCGGCCTTCTTCGCCCCGGCTTCGATGTGCTCGATCATTCGCGGCAGCGCCTCGGCCGGAAAGAGGTTGAGCACCACCCCGTCGCCGATTTCCCCGGCCAGTTCCAGCATTTTCGGCCGCAACGCCGCCAGATAGATGGGCACCGGTTCCTTGGGCGTCATCCGCTGGACGTATCCGTGGCTGCGCAGGGTTTCCCCGGCGAAAGCGGTTTTCTCCCCCCCCAGCATGGCGCGCACCAGTTCCACGGTTTCCTTGACCCGGGTCAGCGGCTTTTCGAAGGGGAGGCCGTGCCAGCCCTCGATCATGGCGTGGCTGGAGGCGCCCAGCCCCAGGATGAACCGCCCCGGCGCCAGGTGCGACAACGTGGCCGCGGTGGCCGCCAGCACCGCCGGGGTGCGGGTGTAGACCGGGATCACCCCCGTGCCGATGCGCAGCTTGGGGTGGCGGTCCGCCACCAGCGCGGCCAGGGTCAGCGAGTCGATGTTGCCGCCGTCGGCGAACCACACGTCGTCGAAGCCCTCATGCTCGGCCCAGCGGGCGTAGTTGAGCGAACTCTCCACGTCCGGCGGGACGGGCAGGGATAGGGCTATTCTCTGTGCTGTTTTCTGTGCGACAGGTTGGGGGAGGGTCATGGGCTTCGGCAATCGTAATAGAGGGGTGAGGACCAAACGGTGATGACAATAAAGTGACGGCAAAACAAGCCGGGATTTCCAAGCTGATAACCTAAGGCTTGCCGTCCCCGCTGGCAAGCCCGGCGGGATGACCGCGCACTGGCCCCTGCTCTTCAAGCCGGTTTGGCGGGGCCTTCAGCGCCACGCCGCCGTCCCCTGGCCATTGACCTCCGTTTTGTGGCGGTCTTCGATAGATTTCGCTCGTAACCCACTCCTCCCCTCATGGGCTTACTGTAACGATTAACCGGGTTCTCAACCGGAAAAATATGCTTCAGCCGTGACCCGGACACCCTCGCTCCAGCCACAGGGGATTTTCCCACGGAGGCGGTGCCTTTCATGGAGGTCAGCGGGAATTTGGAGGGATCGGTGAACGACCGGTGATCCAACGCTCCCGCCACAGGCATGGACAACCTGAATTCCTCTCCTGGTGCTCGACGAGCTGGGCTACGTGCCCTTCTCCATGGTGTTCCGGGCTCGTCTGGCTTTCCGTGGCGCGGCGATCCACACGGCGATCGCGGAGCCGATAACCGCGAACGCGCTGACCGCGAATGGGAATCGGTAACTGCCGGTGCTGTCGAAGAGAAACCCGGCGAATGGAGGCCCGATAAAACCGCCGATCCCCCCACCTCCATTAATGAAGCCGAAAATAGCGCCAAAATTCCTGCCGTAGAAGAGATCCGCCGGGATTACCGCCAGTTGTGAAATTCGCAGTCCGTATCCAATTCCAAATACAACGGCAAAAATAATCAGCTGCGAGATGTCACTGGGCCCGCTCAAACTGCTGAACAAAGCAATTCCGGCAACGGCCAGGATACTGCCGAGACCAAAGACCCACTCGCGCCCCAACCTGTCAGATAAAATCCCGCCGAGAATATTTCCAGCTGTTGTAAACACGCCCGCCATACCGAATATCCAGACGGCTGTACCCGGATCCAATCCCATGTCGAGCACATGTGCCATTTGATGCGTCGTGACGATCTGATAGGCGATGACGCCCAGCAACCACATGAAAAAAGTGGCCCAAAGGGGCACGGTTCGCATGGCCGCCCAAAGGGTCACATCCGGAAAAACGCTGCTCCCCGCCCTGGGCTGCGGCGCCCGCGAGGGTTTCTCCATGGCTTCCTTCGCCCCGCTGCAGGAATTCGGGTCCACATCCTCAGGCCTCTGGCGGTAAAATAGCGCCGCCAGAGGCCCGATCCCCAGCGCAACAATTGCTCCGAAAATGGCGATAGCGCGGCGCCAACCCAATCTGGAAATCAACCATGCATTGAGGGGATAAAAAATGACGGCGCTGCTGGACGCACCCGCGGCGATGATGCCCATCGCCGTGCCACGTGAACGAGTGAACCAAGCGCCAATCACCGCCGTGGCCGGCGTCATCATAAACGCCACCCCGGCCGCGCCCAATACGCCGAAATAGAAGTAGTACTCCCATAGTGTCTGCGCACGGCCCGTAAGCGCCAATCCGGCGCCGAGAAGCATCCCGCCGATGGGTACCACAACGCGAGGTCCGTACGCGTCGGAGAGGCGTCCAGCAAGGGGCGCGAACACCAAAATCAAGAGCCAACTCAGAGAATAGCCCACAGCGGCTTCACCACGTTGCCACCCAAACTCCTCCAGTAGAGAGACGTAGTAGAGCGCGAAGGTTGACCGCACCGACCATGCCAAGGCATTCGCAAGGGCCGAAAGGCCAACAATGACCCAACCGTAGTAAAATCCAGGCATAGTTACTCCAATCGATTTTTCCAGGATGGAGCCCTCAATCCGGGCCAAACCACTCCTCGAAGTTTCAATACCGCTATTTTTATAGCGAATTCCACCCGATTATTGCGCTGAAAAGGATTTCGAGCCCATTTTTGGAGGTATGGTGACGCAGCACTGCCGCCATGAGTCGTTTCGCCTCGTTCTCGAATCCAGCCATTGGTTTCGCTCACAGGGCGGGTTTGTCAAATAGGTGCGGACGGCATCAACCGCTGGATCCGTCTCGGAATCGCCGCCAGGCCGCTGTCGATATTCTGTTGCCCCCACACGATCAGGCTGAAGGACACGGCGTTGTTGAGCAATCCCATCCCCAGGAACCGCGGCCAGAGGCCCCCGCCGAGGGGCAAGGCCTGCCCGGTAAACCGCAGCAGCAGATGCAGCGCCAGCGCCGCCACGCCCACCCGCGGCGCCACCACCGTCAGCGGCGGCAGCGCCGGGATGGCGATCTCGGTGAAGTAAAACGCCGGCCCCCACAGCAGCGCCAGCACCAGCAGCAGCCCCCATTCCTTCAATCCCATGGTGGTGTGGATGCGGTGCGCGTTGGGCATGACCGTTCCGATTGCGTGTTCAGGATGCAGGTTCGCCTTTCAGGCTGAAGATATAAAAACGAGGACGCATTCCGGATATTGCGGTGGAGTGGGTGGTACTCCCCATGGGAAACGGCCTACCGCTCGTCCCAGCCGAAGGGCATTACGTCGCGGATGTGGGGGGCGCCGCTGAGCAGCATGGCCAGGCGGTCCAGGCCCAGGGCCATCCCCACGGCGGGGGGCATGCCTTCTTCCAGGGCGGCCAGGAAGGCCTCGTCCAGGGGCACGGCGGGCAATCCCTGGGCGCGGCGCTGGGCCAGGTCGGCTTCGAAGCGGCGGCGCTGCTCGGCGGGATCGGTCAACTCGAAAAAACCGTTGGCCAGCTCCAGGCCGCCGCAATACAGTTCCATCCGCTCGGCCAGGGTGGGGTCGCCGGGCTTGAGCCGGGCCAGGGACGCCATGGGCGCGGGCCAATCGGTGACCAGCAGCGGTTCGGGAGGCAGCTTCCGCTCGATTTCGATCCACAGCGCGGAAAACACCCCGGTGAAATCCGCGGTGAAATCCTCTGTGAAATCCGCGGTGGAGTCCTCTGCGGAGGTGGCGACGGCCACTTCTTCTCCGCCGGTCCAGGCGACGCCCGCCGTTTGGGCCGCAACGGCCAGCGCCCGCGCATCGGTGACGCCGGCGATGTCCATGCCCAGGTGCCCGGCGAACAGTTCCCCCACCGTGGCCCGCCGCCAAGGGGTGGAGCGCAGGGCCCGGCTGGTGGCCATCAGCCGTTCGCGCTCCGGGCCGGGCGGCCACAACCCCGCCGCCCCGTCGGCGATGGGCGCCATCTCTCCCAACAGCCCTTCCAGGCCGGCGGCCAGCGCGTCCATGGGGCAAGGATCGGTGGAACGGGCCTCCGTGCCCGTGCCGGGAAAAACCCGGTACCATTCCAGCAGGGTGAATTCGGGGTTGTGATGGACGCCGGCCTCCCCGGCGCGGAAGGCAGGACCCAGGCGGTAGATGCGCTCGAAGCCCCCCACCAGCATCCGCTTGAGCTGGAACTCCGGCGAGGTTCCCAGCCACCCGCCGCCCGCGGCAAACGGCGCGAACACGGCCTCCGGGCTGGGCGCGCGCAGCAGGGAGGGCGTGTCGGCCTCCAGGAAGCCCTGGGCGTCGAACCAGCCCCGCACGGCGCGCATCAGCCTGTGCCGCAGGGCCAGCAGTTCCATGCGCGATGGCCCCGAGCCGTCCGCCCCCACCGGCCGGGACCAGCGCCGGGCGTCGCCATGGCCGCCCTCTGCGGCGCCCTCACCTGTGCCCTCTCCTGTGCCCTCTCCTGTGCCCT
>JACZSY010000370.1 GCA_022573975.1 SAR324 cluster bacterium | reverse complement strand
GGTAGAGGAGTAGCCGAGCGCCTTGGCGGCTTGAATGAACCCACGCTCGCGGAGGCTGAGGGCCTCGCCTCGCACCAGGCGGGCCGTTCCGGGCCACTGGGTCAGCCCGAGGATCACGGCGATGAGGAAGATCGAGGGCTGCAGCTGCGCGCTGATGAAGATCAGAAGCACGACCCGGGGGAACGCCATCACCATGTCCACGAAACGCATGACGACCATGTCCACCACGCCGCCCAGGTAGCCCGCAACGGCGCCCAGCACGGTGCCGATGGACACGCTGATGCCCACGGCTACGAACCCGATGGCCAGCGAGACGCGGGCACCGTAGAGCAGCCGCGAGAGCACGTCCCGGGCGAAGCGATCGGTCCCCAGCGGGTGCGGGCCGGATGGCGCGAGGAGGCGCTCGCTGAGTAGGTCACCCTGGAAGGCGGGATCGTAGGGGGCGATGAGTGGAGCCACCAGTGCTAGCAGATAGAACACCAAGATGGCCACCAGACCCGCCACGGCCGTCCGGTTCGTGGCGAAGGCGCGGGTCGTGAGCGTCCACTGACTCAGGCCGGTCCGGGCCGTGCGTGCAGGGCGCACCACGGACGCTACCGACCACGCCCACGTGATCAGTAGCCCGGCCACGACCGTGGCGCCCAGTGCCCCCAGGCTTTCCACGGTGCTCCTGCCGATGCCCCTCCCCGCGCCCGTCACCAGGGCCACCTTGCCCTTCAATGATTCGCCCATCTTTCCCTCCATTGTTTTCCTGCGGTTTTCCGTCCATTCACCAGATTTCCATAGCGCGGATAGGACGGGGTTGGCACAGGGCGCCAGGTGAGATCCATCCATCACCCCTGTACCCTGAACCCTCCCCGATCCATTGCCCGCACCGGATGGCCGCCACGGGAAAAACGCCGCGGGAAAGACGCCGCGTCACGGGCCGCCGGAGGGATTGGTATTTCCGCCAGGTCCGCGTAGCGCCCCGTCTGGTGCGAGGCGGAGCTATTCCGCCACCAGCGGGGTGCGGGTCACTTTTTCGGTGTTCTGGCCTTCGATGCGCAGGAGCCGGGTCGGGCCATCGCGCAGGGGGGCATGAATGTCGCCCACGTCATAGCAGTGCGCGTCGCCGGGAGTGAGCGTGTAGCTCCGGCTGAGCCTGACCTTGCCAGGCTGCCCGTCCTGGGGCGGGGCGGTCAGTTCCCAATCGGTCATCTCCGTTTCGCCCGCCACCTGCCCATAGATGGCCCAGGTCGGTCCATGGTCGTGGGGTTTGCCGCGTTTCGCCCCTCGATAAGCATGGGCGCAAATGCAAAAACCCAGCTCGGGGTCCTCATGGAGAATCCTGCGTTCGGCACCGGCCTCCGGTGGAAGGTATTCCGCGATGAAGGCATCGTCCTTGAGGGCGCGGATCAAATACTGGCGGACGGCCTCCCGCCCATCGGGCCCGGCGTCGTTCACCAGGGCCGCGCGGCAGTCGGCGGCGAATTCAGCGAGGGTATAGGGCATGTTTTCGTCCTTTCGTTTGAGCCGGGGCGGGGTGAATTTTGTTCTGCCTTCCTTCATTCCACGTGGGGCGGCCGGCAATGAAACCCGATTCCCTGCAATGCGCAGCCCGAATCGTATATTCCAGTCTTCACGGCTTCCTTACCACGAATTCGGAATGCGAATCCATGGAGGAGCCGAACCTTTATCCCCCCCCGTCCAATTTCCGCTCCCCGGTTTGCCATGGAGAGATGGAGATGGGGAAGGAGGCCGGGGCCATCGTGAGCTTGGACTCACGGTAGCCAAAAATTTCCTTCGGCGGCGTCCAGCAAGCCGGAAAGCTGGGTCTCGGGGGCGGGCGGGGGCGGAAACTGCCGGGGCGGGTCTTCAGGAAAGATTTTCCCCAAACTTTTTTTCTTCGGATTCCTTGATGCCGAGCAGGAAGGCCATTCCTTCGCTGGGATCGTCGAATTGGCAGCAAATCCTGTATTGACCCACCAGGGACGCCGCGTCTTCGCCTTCCGGATTGGCCTCGACCACCTTGGCTTTCACGCTGTCTCCGGTGTCATGGGAAATGGTGACCTGCTGCCCCAGCGTGAATTGGGAATTGGAATAGAAGGCGATTCCGGAAATGGAAAGATTGATCACGAAGATCCAGGAATCCGTATCCACCTGGATGTCGGCGGCATCCACATGAATGCGGGGGTGCTCCCGCCTTTCCCGGCCTTCTCTTGCCGCCTCGGTTTCCCCGCTCAATTGACTTTTCAGCAACAGGTTTCGATAGCTGTCTTCCAACTTGGGATTTGCCATATTCGTGCGATCCCCACTCCCATGATTTGCATCTATTTGTATGGGTCCATTCCCCGCCGCTTGCCGCGGGGGTAGTTCATTGCCCATCCCAAGCCGGAATGGAACGCTCTACCCCCTTCCAGAAAAAATGGATCGGGCGGGAAAACCGGATTTTCCGCGTTCCCACACAGGCCGTTGGTTGGCCGGGGGAAGGCGTCCAATCCACCAACAGGTTGGACCAGAAAGCCCTAAAACGCAAACCGGCGGGGGCGGGGCGGCCGTGAGGGGAAAGTCGGGGCATTCGGCGCGGCAGCGTCAATCGGGGCCTCCCCTGGAATGGGATTCCTACCCCAGCCGTTCATGCCAAAGGCCCAGTTTTTCCTGCACGGTGCGGTCCGAAAAGCTGAACAGCACCGCCTCCTCCGTGACTTTGTGCCGCACCGGATTCCAGGAGGGCACAACGAAGGAATCGCCTGCCTGCCAGGCGAATGTTTTCCCATCGATCACCGATTCGCCCGTTCCGTCGATCACATGGAAGACGGTACCGTCCGTGGCGCGGTAGGGCGCCGTTTGGAATCCCTGGGGCAGCAGTTGGATGAACGAGGAAATGGTGGTCATGGCCGAACCGCCGGTGGCCGGATTGATAAACTCCATCTTCAGGCCGTGATGGGCGTCCCACTCCTCCCGCCGCCGCATTTGTTCCAGGGCTTCCCGGCTGCGTTGATAGGGGTAGTGAAACAGGGGGGAGACGGCGGGTTTTCGCCCCATGCCCACCGGGAGCATATTGGCGCCGTAGGTGGCCAGCGTGTCGCCGGCCGGTCTTCCTGGGGGGTGTACGGATTCCGGATGATGCTCGATGAAGCTGGCATCGAAGAACTTCACCAGGGGAACATCCAACCCATCCAGCCAAACCACCGGGGCGTCGGTCTCGTTGCCGTGGTCGTG
>JACZSY010000132.1 GCA_022573975.1 SAR324 cluster bacterium | reverse complement strand
ACGCAAACCCCATGAGGTATCTTCGGGAGCCAGCGGCTCACCGCGTCTCACCTTGACCAGAACGATACCACGCCCCATCCCAGCATGGTTACAGACGCCGCCTTGGTCGCAAGTGACATAGATCGTCCCCCCTCGGCCTATGAGCAATGGTGCCAGCGGCCCGCTCAAGCCGGGCCTTCCGTTGCGTACAACGTTAAGGGACGGCACATCCTTGGTTCCACCGGCTGCAGTGTGGTGAAGCATGATGCCCACGGGTTCGAAGATTTGACCCGGCCTCGGTGGTACTGATGAATCGACAACGTCGAGACCATCGGACGTTAGTAGGCTGATTAGCCCGCCCGGCGGTGGCTCCCGAATGGTGTCAGGTGTTCCGATAGCCGAGCGGGTTGCAGATCCTACGATGCCATCAGCCACAAGTCCGCGCGACGCTTGCCACAACTTGCTCTTTCGCTCAGTCATGCCGCCGAAATCGCCGTCTTGCATGGCAAGGCGAATCCGGTGGCCCATGCTCCACGCGGTTTCATAGGAGACGCCAAGCTGACGTTCCAATTGTTTTCCGCTGACGCCTTTCTTGGCGGTGCACATAAGGTAAATCGCCAGGAACCATTTGGTCAGCGGGACATGGGAATTGTGGAACACGGTGCCCACGGTGACGCTGTATTGGTACTTGCAATCCATGCACTCGTAGAGGTGCCGGGGCTTACCGGTCTTGCCGGTGGTGTCGAACTCGGAAATACGGTCGCCACCGCATTTAACGCACCGGACGCCTTCCGGCCACCGCATGTCGGCAAGGTGGGTGATGCACTGTTCTTCGGTGTTGTAGGTTTTACCAAATTCAATCAGGGAAGGCAGCTTGCTAATGATGGCTCCAAGTGTTTGAAATTATTAACTTGAGCCCATTATGGCAAATCAATTCTTCTTTGTCAAGCCGATAATCGCCCAAAAGAGAGGGGGTAATTCTTTGTATTTACAACAATATAACATAAAAACGCCCCTCTCTTTTGGAGAGGGGCAGCCCCGGTCACGGTGTCTGTGACCGGGGCGGGGTGAGGCGCCGCGTCGAAATTTCCATCCCCGCCTTCAAATTCAAATCAATTTTGCGGAGTTACAAGGGGTAGGCATTAATCCGGAAAGAGGGCCACGGGGGTATTTACCGCTCTCTGCCGCCCCTGGAAGGCCCCGCCTCATCCGCCCCTGGCGAGTGCCCGCCGCACCAGCGCCTCCCAGGGGGTGCCCCGGAAATCCTCCAACGCTTCGCGCAGGAAAAGTTTTTCGGCCGCCGCATCGCCGCGGGCCTCCTTCATTTCGCCCCGGGAGGGAATGGAAAAATCCCCGCCGCCGTTGAAAATGGGCATGCCCCTCGGGTCGACGCTGTCGGTCTCGATGGTGTCGTGATAAAACTTCTGCGCCGGATCGGCCTTGCTCATCCCCCGGTGCCTGCGCACCTGGAAGGCGCCCATCACCGCGAACCGGCCGGGCAGCACCTCCACCACCGTTTTGAGGATCATGGGCCGGGAAAAATAGGTGGTGTAGACGAAATAATCGAAGTCCTCGGAATCCTTGTTCCGCATTGTGGAAACCGACAGCCGCCCCCGCCTGGATTTAAAAGCCCGGCCCGAATGAAATCCCCGGCCCATGATCCGGAACTCCTTTGCGGCAAGCCGGCTCCACCAGGGCTGGAAACCTCCGCCGTACCCACTGTACACCAAGGAAATCCCACCGCTGGCGCCTGGGGAGCGGGGCTGTCCCCGGGCCAGGGAGCCGCCGGCCGGCGGCGGATGGCTTCGCCGCGCCTGCCATGATTTTCGCCGCGCCTGCCATGGTTTTCGCCGCAACCGCGGTGGCAACTGAAACTGGAGCCTGGCGAATTCCGAGGTGGCCACCAGGGCGTACCTGCCAGGTTTCGCGTTGAGCAGATATAACCTGCTCCCGCGGTAATAATTGGAGCGGATGATCTCCACCGGCGCGGTCACATCTCCCGCCTCGTTGAGACGGATGAAGTATCCCATCTCCGGATGTTCCTCCAGCCATTCGCGGGGCGCCCACCATTCCCGCACCGAGATGCCGATGGCGGCGCTGTCGGCCAGCAGCGGCGCCGGAATGGGGAGGGAACACGCTCCCAGCATCAACGCGCTGAAAAGCCAGCACAACAGCCCGGCCGCACCCGGAAGCCCGAAACGGCCGGAACCTTTTTCGTTGGGGGGGATGGTGTTTGGAAGCGTGGCTTCTGGTAGATTTGCCATGGGAGAGTCCCTGTCCGATCCGCTGCTTTCCGAAGGAAAAACATGGCGGCCAATGCCGAGCTTTCCGATGGATTTTAGCATATTTTTCCCCAAAGCAAATTTTCCCGTTGAACGGCTTTCCCTTGGGCCGCCATCCTTGGCCGCTGGGTTGTGTCCCTGGTGTTTGGCGCCAATCGGGGATTCCCGCCGGTTTTTTTGTTTTCCACCCTGGAACCCGCCCGCCTCCGCCTCATTTTCCATCACCATCCCCTTTATCCAAGGCTTGGCCTGCTGTATAGTAATCGGCAAATGATCTGAGTCCCACTGGATTTCGTCACGCAACTCCACGCTGTTTCCGGTGCTGTTTCCGGTGCTGTTTCCGGTGCTGTTTCCAGTGCTGTTTTCGGTGCTGTCACCGGTTCCGATTTCGCCGAACCTGCCGGCCGGGAACGCGCGGACAATCCTTTCATCCAGTTGCGGTAAGGCCCATGAGTGAAAATGGGGAAAATCTTTTCTCCTCCGGATCGTTCATTCCCGAAGGATTGCACCGTGCCCCGCGCATCCTGGTGGTGGACGACGACCCCGCCATCTGCAAGCTGCTGCGGTTCCATCTGAAGCGCTCGGGATGCGAAGTCGAAATCGCCCCGGATGGCGAAACAGCCCTGGGGCTGGTGGAGGATGGCCCTCCGGTGGACCTGGCCTTGCTGGACCTCAACCTCCCGGGGATTTCCGGGCTGGAAACCCTCCAGCGCTTTCAGGCCTCCGACAAGGTCGGGTGCGTGATCCTGATGACCGCCTCGGGCACCATGGATGACGCCATTTCGGCTCTAAAGGGCGGGGCTTACGATTTCGTCAACAAATCCGCCAGCTTCGACGACGTGCGGATGGCCATCCGCAATGCGCTGGAAACGGTGGGACTGCGGGAAGAGGTGGAACATCTCAAAATGCGCCTGGACGAATTCGAGGGGGGCTTCCCGGACATGGTGGGCGGGAGCAAGCGTTTCCACCAGATGCTGAAGCTGGTGCGCAAGGTGATGAACAGCGACATCACCGTTTTGATCCAGGGAGAAAGCGGCACCGGCAAGGAACTGATCGCCAGGGCCATTCATTTCCAGGGACAGTTCCGCCACAAGCCCTTCGTGGCCATCAACTGCGCGGCCATTCCGGAAAATTTGCTGGAAAGCGAATTGTTCGGCCATGAAAAAGGGGCCTTCACCGGGGCCGACAGCAAGCGGATCGGAAAATTCGAGGAGGCCGACGAGGGCACCTTGTTCCTGGACGAAATCGGCGCCCTGAGCACGGCCTTGCAGGCCAAATTGTTGCGGGTGCTGCAAACCCGGGAAATCGAGCCCATCGGGGGCCGCCTGAAGCGGGTGAAGGTGCGGTTCATCTCGGCCACCAATGCCGATTTGGCCGAAGCGGTGCGGAGCGGGAGCTTCCGGGAGGACCTCTACTACCGGCTGGCCGTCTTCCCGATCCACACCCCGCCCCTGCGGGAACGGGTGGAAGACATACCGTTGCTGGTGCAACACTTCCTGGACAAGTTCAGCGGCCAGGAAAACAAGACCATCAAGGGCGTGGAAACCCGGGCCATGGCGCGGCTGAGGAATTACCCCTGGCATGGCAACGTGCGCGAACTGGAAAACGTGATCTACCGGGCGGTGGTGTTGACCGAATCGTCGCACCTGACCCTGGACGACTTCCCCCATATTCCCCCGGTGGAGCGCCCCGCCGGAGCCGAGGCGGGAAGCTCGCCGGGCGCGGTGCCGTCCTGGCCTACCTCAATGGTTTCCTCCATGGCGCCGGCAATGGCATCGTCGGAGGCATCGTCGGAGGCATCGTCGGAGGCATCGGTAAAAACATCGTCAATGCCCCCCCCGCACCCCGCCGGCGAAACCACGCCGGCGGCCGGAGTTCCCGCCGAACCGGGAGACCCGCCACCACCAGCCCTGTCCACCTGGAAGGAGCGGGAAATCGCGGCCATCCGCGAGGCCCTGGCGGCAACCGGCGGCAATATGTCCAAGGCCGCGCTGCATCTTAAAATCGGCCGGGCCACGCTGTACAGAAAATCCAAAAAGTACGGTATTTTACGCCAGTAGCGCATTGATGCTGGTATCATCCAGGGGCTGGGGCGCATTTTCGCGAAATCCGCGGCTGGCGGCGATCCGCGTTCATCGGCGGTCAAGTCTGCCGCTTGCCGTTCCTGGCGCCCTGGCGGGCGTCCGCCAAGCCGCGAAAAACCGCGCCCGAAGCCGGATTTGGCCGTGCCGGCGGCTCGTGTTCAGTTGATTGTGGAATTTTCACCGGAGCCATGGTAGCAAGTTGGGTACAGGATTTTTTTCATTTCACCTCGCACCCGCGCCGCTGGACGCTCCGGGGGGTGTCCGCCGCAGGGGACCCGATGCGGGGAACATGGAGAGGGCCTCCCCGCCAACGCCCGGCGGGATTTCAGGCGAAAGATGCCCCACTCGCTTTTTTTTGACAGGAGGAGCAGAACCCGCCCCAGGCAATCCCGGATTTTACCGGGAACATTGGGCGCATTCGCCAGGTTTCGCGGAGAGCACAAAGGCGCGGTTTGAAAAAGGCCGGTGGGAATGAGGCCGGTGGGAATGAGGCCGGTGCGCATCGGGCAACATCCGATCCGGCGGACGCCGCCCATGGACCCGGCTTTCGCCAAAAGGCCACTCTGCCCGGGCGCGCCCCTTTTCGCACCGTCCTTAGGCACCGTCCTCAGGCACCGTCCTCAGGCACTGTACTGAGAAACCGTCCTTAGGCACTGTACTGAGAAACCGTCCCCCGGCATGGTACGGGCCGCATTATTGATCGCGCCGGCCAAGCGGACAATTCGGGAATACCGTCGAAGGGATCCCAAAAATCCCCTTCATTTCACCCAAGGAGCAAAGATGACCCTAACGGCCAAAATCGAAGTCAACGGAACCACCGTGGAATTGCCCGTGGTGGAGGGCACCGAAAAGGAGCTCGGGATCGACATCTCGACGCTGCGCGGAAAAACCGGGGCCATTACGATGGACTGGGGCTATGGGAATACCGGATCGGCGGAGAGCGGCATCACTTTTTTGGATGGGGAACTGGGTATCCTCCGCTACCGGGGGTACCCCATCGAGCAACTGGCCGAAAGCTCGAATTTCCTCGAGGTCAGTTATCTGCTGTATCATGGGGAACTCCCCACCAGCGCCCAGTTGGACGTATTCAAATCAAAAATCGTTTATCACACCCTGGTTCATGAGGACATGCGCAGTTTTTTCAACGCCTTTCCCAAGGACGCGCATCCCATGGCGGTGCTGTCCTCGGCGGTGTGCGCCCTTTCCACCTATTATCAGCAAGGCGACGAGTCCACCCAGGAGGGTTTGGAACTGTCCATGTTCAGGTTGATGGGCAAACTGCCCACCATCGCCGCCTGGACCTACAAGAAATCCCTGGGCCACCCCTACATTTATCCGGACAACGACCTGAACTACTGCGAGAACTTCCTCAAAATGATGTTCTCCCTGCCCACCGAAAATTACGTCCCCCATCCGGATATCGCCAAGGCCCTGGACGTGCTGTTGATCCTGCACGCCGATCATGAGCAGAACTGCTCCACCTCCACCGTGCGGATGGTGGGCAGTTCCAAGGCCAACCTGTTCGCCTCCATCTCCGCCGGGATCGCCGCCCTGTGGGGGCCGCTCCATGGCGGGGCCAACCAGGCCGTGCTGGAGATGCTGGAGGAAGTGGTGGCCAGCGGGAAGAGCACCAAGGACTTCATCAATTCGGTCAAGGACAAGGATTCCTCCTCGCGGTTGATGGGATTCGGCCACCGGGTCTACAAGAATTTCGATCCGCGGGCCAAGATCATCAAGGTCTTCGCCGACCGGGTGCTGAACCTGCTGGGCGTGGACGACCCCATGCTGGAGGTGGCCAAGGAACTGGAGGAAACGGCGCTGCGGGATGAATACTTCGTGTCGCGCAAACTCTATCCCAACGTGGATTTCTACAGCGGGATCATCTACCGCGCGCTGGGCATTCCGGTGAACTTCTTTACCGTGATGTTCGCCATCGGGCGGCTGCCCGGCTGGATCGCGCACTGGAAGGAGATGAACGCCCACCCGAAAAACCGCATCGGCCGTCCCCGCCAGATTTACACCGGAGAGACCGAGCGCGATTTCATCCAGTTGAACGACCGCTAGGCCGCGGGATTCACCGGGGTCCCCGCCCCCTGCGGCGGAGCCACCTTTTCACGGGACCCTTCTTTTCACCTATCACCCCAACCTTGACCCATGACCGATCCCGCGGGGCATATCCTGATCCGGGGCGGAAGGCTGCTCGACGCTTCCTCCCACGAAGCCAAGCCCACGGACATCCTGATCGAGGGAAACACCATCCTCGAACTCGGCCCGCCCGGATTGGCCGCTCCCGAGGGCGCCCGGGTGATCGATGCGGCCGACCGGATGCTGATCCCCGGGCTGGTCAACGCCCACACCCATGGACACGGCTCCCTGGCCAAGGGCACCAACGACCGCTGGTCCCTGGAACTCCTGCTCAACTCCGCGCCCTGGACGAGCGGCCACCGCACCCTGGAGGACAAGCGGGTGGCCGCCATGTTGAACGCGGCGGATCTGGTGCGCAAGGGCTGCACCGCCTGCTACGATCTGTATTTCGAATTCCCCGTGCCCACCGTGGAGGGGCTGGAGGCGGTGGCCCAGGGCTACGGCGAGGTGGGGGTGCGCGCCCTGGTGGCGCCGATGATGGCCGACCGGCTGTTCTACGAGGCCATTCCGGGGCTGATGGAGGCCATCCCGGACGCCTTGCGGGGCAGGGTGGAAACGGTGCGGGCCGCGCCATTCGCCGAAAGCCTGGCCGCCCTGCGCAAGGTGTTGCCCGAGGGACGGGGAGACCGCGCCATGTTCGACCTGGGGCTGGCCCCCACCATTCCCCTTCATTGCAGCGACGATTTCATGACGGCCTGCCGGGACCTGGCGGAGGAATACGACACCAGGGTGCATATGCACCTGGCCGAATCCAAGGTGCAGGCCGTGGTGGCTCCCCGCGCCTATGACGGCAAGACCCTCACCGCCCACCTGGACGCGCTGGGGCTGCTGGGACCCCGCTTCACCGGCGCCCACTGCATCTGGCTGGACGCCGACGATATCGGACGCATGGCGGACAACGGCATTTGCGTGGCCCACAACCCCGGCAGCAACCTGCGCCTCGGCTCCGGCGTGGCCCCCGCGCGGGCCTTGCTGGACGCCGGGGTCAACCTGGGCGTGGGCACCGACGGTTCCCAATGCTCGGACAACCAGAACCTGTTCGAGGCCATGCGCCTGGCCGCCTTCGTCTCGCGCATCGGCAATCCCGACGTGGAGACCTGGATCGGCGCGGAGGACGCCTTCCGCATGGCCACCGAGGGCGGCGCCCGCTTGTTGGGACAGGAAGGGGTGCTGGGCCGCGTCGCGCCGGGATACCGGGCCGATATCGTCTTTCTCGACCTGACCCATGTCAACTACATCCCCCTCAACGATCCCCTCTACCATGTGGTCTTCTGCGAGGACGGGTCGGCGGTGGATTCGGTGATGGTCGACGGACGAATGGTGCTGGAGCATGGGCGGTTCACCACCTTTGACGAGGCGGCGTTGCGGCGGGACGCCCAGGCCGCCGTGGAGCGGCTGCGGGAAGCCAACGCGGAATCGCGAATCTTCTCCCAAGCCCTGGAAGCCCATGTGGCCATGTACTGCGTGGGGTTGGCCAACCAGGCCTATCCGGTGGACCGCAAGCTGGCCGGGCAGGTCTGACCGCCCGCCGGACAGGACATGGGGGCAATTTGTCCGGGATCATTTTTGGCGCCATTGGTCCGGCGCCGGTGGCGTGGATCGTTTCGCGCTGGACATTGCCCCGCGAATCGGGAGAAATTCAAAACGGAAGCACTGCGGAACAGGAAACATCCGCCACAGGAAAATTTTAAAAACCGTGCGCCGTCCCTGGGGTCACGGCGCCTCGTTCATCTCCAATCACCACGGAATCGCGATTCATGGAGTCCACGAACACACCGATCGAATCCATGTCCCTGCACGACCTGACGCGGGAATGGCAAAACGAGCTGGGCGCGTTGCAGCAGATGGAAAACACCAACCCGATCTGGGAATGGAAACCGGTGCAGCTGCACCTGGAACGCCTGCACGCGCTGGCCCAGGAACTGCGCCGCAAAAAAGGCCTGGAACGGGCCAAGTGGCAACCCTGATCTCACCCTGATCTCACCTTGATCCCACACTGGCCTCACTTTGGTCTCACTTTGGCCTCACTATGGTCTCACCCTGATCTCACCCTGATCGAAATGTGGATCTTCCCCTGATCCTCCCACCCGGCGGGGCGCCGGCGCGGGAGCTTTTTCTGGTGCTGCCGGGGCTGAATCTTCACCCGGCGCGGCTTGCTCCCTGGCATGACCTGCTGGCCGGCGCGGGAAGCGCCGTCCTCGCGCCCCGCTTGACCGGGTACGGTTTTCCCGGAGACCCGGAGCAGAAAAAAGTGACCGCCGCCCTGTATCTGGACGACCTGAACACGGCCTGGGCCGGGGCCCAGGCGCAACTTCCAGGGGCGGCCTGTTCGATGCTGGGATATTCCCTGGGCGGCCTGCTCGGGCTTGCCTGGGCCTTGCGAGACCGGATTGCCCTCCAACGCGCCGTGCTGATTTCTCCCGCCCTGCGCCTGAAACCATGGGTGCGGATTCCCATCGCCGTCCTGGGGCGCATCTTTCCACACCGCTTGGGCCTGCCCAGCCTCGCGCCGGCCGCTTACCGCCTTCACCCAACCACCACCGTCGGGGCCTTCCGGGCCGTGGTGGAGTTGGAACGCCAATTGTCCGGGACCTTGGAGGGCTGGCTGGGCGGAGAAGGGGAGCCGCCCCCCCGCCTGCTGATCGCCTATGCGGAAAAAGATGAATTCATCGACACCCGGGTGTTCCACCGGTTGCGGGAGGCCTTTCCGGAGCGGGTATCCCTGCATTTGCTCAATCATGCCGCCAAGACGGGGTATCCGCTGCACCTGGGCCTGGACGCCGAGACCCTGGGGCAAGGGGAGTGGAGCCGGCTCGAGGCGGCGGTGAGGGCATGGCTGGCCGCCACCGGCGGCGGAGAAGCAGCGCGGGACGGACGGCCAGGGATGGAAGCCACCCCGCCGGAGCACCTCGATCCCTCCAACGGAAAGGCGCCATGAGCGACCTGTTCACCCTGTTGAACCACCTCACCGAAGCCGCCCTGGCCCAATGGAAGGGTGCAGGGACCGTGCAGGTGCGCGGTTTGATCCTGGACCCCGAAGGGGCGCGGCTGGTGCTGTGGCTGGAACATCCCCAGGCCCGGGGCGAGGCGGTGATCAGAATTCAGGCCGAGGCCGCCGATGGCGAAAAGCAGACCCTGCGCCTGACCCTGCTCCACGGGCCGGCCGAACTGGGCCCCCTGCTGGAACCCTTCCGCAAGGTGCTGGAAAAGGCCAAAATCTCCATCGAACTGGATTTTTCGCCTTGAACCCACCGAAACCAGGGGAACCCCCGCGATGGCCGAAGACACGATGGCCGAAAACATGATCGCCAAAAACATGATGGCCAAAAACACGATGGCCAAAAACACCATGCCCACCACCCAGGCTTTGCTCTCCCTGGTGGAAAAGGTGGCCAATCTGGCGCTGTCGGGCAAAGAACCCAGCGGGAAACATTTTCTGGCCGGCGTCCGGCTCACGCCCGGCGGCATCGAACTGCGCCTGCGGATTTCCGGGTTGGCCGCGCTGGTGGACGGGGAATATCCCCTCCTGCTGACCATTCTGGACACCACCGCGGAGCGCACCCGTTTTTCCTGGTGCTTGCCCCGGGCGCGGGGCATGACCCGGCTGATGGGGCTGGGAATGAAAGCCCTGCCCGCCGGCTGGCTGAACGAGGCCTTGGGACGGCTCTCGGGGGGCGCCTTTTCCGCGGAGGGTGAAACGGTGATCCTGGACCACAAGGCCCTGCTGGGCCGGGCGGGGTGCTGGGGGAGCCTCTGAAGGCGCCTTCGCCTGCCCCGAGGCGCTCCGAAGGGTAAGGGATTCCGCGGCGGGCCGTCCGTGCCGTGAGAGGCATCGCCGCCCCGAAACCTGTCCCGCCATACTGAAACACCCCCCCTGCCCCGATCCATTTGACATCCCAACTGTCATAATGTATTAGTACACCATGTCTCTGACCTGTTGAGCATCCTGGCCTGTGGTCAAACTCCGTGGGTGCGAGGCATGGGAATGGCACATCTGCTGGAAAGTGTAACGCAACCGTCACCAACCGCGAGGCAAGCCATGAAAGGCAACCTTCAGTCCCATGCCAGGATGGACACCGCGATGGATGCGCCGGTGGAAATTCCGGCCGCGCTCCAGGCGGAAAAAACGCCCTGTCCGGACCCGGGATGCTACCGGGAGTTGAGCCCGAAAGAGTTCAACGCCCGCAAGGATCTGGCCGTGATCGTGCTCAAGGATGCGGAGGTGATGGACGAGTTCCGGGGGTTTTCCGAGGTGCGCCACCTTTCCTCCAGCAGCGGAATCGACGCGTTGCTGAGCGGCTGGCCCTGCGAGCGGCCCATCGGGCTGGCCTGTCCGGACGGCACATGCAGCAGCCGGCTGGCCATCCGGCTGTCCCGCCAGGGGTTCACGGTCTATCATCTGGCCGGCGGAATCCATGAATGGCGCCAATGCAGCATGACCTGAACACCTTCGCGCGATTCCACCGAAAACCCCGGGCCGATCTTCCGGCCCTGCACCCCCCCATCATATACGTCCCGCCGCCCTGCACCAGGTCATGCTGAACGGAGCGAAGCTTCTTCTTTTTTTTGGATGATATAGTAAGGCCTGTGATCAGCTCGATAAAAGCGGGAGAGGGGTGCCTCCGGCGGCCCTCCGGGGGGAAACTTTGAA
>JACZSY010000369.1 GCA_022573975.1 SAR324 cluster bacterium | reverse complement strand
TGCAACTGGACAGGCGGGTTGTGGAAGCCGGGGAAACGGGGGAAGCGCTGCGGCGGGCGGAGTAGGGGGGCGGAGTGAAGGTGGACACCAATTTCATCGCAATTTGGATCAAGGAAGCCATCCATCCTCCTTGTGGCCCGGTACCGCCTTCGGATTAATGCTTCTCCAGATGCGCCGCCAGTAACTCGGCCAGGGCCTCGGGGTGACTCAGAGGCGACATATGCCCCGCGCCGGGGATCGTCTCCAGGGTGGCTCCCGGAATGTGTTCGGACAATATTTCGGCAAGACGGATAAAGCGGGGATGGGTACCGTCGCCATACATCACCAAGGTGGGAAGAGCGATGCCGCCGCATTCGGCGAGAGTGGTCGCATGATTGAAATTGGCATGCCAGCCGGAACAGACACCCAGCGTGATTCCCAGCATCTTTTCCCTGGCTTCGGTTGACAGGCGTTGCCAGCTTCCGGGGCCATTGTTGACCTCCATGAAATCTTCCCAGGCCGTTTCCACCCTCCCCATCCTGACCCGGCGCAGGAATTCGTTGGCGAATGCCATGTAATCCTCGTGCAGCGCCGTTTCCCCCGCCTCCGCCAGCAGGGACAAGGCGATCGGTTCCAGCAGGGTCAGTGAGCGCACACCCGCCGGCTCCTCCAGCACCAGCCGAAGAACGACGCCTCCGCCGAAGGAGTGCCCCACCAGGTGCGCCGGTTCTCCCGCATGATCCATCACGGCCCGCACCAGCCTGGCGTCGTCCTCATGGGTGCGCGCCTCGATGGCGCCGGGCCATGGGCCGGTGCCTCCATGGCCGTAATGGTCCACGGTGATGGTGCGCCAGCGGGGGGCGAGTAACTCGCAAACCTTGCGCCACTGGGCGCCCGAAGAGCCGCCGCCGTGGGTGAAGATCACCGGCGGGCCTTGGCCGTCCTCGCGGTAATGGACGCGGATTCCGTCGACGTTCAAATGTGGCATGGTTTCCTTTCCCTTGAAAACCCTACCACTCCACGGTCAGCCCGGCGCCCAGTCCCAGGTAGGGTTGCAGGTGCTCGGAGCCTTCGGGAAGCTCCACGCGCACCACCTCGCTGGGCAGTTCCTCCACGAAGCGCGAGGGGCGGAAGATTTGCGTGCGGCCGCCGGTCTGGATGGACAGGGGCACGGAAATCTCCAGGTGCTTGCGGCAGCGGGTGGCGGCCACGTAGAACAGGCGGCGTTCCTCCTCCAGTTTTTCGAGGGGCTCCAGGTTGCGCTCGTGGGGAAACTTCCCATCGGCCAGGCCGATCATGAACACCACGTCCCACTCCAGCCCCTTGGCCTGATGGATGGTGGTCAGGGTCAGCATCTCCGGGTCTTCGGCCTCCCCCTCTTCGTAGTCGCGGATCACGGTGGCCCCCACCAGGGCCAGTTGGGAGAGGAAGCGCTCCACCGTGCCGTGGCGGGTGGCGAACTCGGCCAGGTAGAACAGGTCCGCCTCGCGGTCCCGGGCGTTGTCGAACTGGCTGTAGAGCAGGTCCTGGTAGAAACCGCGGGTGACGATGAGGATCATCTCCGAGGGGCCGATGCCATCATTCAGCAATTGCTTGAAGGCGCCCGCCATGTCCGCCCAGGCGTCCTTGGCCTTGGCGGGGATCAGCTTTTTCAGCGCCGCGTTGTCCGGCGCGAGGCGCACCCCGCCCTGGCGGTCGAAGACGGTGTAGATCTTCTGGGCGGTGGTGTTGCCGATGCCCGGCATCATCTTGAGAATGCGCATCCAGGCGATCTCGTCCAGGGGATTGAAGAGCACTTTCAAGAAAGCCACCACGTCCTTGATGTGGGCCTGCTCGAAAAAACGGATGCCCGAACGCACGGTGAAGGGAATGCCGGCCTGGGTCAGCCGCATTTGCAGCGCGGCGGACTGCATGTGGTTGCGGTAGAGCACGCCCATGGCGTCCAGCGGGATGTCCATGTCGCGGTATTCGAAGATGCGCTCGGTCACCAGATCGGCTTCGGCGTACTCGTCGCGCAGCTTGGTGACCCGCGGGGCTTCCAGCCGCGGGCGCACGGCCTGGAGGTTTTTCTCGAACTGCTCGGTGTTGTGGTTGATGGAGGCGTTGGCCAGATCCAGGATGTCCGGCGTGCTGCGGTAGTTCCGCTCCAGCCGGTAGACCGCTCCGCCGAAGCGTTCGGTGAAGCGCAGGATGTTCTCGAAGCTGGCGCCCCGCCAGCCATAGATGGATTGGGCGTCGTCTCCCACCACCATCAGGTTGCCATGCCCGCCCGCCAGCAGGGCCATGATCTCCGCCTGGATATGGTTGGTGTCCTGGTACTCGTCCACCATCAGGTAGCGCAGGGCCTTGGCCATCTCCAATCCGGTGTGGCTGGAGAGCAGCAGGTGCCAGTTGTCCAGCAGATCGTCGAAGTCCATGGCGTTGTTGGCCTTCTTCTTGCGCCGGTAGACCGTCTGGATCGCCTCCAGATCGGGCAGGTATTCCTCCAGCCAGGGGTATTCCTGGGCCAGCAGGGCGTTCAGTTCCAGGTTGCGGTTGAAGGCCATGGACAGGGTGTTCTGCACCACGGCCGCCTTGGGAAAGCGCCGGTCGGTTTTGGGGATGGCCTCCGCGGTGGCGGCCTTGATCAGGTCGCGCGAATCCGTGTCGTCGAGGATGGTGAAGTTGTTGGCATAGCCGATCAGGGAGGCGTAACGGCGCAGGAAGCGGTTGGCCATGCTGTGAAAGGTGCCCGCCATCAGCCCCTTGGCGTTGGCCTTGCCCCCCAACAGCGACTCCACCCGGTTGCGCATCTCCTCGGCGGCCTTGTTGGTGAAGGTCACCATCAGGATCGCCGCGGCGGGCACGCCGGTTTCGATCAGCCGCGCCACCCGTTGGGTGATCACCCGCGTCTTGCCGCTGCCGGCCCCGGCGATCACCAGCGCCGGGCCTTCCAGATGGGCGACGATTCGCTCCTGTTCCGGATTGAGGAGGGTTTCGCCGGTGTGGACCTGCGGGGCCTGCGGAGTCTCTGCGGGCATGGGTCTGGCCGGAGAAGGGTGCGCGGCCCGAGCCTCCATGGCCCGGGTCCTCGGGGCCTGCGCGGCACGGGCGCTCAGGGCCGTGAAGGCCTGATGCATCACCCTAGCACGGTGGCCGGGGCGATTGAAGGGGGAGGGCGGGGAAGTGAAGCCCAACCCTCCCGGCTCGCGGTCTCCACCCCCCTCTCCATCCCTTCGGCAAGCTCGGGACAGGCTCGATG
>JACZSY010000131.1 GCA_022573975.1 SAR324 cluster bacterium | reverse complement strand
CATTCTGGACATTTTTTTCCATTCGGTGGATAACCTTGGGAATCGAAACAAGGCTTTTCCGGAACATTTCAGCCCCGCCGATTGCCCATGGCCACGATAATCCACCCCATAATCTACCCCATGACCCCGGGATTCGCCGCCGAAGTCGGCGATGTGGACCTGTCCCGGCCTCTGGCGGAGGCCGAATTCTCCGCCATCCAGGAGGCTTTCTGGGAGTTCGCGGTGCTGGTCTTTCCGGGCCAGCAACTGACCCAGCAACAACATGTAGCCTTCGCCAAACGGTTCGGGGAAATCGAGACCGACACGGCCCAGGGACGCAAAGTCAGCCAGGGCCGGATCGGGAAGAACTTCGCGGACGTGTCCAATCTGGATCATCAGGGAAAAATCTGGGGAAAAGACAGCCGCCAACGGATGTTCCAGCTTTGCAACCAGCTCTGGCACACGGACAGTTCCTTCAAGCGGCGGCCCGCGCTGGCTTCGCTGCTCTATGCGCGCAGCATCCCTCCGCTGGGCGGCCACACCCAATTCGCGGACCAGCGCGCGGGTTATGACGCATTGCCGGAGGAGATGAAGGCCCGGCTCACAGGGCTGGTGGCCGAGCATTCCATCTTCCATTCCCGCAAGCGGGTAGGATTCACCGATTTCAACGAGGAGGATTACCAGCGGCTGCCGCCGGTGCCGCAGGTGATGGTGCGCACCATTCCGCAAAGCGGGCGCAAATCCCTCTACCTGGCCTCGCACGCCGGCCGCGTCTTCGGCCTGCCCGACGACGAGGGCCTGGCGTTGATCGACCAGTTGACCGAACACACCACACAGCGCCAGTTCGTGTACACCCACCGCTGGCGGGTGGACGACCTGGTGATGTGGGACAATCGTTGCACCATGCACCGGGGCACCCAGTTCGACGACCTGCGCTGGGAGCGTGACATGCAGCGCGCCACCATCCGCGACGTCGCCAATTCCTGCGAGCAGGAGGGCATCCCCGCCCCATGAGCGGGAGGATGGGACCGGTGACACGCCCTGAATCCGGTCTTTTTCTCCTTCACTCCCTCTACACGCCCAGGAACGCGATGGCCAAAAAGCGTCTTCCACTGCCCACGCGGTTTTCCGTGGCCCTGACGGAAAAGGCCTATGGACGGCTGCGGGATCTCAACGCCGAATACGGGCTGGGGAACAATTACCTGCTGACCGTGCTGCTGGAAAACCTGGACCGCTTCGCCGACCCGGCCAGGCTGAAAGGTGCGTTCGAAGACTTCATCTCCGAATACGGCGCCCCACAACCCGGAGCGGGGATGAAGGCCAAGCCGGGGAAGGGGAAAGAGAACGCCTGAAGGCGGGCAAGGATCACGACGCCCGCAGCATGGTGTTGGATTCCTCGAACCGGCGCATGTTCCGCTCCACGTCGTAGGGCTTTTCCACCAGGGTTTCCGAATCCCATTCGCTGCGGGGCTCGTTGAAGAAATCCCCGCCGTAGACATGAATCGCGCCGGTGAGGCGGGGCACCGGGTTGGTGACCGAGTGGATGATGTCTTTCCCCAGCGGCGCGCAATCCTTCACCGACATGGCCTTGGCCCCCGCGGCTTCCACCCGGCCGTCACCGTCGCCGGGGAGGCGGCGCCAGAAAATGTTGTCCTCGCGGCCGGTGTAAATCCCGATCACGGCCCACATCTGGTGATTGTGGGGCAGGAGGGTCATGTACGGCCCCCAGATGATGTTGAGGATGGTGAGGGACGCGTCATGATAAAGCTTGGTCACCCCGGCGCGCCCGGGCTCCCCAAGGGCCTTGAGCATTTCCGATGGCTCGCTCACCGCGCGGGTGAGCAGTTGATGGATGGCCGGCTGGCCGTCTCCCTTCGCCTCAAGGGCGCGGCAGTCCTCGATGAATCGCTCGGTGTCGAACATGGCGCTTTCCCCATGTGGAGAGTGGATAATATGGTGTCACAGAACACTGTGCCACTTCATCATGCCACCTGCGGGGATGGACAATCAAGCGCAAAGAACACCAACCGCGAGAAAACACCCCCGGCTTCGGCTGGCCCATCGGTTGCCTCTTCGGTTGGCTCTTCGGTTGCCTCTTCGCCGCCATTCCTGATAACCAGTACCGGTCACCCAATCCGGTGACTCCAATCGATCACGCAGGCCGCCTCCGGCCTTCTTCAACCCTGGGAGAAAAAACACCATGAAGCTGGGAAAACTGGGCATATGGTTTCCGATGGATCCGCTCACCAAGGAGCAATTGACCGAACTGGCCCAACGGGTCGAGGCCCTGGGCTACGCCGCGCTGTGGTATCCCGAATCGCGGGGTCACGAATCGTTCTCCCTGGGCAGCTACCTGCTGGCCCGCACCAAGACCCTGGTGCTGGCCACGGGCATCGCCAACATCTACGCCCGGGACGCCGCGGCCGCCAGGCAGGGCCAGCACACCCTGGCCAAGCTCTCCGGCGGACGCTTCCTGCTGGGCCTGGGCGTCTCCCACATCCCCATGGTCGAAGGGCTGCGCGGACACAAGTATGAAAAACCGGTGGCCACCATGCGCGCCTACCTGGAAGGCATGGCCAAGGCCGCGGACATCGCCCCGAAGCTGGAGCAAGCGCCCCCCACCGTGATCGCGGCGCTGGGCCCCAACATGACCGCCCTGGGCGCCAAAAACGCCGCCGGCATCCACCCCTACAACGTCACGCCCGAACACACGGCCTGGGCGCGGGAAATCGTAGGCCCGGAACCCTGGGTCTGCGTGGAACAGAAAATCATGCTGACCACCGACGCCAACCAGGCCCGGAAAGTGGCCCGCGAAGGCATGGCCCGCTACATGCCCCTGCCCAACTACCGCAACAACTGGCTGCGCCAGGGCTTCAGCGAAGCCGAACTGGACAACGGCGGCAGCGACCGCTTCCTGGACGCCATGGTCGCCTGGGGAGACGCCGCAACCATCAAAACACGCATCCAGGCCCACTTCGACGCCGGAGCCAGCCACGTCTGCATCCAACCCCTCAACCCCGACGGATCCCTCCTCCCACACATGGCCGCGCTGGAAGCGCTGGCGCCCTGAGAGGCGCGGCGGGTCAGGGGGGGGCAAGGGCGGGAACAGCGCCTCCGGCGGCCAAAGGGCGCCGCCCTCTGGACTCCCGGCAGGGGGCAAGCCCCCTGCACCCCTATACGGGAGGGGCGCTGAATTGGGTTCGTTTTGGCAGGGCGGCGGCGCCTCCCACCTGGGGGATTGGGCGGCCTTCCGGCCTGGAGCATGGCGCCCAAATGCACGGGCGGGGCGGAATGGGTTCGATTTGCGGAAACAGGTTTTCTTCTCTATAAATATTCTATCTATTTGAAATAACTTACCATATATCGACTCTAAAGTCAAGTCACATCCGAGGTGGGGTGGGGCAATCGCAAGATCGGTGTTGGCTTTTCGGAGGGTATATTTTGATTGGTTGGGGGCATTTCGCGCAAGCCTTACCTTCCTTCAAGCCCTCCCCCCATGGGCTGGTTAAAATCACAGCGGGGTAGGGTTTGGCGACGGCGGAATCCCCATCCCTTCCCCATCAAATAGGGAAGGGTGACTCATTTGCCTATATCGTTGTAAATACCTCGCTTTTCCCCCTCCATTTGATGGAGGGGGAGGGAGGCCGAAGGCCGGAAGGGGGAGGATTCAAGCGTCGAAACTCCCATCCCCCCAAATCCAACCCACCCCATGGAAAAGAAAGCTCCCCTCCCTGGGCTGTTCAACATCGTAGCGCGGGGAGGGGCCGGGGGTGGGGTCCGGCGTCAATCCTCCGCCCTCCAAACTTTCTTCCAATATCATTGTAAACACGACGCTTTTCCCCCCTCCATTTGATGGAGGGGGAGGGAGGCAGCAGGCCGGAAGGGGGAGGATTCGGGCGTCGAAACTACCATCCCCTCAAAACCCACCCACACCTCCCGCAAAAAAACGACCGCAAGCCCTGGAAATCAATGAATAATCCGACTTGATAGCGGTAAAATTAACGCATGTAATATTATTGCATACAAATGTTAATAAATCAAGCGAATTCGACCATGGCCCTTCAAATTCATATGGATCCTTCCCAAATTTTAGTGGCGCCGCACGAATGTGGTAAAAGGTTGTCTTATCAATTCAGTGGGAATCCCGGCATCGTCAAACCCCGGGCCAAGGTGATCCAGGCCGAGGCCCGCACCCTGCGCCCCACCAGCTTCGGCGCCGCCAGGTTTTAACCGCCAGAATGTAGGCGGCAGGAGGCAATCGGCAAAAATTAGCCGCCTGCCTCCCTTTTCCCTATCCGCCGCCGATTTGTTAGGGTGAAGCCCTGATTCGGTCTTGGTTTCTTCGTTTTTTTAAGGAGCTTCTCATGTTCGCACCGCCGGCCGGTATTCTTCCGCATCTTCCATTCCGGTGGATTCCTCGATTGAGCGCCATTGGATTGACCTGCCTGTTCTTGCTGACGGCCGGAATTCAGGCGTCCGCCCAGGAAATCGACCGCACCCAGACCTTTCTCCGGGTGAACGAGGTCAAGAAGATGACCTTCCAATACCACAAGCAAAAGCCCAAAAAGCCTGCGGCGGAATTCGCGAAATTCAAGCACAGAGGCGGTCTTTACGATGAGGCCACCTGGAAGCGGAAAGCCCGCTGGCGCCGGAAGCTGAGGATGCGCAGCACCTGCACCGGCAAGCTGCGCGAAGTGGAGAATATTCACTCCATCGAGGGCGAGGGAACCGTGGTGACGGTGGTGCGGGGGAAAAATATCGAAAAATACTGGGTGGCCCCGTTCCGCTCGAAAATGCTCAACGGCCTTGGGGTGGGAGACGGCAAGACCCAGGTGATGGCGAAGTTGGGCCAGCCCTACCGGAAAACGGAGAGCGTGTGGGCCTATGCCTGCCAGGCGGATGGCACGGAAGACTGGCCAGGCGGAGGGAAGTTCGGCGAATGCCTGCGGGTCTATTTCAAGGGCGGCGCCGTGATCGCGGCCAAATATTTTGGGTTACAAGACTGCCGGGCTGCCCAGTACGACGCGTTCTTCGCGCAGGCCGATTCACTCCAGAAAATGAACGCCGCCTTTAACAAAGCCAAGCTCCCGCGGCAAAAGGGTTTCAGGAAATATCCCTCCTTCACCTTCATGGTGCGATTCAAGGACGACCAGCCAAAAGCCAAACGAAAAGTGGGAACGGTGGATATGTGCGAGGGGCCCAAGCCGGTGTTTGAGGCCCTCTATTCCATCGGAGGCGGAAACGCCGCGGTAATCCTCAAAAGCGGCAAAAAAGAAGAAGTCTACTGGGTGGGGCGTTTCAAATCGAACAAATTGAACGGGGTGGCCGCTTTCGACTCCCGCCGGACTGTGATCCGGAAACTGGGCGTTCCGTTTAAGCGCACCAGCTACGCGCTGGCCTATGCATGCAAGGACTGGGCGGCCGCCGAGTATGACCAAAAAACCGTTTACAAAACCTGCCTGAAAATATTTTTAAAAAAAGGGAAGGCCATCGGCGCGTATTATAGCCATAAAATTAGCTGTTGACCCGCCCCGCCATCGGCCGGCAAACCCCCTTTTTCAACCTTGGAAGGAGTACCCACCCATGATTTTCACCGAAGAGCACGAGCGCCTGCGGGAAACCGTGCGCGGATTCATCGAGCAGGAAATCAATCCCCATGTGGAGGAATGGGAGGAGGCGGAAATCTTTCCGGCCCATGAGGTGTTCAAGAAGATGGGCGCGCTGGGCCTGCTGGGGATCACCAAGCCGGTGAAATACGGAGGTCTCGGCCTGGACTATTCTTTTTCAGTGGCCTTCGCCGAGGAGTTGGGGCGCATCACCTGCGGGGGCGTGCCCACGGCCATCGGGGTGCAGACCGACATGTGCACGCCAGCCCTGGCCCGCTTCGGCGGCGACGCCCTGTGCCGCGAATTCCTCGCCCCGTCCATCGCCGGGGATTACGTGGGCTGCCTGGGGGTGAGCGAGGTGGGCGCCGGGTCGGACGTGGCCAGCCTGGCCACCACGGCGCGCAAGGACGGCGGCGATTATGTGATCAACGGGGGGAAGATGTGGACCACCAACGGCGCCCAGGCCGACTGGATGTGCCTGCTGGCCAATACCTCCAACGGGCCGGTGCACAAGAACAAGTCCCTGATCGTGGTGCCCATGAAGGAAAAGGGGGTCGTCGTGGCCAAAAAGTTGAAAAAGCTGGGCGGCTGGTCTTCGGACACGGTGCAGATCTTCTTCGAGGACGTGCGGGTGCCCCAGAGCAACCGCATCGGGGAGGAAGGCAAGGGCTTCACCTACCAGATGATGCAGTTCCAGGAAGAGCGGCTCTTCGCGGCGGCCAAGGGGCCGCTGACGCTGCAACTGCTGATCGAAGAGACCATCGAATACACCCGCCAGCGCCAGGCCTTCGGCCAGTCGATCCTGGACAACCAGGTGGTGCACTTCACCCTGGCCGAGCTGCGCACCAAGGTGGAACTGCTCCGGGCGCTGACCTACCAGGCCACCGAACGCTACGTGGCGGGCGAGGACGTGACCCTGGAGGCCTCCATGGCCAAGCTCACCGCCGGGCGGCTGGCCCGCGAGGTGACGGACAAATGCCTGCAATTCTGGGGCGGCATGGGCTACATGTGGGAAAGCCGCATCTCCCGCGCCTACCGCGACGCCCGGCTGGGCTCCATCGGCGGCGGGGCGGACGAGATCATGCTCTCCATCATCGGCAAATACATGGGCATCCTGCCCAAGCGCCCGGCGGGCGAGTTCAACGCCATGCCGGGAGAAAAAGAGCCCGCCAAGGAAGCCGCGAAGGAAATCCTGGCGGCTCCGGTTCCGGCTCCCGGCGCGGGCGATTGACCATGGCCGCTCCCCGGATGCCCCTCCCCCGGACACCCTTCCGCCCGGCCCCCTTCCGCCCTGCCCTCTTCCACACCGTGCTGGTGGCCAACCGGGGGGAAATCGCCTGCCGGGTGCTGCGCGCCGCCCGGGAGATGGGCTACCGCACGGTGGCCGTCTTCAGCGACGCGGACGCGGACGCGCCCCATGTGGGCCTGGCCGATGTGGCCGTGCGGATCGGCCCGCCGCCCGCCAAGGATTCCTACCTTTCCACCGGCGCCATCCTGGATGCGGCCCGGGCCGCCGGCGCCGATGCGGTGCATCCCGGCTATGGGTTTCTCTCGGAAAACGCGGATTTCGCCCAGGCCTGCGGCGATGCCGGGCTGGTCTTCATCGGCCCGCCGCCCGAAGCCATCCGCCGGATGGGCGACAAGCGCGAGGCCAAGGCCATCATGGAAGCCGCCGGCGTGCCCTGCATTCCGGGCTCGGGTTTTCCTGACGCCGCCCAGGACGACGCCACCCTGACCGCCGAGGGGTTGCGGATCGGCTATCCCCTCATGGTCAAGGCCGCGGCCGGGGGCGGGGGGCGGGGCATGCGGCTGGCCGCCACGCCCGAGGATCTGCCCGCCGCCCTGCGCTCGGCCCGTTCGGAGGCCGAAAACGCCTTCGGCGACGGCGAACTGCTGCTGGAAAAGGCCTTGCACCGCCCACGGCACATCGAATTCCAGGTGCTGGCGGACGCCCACGGACAGGTGGTGCACCTGGGCGAGCGGGATTGCTCGGTGCAACGCCGCCATCAAAAGGTGATCGAGGAGGCGCCCGCTCCGGGCATGGCGCCCGAGTTGAGGGAACGGATGGGCGCGGCCGCGGTGAGGGCCTGCCGGGCCATCGGCTACCGCAACGCGGGCACGGTGGAGTTTCTGCTGGAGCAGGATGGTTCGTATTACTTCCTGGAAATGAACACCAGGCTCCAGGTCGAGCATCCGGTCACCGAGATGGTGACGGGCCTGGACCTGGTGGGCTGGCAACTGCGCATCGCCGCCGGGGAGGCGCTGGATTTCTCCCAGGCCGAGTTGACGCTCTCCGGCCATGCCATCGAGGCGCGGCTCTACGCGGAGGACCCCGCGCGGGACTTCCTGCCGCGCACCGGGCGGGTGCTGGCCTGGCTGCCGCCCCAGGGGCCGGGCATCCGGGTGGACCACGGACTGGCCGAGGGCTTGGAAATCGGCGCCCATTACGACCCCCTGCTGGCCAAGATCATCGCCCATGGCCGGAACCGCGAAGAGGCCCGCAGGCGGCTGCTGCGCGCGATGGAGGACATCGTCCTGCTGGGGGTGGGGCACAACGCGCGCTTCCTGGCCCATGCGCTGTCCCATCCGGAATTCATCGCCGCGAAAGCGGACACCGAATTTATCCCGGCGAACATGGATGGGTGGGGCGGTGTTGGGCCCGACGATGGGGACGCGCTGCGGCCCTCCCCTGCGATGCCGCGGCTCCCCGCCCTGGCTGCCGTGGCCCTTTACTGCGCATCCTGGGATCACCGTGGACAGCCCGGAGTCCGGGGGGGCGCGAAGCACCCATCGCCGGCCGGGGAGGCTCCCGCCGCGCCGCCGGCCACTTTCCTCCTGCGGGGCGAAACCACGGAATGGTCCGTGACCGTCGGCTCCAGGCCGGGAGGCGTTTTTTCGGTGTCCAGCGGAGAATGGGAGGGGGAATTGAAGGTGCTGGAACGCAGCGGCGCCAGATGGCGGGTGGAACTGGACGGCGTACAATCCACGGCCCACGTCGCCCTGACGGATGGCGAGGCCCATGTGGCCTGGGGGGGAACCACGGAGGGCTTCGAGGACGTCCGAGGGGGCGATTCCCCGGAAACGGACGCCGCCGCCGGAGGACGGATCACGGCGCCCACCACCGGGAGGGTGATCGGCGTGCGCGCCGAGCCTGGCCAGAGCGTGCGGCGGGGGCAATGCCTGGTGGTGCTGGAGGCCATGAAACTGGAGCATGAGATCGCGGCGCCCGCCGCGGGAACCGTCAAGACCGTGGCCGTCTCCGAGGGCCAGCAGGTGGCGGCCAGGGATTTGTTGATGGAACTGGCGCTGGAACCGGAACAAGGGAACCGATGAACACCGAAGACAATTCGCCCGCCGCCGGCCGGCCCACCCGGGAGGAGTTGGAGGCCTTTCTCCATGGTGCTTTCACCCAGCGGGGAAAGCGGGCTTCCATCATGGTGGAAGCCATCACGGACGACAGCGTGCGCCTCCGCCTGGGGTTCAGCGATGAACTGCTCCGGCCGGGCGGCACCATCGCCGGCCCGGTATTGATGTCCATGGCCGACACGGCGCTCTATATGCTGGTGTTGCGCAATCTTGGCCTGGGCGCCGCCAAGGCCGTCACCAGCAACCTCAACATGAGCTTCCTGCGGCGTCCCCCCGCGGCGGACCTGCTGGCCCATGGACGCCTGCTCAAGCTGGGGCGGAGGCTGGCCGTGGGGGAGGTGTCCCTCGTCAGCGAGGGGCAGGACGGCCCGGTGGCTCATGCCGTGGTCACCTATGCGCTGCCCTGACCGCCGCGCGGCAATCGGCTTGGCGGAGGCGGAACCCGGATAGGCATAAAGCGCCTATCCCTTTGGCTCAACAACAAGGGTTAGATGATTAATTAAATCAACATGTTAACTAAAAATTGGCTTCAAGCCCGAAGACCGCGGAAACGGTCGAATTCGACTTTGCCTCTCCGGCGTACGAATCCCACCCAAACAGCACCTCACCCCGCCCTTCGGGCACCCCTCTCCCACGGGAGAGGGGAAAAATCGTTGTATTTACAACGATAAACCGTAAGAGCGCCCCTCTCCCGCGGGAGAGGGGCAGTCCCGGGCGCGGAGTTTGTGGCCGGGGCGGGGTGAGGCGCCACGTGGGAATACACATTCTCGCCTTCCTATTCAGTATAAAAAAGCTGAGATAAAGGGATAGGCGATAAACATAAATCCATTTTTATGGCTGGGAGATCGATCCCGCGGAAAAATCAACGCCGCGCCATCGTTTTTTGCATGGACTGGGGCGCGCGAAGTGGTAAAAGGACCATGCTGGGTTTTGCATCGATTCAATTGCCACACCTTCGGACGAACAAGGACGTCATGTCACAACCCGTTTACAAGCATTACGACCAATCCATGCTCGATTCGCAGTACAACCTGCGCGTCCGGCACCCTGAGTTTCAAGAGCATTTCGACTGGTTCGACCAGGAAAGCGCCGCCACCCGGAAGGAGCTGGAGTGCCGCGCGGACGTGGCCTATGGCGATACGGCCGAGCAAACCCTGGATGTGTTTCCCGCCGCAGCCCCCAACTCTCCGGTTCAGGTGTTCATTCATGGGGGGTATTGGCAGGGGGGGGACAAATCGTCCTTCAGCTTCCCCGCCCGCTCCTTCGTTCCGGCCGGCGGGGCGTTCGTGTCCATCAATTATGCGCTGGCGCCCCAGGCGGGCATGGACGAGATCGTCGGGCAATGCCGCCGGGCCGTGGCCTGGTGCCACGCCAACGCCGCCTCGTTCAACGGAGACGTGGAGCGGATGTACATCTCCGGGCATTCGGCCGGCGGGCACCTGACCGCCATGATGGTGGGCACCGACTGGGCGGCCGTGGACGGAATGCCGGAGCATCCGATCCAGGGGGGGTGTTCCATCAGCGGCCTGTTCGACCTGGAGCCGGTGCGGTTGTGCTACCTCAACGAGGTGATCGGCATGGACGCGCTCACCGCCCGGCGCAACAGCCCCCTGTTCAACATCCCCAAAAAGGGGATTCCCCTCATCGCGGCGGTGGGCGGCGCCGAAACGGACGAATTCAGGCGGCAGAACGGCATGCTGGCCACGGCCTGGCGGGCGCGCGGCTTTCCCTGCGAGGAGGTGACCCTGCCCAAGCTCAATCATTTCGAGATCATGCGCGAGTTGAACGACCCCGGCAGCAAGCTGTCACTGAACATGCGCGGCCAGATGGGCCTCTGAGCGGGGCCGCCACCCGGCGCCCGGTTTCCTTTTGACTTCAACCCCGCCCGGACGTTAGAATTTTCCTGTCCTCCTTTTTTGCCATACGGCGACCGTAGCTCAGCCGGTAGAGCACCTGATTGTGGATCAGGGGGTCGTGGGTTCAAACCCCATCGGTCGCCCTTTCTTTTCAATGGCTTGGAGTCGCGCTATGAAATTCATAAATTTCTAGGCTACCTATAGGCTAACCTCAAGGTGAATCCAGGTGCATCTCCATAACATCCTGTGAATCAATCCGGCCCGCTTGTCCGCGTCTTTTTACCTGCTCTCAGCTACCTCTAAAGCCCCATTCCACCTTTCTTTCCCCTCTCGTCTCTCCAATTAGCTACCAGACCCACCCCCGATCT
>JACZSY010000368.1 GCA_022573975.1 SAR324 cluster bacterium | reverse complement strand
TATCAGCTGCGGAATAGGTTCCCTTTTTTCGCGGCAAGCCGCGGGGAATTAGACCCCGATTTTGTATTAAACCAATCATTCCAATATCTTATTAAAAGTTTTCATCCATTTTTTCCAAAAAATGGTCTGGGGGTGCGGGGGATGAAATCCCCCGTGCTTTTGGTTGGTCACAGGCCTTTTAGAGAGCAATCAGGAGGAGTGTATTATCCTGGCCGGGTTTTGACCCGATTAACCGGGGTTGACCCGCGCGCCCCTTGCCGAGGAGATTTACCGTGACACTGCTCCGCTCCAATCTGACCAAATCGCTCAATCTTCCCCGGATATTTCATCCGGCAATGGTCTTGTTGGCGGGATACGGTATTTGCGCCCTCATCTTGTTGAGTTTCACGCAACCGATTCCTCAGAGCCAGCCTTATCACGATTTTGCGGATCAACGCGGCCTGATGGGGGTGCCGAACTTTGGCGATCTCGCCTCCAACGGGCTGATCCTGCTCGGCGGTCTGGCGGGTCTGGCCGTGATGTGGCGGCTTGGGGTTCGCGGCAGGGCCAAACCTGGCGCCGGCGCTGAATTTCAATCCGGGTTGCACCGGAGGACATGGGGTTTATTTTTTCTCTCCGCCTGTGTCACCGCCTTGGGATCGTCGTATTATCATTGGGCGCCCACCGACGCGGCCCTGTTCTGGGACCGCCTCCCGTTCTCCCTGCTGCTGTCGAGTTTCCCCGCGCTGTTGATCGCCGAACGCCGCGAGGCCGGGGGCTGGGCCTTGCCGCCACTGATAACGTGGATTCTCCTCGGGCCTTTCACCGTGATGGTTTGGGGGGTGAGTGACGATGTGCGGCTCTACGGCCTGTTCCAGAGCTACGCCTATCTTGGGGTGCTGGCCATTTTGCTGCTGCTCCCCTCGCGTTACACGGCGGCGCGTTATTATGCTTGGGCCATGGCGCTTTACGCGGCGGCCAAGGTGGCCGAATTGGGCGATGCGGCGATTTATTCCTGGGGCGGGCTGCTGAGCGGGCACACCCTGAAACACGCCATCGCCGCCCTGGCCGTGACCTTGATGGCCCGCATGCTGGCAACGAGGCGAAAGCGTGAATAAAGGGCCCGTGTTTCCTGATGCAGGGTGGCGGGCCGAAAATCCCAGGAACACCATTGCCGCGATGAATCCCCCCAGGGCAATTGCAGCCGTTCAATCGCGGAGCGGGTCATCGGCGAAACCGTTCACCCCGAAGGCGAATTCCAAAGCCCCGCTGAAATCGCGCCTCAACCCACCGGCTGGGTGAGCTCGCGCAGTTGGCGCCAGCGGGCGATCATGGGCGCCAGTTCGGCTTCGGTGTCGATGGCCTGGAACCCGTCCACCAGGGCGTGCCGGGGGGAGACATGGACGTCCAGCAGGATGCCGTCCGCGCCGCCGGCGGCGGCCATGTCGCCGATGGCCCGCACGGCGGACTTGCGGCCGGCGGAATGGGAGACGTCATAGACGATGGGGCGGTCGATCAGGTGGGAGAGCGAGACGATCTCGTCCAGGTCGCCCTGATTGCGGAAGCTGTGGCCGATGCCCTTGACGCCCCGCAGGCAGAAGATCAGGTTGTCGTTGCCCTGCTCCATCACGTAATTGGCCGCCTTGAGAGACTCGTCCATGGTGTTGGAAAAGCCGCGCTTGTAGAGCACCGGTTTCCCGGTGCGTCCCACCTCGATCAGCAGTTCGAAATTCTGGGCGTTGCGGGTGCCGGTTTGCAACACGTCCACGTCGTACTTCATGAACAGGTCGATATCGCGCACGTCCAGGATTTCCGAAACAATGGGCAGGCCCACCTCCGCGCGAACCTCGGCCAGCAGCTTGAGCCCGTCCTCTTTTAGCCCCTGGAAGTCGTACGGGCTGGTGCGGGGCTTGAAGGCGCCGCCCCGGTTGAGGTCCGCCCCGGCATCCTTGGCCATGCGGTGGGAGGCCAGCGTGTATTCTGCGTCCACCGCGCAGACGCCCGCCATCACCACCAGGGGCCGCCCCGCGCCGATCTCCACCGGGCCCTGGCCGGCTTTCATCCCGTGAGGGTTGGGGAGGGTCACGGTAGCGCGGTGTCCCCGGCGCACCAGGGACAGGTTCTGGGGCACGCCTTCCACGGGGATCACCTGCTTCACGCAGTCCACCTCGCCAATGGAGACGCGGTGCTCGTCTTTCACGTTGCCGAACACGTTGTCCACCTGGATGCGTTCCTCCGGCGAGGCGCCCAGCTCCCCCGGATTGAACTGCACCCGGAAACCCCAGTCCCGCAGCTTGGCCCGCACGGCCTCGATCTCCCCGTCCGGCGTACCGGTGAAATATTGAATGATCATGCCTCTGGTTTCCCTGTCTGCTGAAATAAGCGTTGAATTCCGCTCAGCATAGCCGAGAAGCGGGCGAATTTCGAGGGGGGGGGAGAAAGCCAATCCTTCAATGAAGGAGGCCGGGAGCCATCGAACCTGCGGGCGAGCGTCGCCAAGCTACAATTGTATCCTTCGTTCTATCGGGCCAAACGGCCATGAACGAGCACCTGGTTCCAGAAGGGGTGGAAAAATTGATGAGCCGGGTCTAAGCCGAAACAGTGGGCATGGTGGAACACCATGGGGCGCCGTCAAACCATTCGTGGGGGATGAGGGGGTGGCGCTGTTCGGGAATCGCACCGCTTACGAGGACTACGCCCGCCGTCCAGTTCAGGCGGCTTTGGAACCGCACCGAATGGCCCGACGCCCCCGGTAAGGGCGGCACGCGCCACCCGCAATCGAGAGGTGGCGGCGCCGCTGCGGAAAAAACAGCGAAATTGACAGGGGTTTCCTACACCCTGCTGGATCGGGGTTTCTGATGCACCCCTACCCTGATCGCCTTATGGGAGAGGACATCAAGACCTTATAGGTTCGACCGGTACAATCACCAACCCATTCACCCCATTTTTCGCTATCGGACGGCATATCAAACATTTCGGGAATGATATCCTGATGGACCCTCATACAAGTAGTGACAATAATCTCAACAACCCGGCGGCACTCTTTTTGACTCACATTGTAATCTTTCATTAAAGCCTGATTCCGTGAACATGGTTCATGCCAAGCCTGTTTTCCCCTTGACAGCCGGGGCCTGGAGGCGGTCCGATGGCTTCACCCGTTGGGTGACTGAACTTATCGGCCTATCCAGGGAGGGATCGGCATGCGCCTCGAATACGGTTTTACCGAACTATTATTGACCAGCCACGCTGGACTG
>JACZSY010000367.1 GCA_022573975.1 SAR324 cluster bacterium | reverse complement strand
CAATATCTGTAAGGGGTGGATCAATTTCAATGGCAAGGGCACCATCGCCATCCGCGACTCCTTCAACGTCGCCTCCATCACCGACGACGGCATTGGAGTTTATACCGTCACTTGGGATACGGATTTCGCGGACGCGAATTATGCAGTCAGTGTTGTATCCGCCAACACGAGCGGGCAGGGGGCCATTGCTTTTATTCATGATGACCCTCCAACGGCGGGGGCGGTCAAAGTGCATACCACAAATCATTCGGCCGCGGATCAAGATTCAGATCGGGTGAGCATAACCGCCTTTGGAGGCCAATAAATGAACGATGAAATAATTGTGTTCGAGCTGCCGGACGGATCGGTGCGTTATGCCACTTGTCCGCGCAAAAACAAAAAACCTGGGGAAACCAATTCCCAATGGTTATTGCGGGTTTTCAATAAAACGATATCCGGCAATCCTCAATACGCCGGGGCGAAGCGGATCCTCAACCCTGTCATGCCCGATGGAAAGCACTTGGTTCCGGGGCCGGACGATCATCCGGCGGAACACGCCTTCCCGGGCGCCTGGCGTCATTTGGGGGGCGGAAACATCGGCATCGACATGCCTGCGGCGCGGGCCGTCAAGCTGGATCGAATCCGGGAAGAACGCAATGGCCGCTTTCCGTCCCTGGACGCCGAATGGATGAAGGCCACGGGGCAGAAAAACCAGGCGCAAGCCGATTTGATCGAAGCGAAACGCCAATACCTGCGGGAGCTTCCGCAAACGGTCGGCCTGGACGCCATCGAAACCCCGGAGGCCTTGGCGGCCTTCGAGCCGGATTGGGGGGTGTGAAATGGCCTTGTTTTCTCTTTCATTGAACGCGGTGTTGAAACACGAGGGCGGGTACGTGGACGACCCGAACGACCGGGGCGGGGCAACCAACATGGGCATCACGCACAAGACCCTGGCCAAGTGGCGGGGCAAGGCGGTCACCGCCGCGGACGTGAAGGCCATGACCAGCACGGAGGCCGCCGCCATCTACAAGGCGCGCTACTGGGACAAGATGAACCTGGACCAGATCGTCTCGCAGAAGCTGGCCGAGGCCGTGATGGATTTCGGGGTCAACGCCGGGATCAGGACCACCGGGAAGGCCCTGCAACGGGCGGCGAATTGGGTTCACGGCGCTGGCGCGGGAAAGCTGGTGGAGGATGGCGCCATCGGGCCCATCACAATCCGCACCGTCAACACCACCGGCGAGCGGATGTTGGCGCTGAAATTCTTCGAGGTGCGCGTCCGGTATTACAACGGCATTTCCCGCCGCCGCCCCGTGAACCGGAAATTCCTCTACGCCTGGATGGCGCGGGCGTTGGATCATGTTTGAAGGGATGAAATGACCACGCAAATATACCAAACCCTGGCGCTGGTGATGATGGGCCTGACCCTGTTCGGGGTGTCCGGAATCTTTGTGTGGATTTTCAAGATGGGACACTGGAAAGGAACCGTGGACCGGGAACTGAAGCACAATAAAATCGACCACATCCGCTTTGAGCGGGAGCAAACCGCGCTGGAGCAGGAGTTCCATCGCCATGTGGCGAAAAATCGATACCAGGGAGTTTGATATGGCAAACCCAGTGCTGGATTTCATCGGCGGCATTTTCAAGCCGGTGGCCGATCTGGTGGACGAGTTGCATTTTTCCGGGGAGGAAAAAGCCGCCGCGCGGGGGAAGATCATCGCGGCGCAATCGGCCCTGACCTTCAGGATGCTGGAATACGAGGCCAAGCTGATGGAACACCAGGCCTCGGTGATCAAGGCCGAGGCGGGCGGCCAGTCCTGGCTGCAACGCTCCTGGCGGCCCATCACCATGCTGACGTTTCTCGGGCTGGTGGTGTGCGACTCCTTCGGGTTGCTGGAGTTCCGGCTGGCGGACCAGGCCTGGACGCTGCTGCAAATCGGGCTGGGCGGGTACGTCATCGGGCGCTCGGCGGAAAAAGTGGCCCCGGCCGTGGCCTCGATGATCAGGGGGGCGAAATGACCGTGCTGTGGTTGATCGTGGTGGTGTTGATGCCGGGCGCCCCCGATCCTTCGGTGTTCCGGGATTTGTGCGAACGGGAGGGCGGCGAGTTGCGCATTGAAACGGGACTCATCCGCATGGGAACCCGCATCTACCAGGAGGCGACACTGCGGTGTGTTATACAGGAGGTTGAGAAAAAAGCGGATCCGCCGAAACGGGTCACTTGAGGAATAAATAGGTTTGATCCGAAGGTTATGAATTGTAAGGGGTTTTGGGTGGATGTGGTGTTGTTCTTGCCATTTTTCCTGTTTCCATGTGATTATGTCTCCCAACTATCGATTTTGATGTGAAATTCGGGTTAGAATAAAACCTAGGGAAAAACGTGTGAGTAGCGCAAAAAATAGCCCAAAACAACAAGAGCAAAATTCTTTAGAGGTCATTCTGGAACCTCAGATGATAAATTGTTCATATGTTGTGTTGGTGGGTGCGCCAGTAGGCCATATCAATTTTGACGGTAATAAACTCTCCCGAGTTTTTGGCTCCCTAGGTACTGGTAACGTGGCGCAAATGCCGAACGGGCTTGCTGTGATAGTTGGGGATTCGAATCAGCTCATTATTCAGCCACCGAAGATTTTATTTAAAGGCGCCAATAAAAATATCCTTTTTGAGCTTTACCGAAATGCACGTCGGGAAGTTTTAAACCATTTCGATTCCAAACACGCGAGTGCTTTTGGGATAAATTTTCTTTATGAAGTCGAATTTCCGGGGATGCCTCCGGTCGAAGTGCTAACGCGCCTATTGAGCGATCAGGTTCCAACAAGCATGAAGCTGATTAAAGCGACGTTGCAGATAGGGGAGTCACGGATGACGTTGGATATCTCTGGCAGGGATCCTGATCGATTGCTGGTAATTGAGTTTAATAATCACATAGAAAAACCAGAACTAGCCAGCTTCGATAATGACACGTTAAGGCAGGAAATCGAGAAATACCAACTGAAAAACCAGGACACCCTTACAGAGATTTACCAATGTTTGCAAAAACAGCAGGCCTGACTTCAGAGTCGAAGCCCAATGACGAACTAAATGTTGTTGGTATTGAAGAAAACTTATTCAAATCAGCATCCCGCGCAATGGAGGCTGGCAATGTAGAATCCGGCCAATATATTGAGAAAGAGGATAAAAGGGTTAATACCGAATTCACATGGGAAGAAATCGCCAATGGTACCTCCTTTGAGGTATCAGGGGATTATCCGAAAATCGAACATA
>JACZSY010000366.1 GCA_022573975.1 SAR324 cluster bacterium | reverse complement strand
TGCCTGGCTGCGCCTGCTGGGGGTGGTGAACCGGGTGGAAGGCGCGTTGCGAGGCCGCCTGCGCCAAGCGTTCGATTCCACCCTGCCCCGCTTCGACATGCTGGCCCAACTGGAGCGGGCGCCCGAGGGCCTGAGCATGGGCGATCTATCCAGGCGGCTGATGGTCTCCAACGGCAACGTCACCGGCGTGATGGCCCGGCTGGAAAAAGACGGCATGGTGCGCCGCGCGCCCGCGCCGGCGGACCGGCGCACGGTGAAGGCGCGCCTGACGGATCGTGGCCAAAAGGCCTTCCGGGAAATGGCCGAACCCCACGGGGAATGGGTCGCGGCGCTGTTTTGCGGATTGAGCCGGGAGGAGCTTGCGACCCTGATCGTGCTGATGGACAGGCTGCGGGCCTCCCTGGAGCGGCCGGAAGCGCCGGGCGCGGCGGGGTCCAGCGGCGGAACGCCAACCCAAGGAGGCCGGACGCCATGATGCTGCTGGAACCCATGGGGATCAACGCCATGACCCTGCCCAACCGGGTGGTGGTTCCGGCCATGGTGACCCGCCTCTCCGGGGAGGACGGTTTCGTGAACGATGCGGTGATGGAGCGCTACGTCCGCTATGCCGAGGGGCAGGTGGGGTTGATCGTGGTGGAGGCCACCGCGGTGCATACGGCCAGGTCGGGGCCGTTGCTGCGGCTGGGGGAGAGGCGCTTCATCCCCGGCCACCGGGAACTGGTGCGGCGGGTGAAGGCGGTGTCGGACTCGGCCATCGTGCCCCAGATCATCCATTTTCTCAAAATCGCCCGCTCCGGCTGGCGGCAGACCATCGAGACGCTGGAAACCGCGGAGATCGACGCCATCGTCGAGGCCTTCGGTCAGGCGGCCGCCCGCGCGCGGGAGGCGGGTTACGACGGCGTGGAACTCCATTCGGCGCACGCCTATACGCTCTCGTCCTTCCTTTCGCGGCTCAACCGGCGGCGGGACGAGTACGGCGGGCGCACGCTGGAGGGCCGGTTGCGCCTGTTCGGGCGGGTGATGGCCCGCGTCCGCGAGCGGGTGGGCAGCGATTTTCCCGTGGGGGTGCGCTTCCTGGCCGACGAGGCGGTGAAGGAGGGCCATACGGTGGAGGAAGCCAAGTGGATCGCCTTGCGCTTCGCCCAACTGGGCGTGGACTATATCTCCCTCTCGGTGGGCGGAAAGTTCGAGGACGCGGTGCGCAGGGAAGGCCATCCGGTGTATCCCTACACCGGGTATTCCGGCGACCGTTGCATGCCCGGCGCCTGGTATCCGGACCAACCGCACGCGCACTACGCCGCGGAGGTGAAGGCCCATTTGAATGCCCATGGATACACCGTTCCGGTGGTCTCGGTGGGCAAGATCAACGACCCCGAAGCGGCCGAGGCCTTGTTGCGGGAGGGAAAGGCGGACCTGATCGGCATGGCCCGCCAACTGCTCACGGACCCCGAATGGCCCCGCAAGGTGCGCGAAGGACGCGGCGGGGAGATCGTGCGCTGCATCTATTGCAACGTCTGCAAAAAGCTGGACGAGAACTTCAAGCAGGTCACCTGTTTTCTTTGGCCCAGCAAAGCCATCCAGGCCCCCCGCGCCCGCCCCGGAGACGAGGCTCCGGCCTGGGAGGAGCAGGACAGCCTGCGCGGGCGCGCCACCGATGGCACGGTCAAACTGAGCTGGAGTCCCGCGCTGGGCGAGGTGGCCGGATACGACATCTACCGGGTGGACGGCCTGGGCCAACCCAGCATCGTGGAGGCCGTCAAAGTGAACCGCTTCAATGACCGCTCGGTGCTGGGCGGCGTGAAATACGCCTATCACATCAAAGCCTTCGATTCGGTGGGGCGAACCAGCCCGCCCTCCAACACCGTGCGGCTGGAGCCGGCGATACCCGATTTGGGATGACACCGCGGAGGACACCGTGGAGGACACCGCGGATGACACCGTGGAGGACACCGTGGAGGACACCGTGGAGAACACCGTGGAGAACACCGTGGAGGTTTCCACACTCGGGCATTCCATCATGATGAAAACTGTCGTGCCGACCTTCCCCTTTTTTAATTCCACCCAATCAGCAAAAGAATGAAGATGCTTCGCTTTGCCCGGCATGACCCGTTGTCCGGGATTCAGTTTCTATTTTCCAACCGATTCACCATGCCCGGCCCCCGTCCCGTTCCCCGGCCCGATCACTGGAGCATGGGGCCGGAGAGGGCGTCACAACCCCCAAAAAGGAGCGCCGTATGAAAATTCTGCAACCCCCCGGATGGCCACGGCCCAAGGGATATTCCAACGGCATTTCCGCCGAGGGACGGCTGGTGTTCCTGGCCGGTCAGATCGGCTGGGGCCCCGAGGAACGCGTGGTGTGCGAGGATATGGCGGGACAGGCCCGCCAGGCCCTGAGCAACATCGTGGCCATCCTGGCCGAAGGAGACGCCAAACCCGAGCATATCGTCCGCATGGACTGGTTCGTCACCGACCGGAACGAATACAAAGCTTCGCTGAAGGAGATCGGGGCGGCCTATCGTGAGTTGATCGGCAACCACTATCCGGCGATGATGGCCGTGGAGATTTCCGGGCTGGTCGAGGATGGGGCCAAGGTGGAAATCGAGGTCACCGCCGTGGTTCCAGATTAAACCGGCCGGACTGACCCGGCCGGAACAAGGCGGCCCGGGGGACCCATGGCGGAACCGGCGCAAAAGGCTTTTCGCGGGGGCTTCGCCAGGGAAAGAGCGGGTTTCGCCGGGAGGTGGGTCAGTTTGAAAAGATAACGAATGACCCCGCCCCAAGGGGCGGGATATCAGCTGAGGAATAGGTTTCCTTTTTTCGCCCCAAGGGGCGGGGAATTAAACCCCAATTTTGTATTAAACCAACACCACGTCATGCTGAGCGAAGCGAAGCGTCTTCTTGTTTTCTTATGATTTGGGGTGTTTTGGAAGAAGGTACTTCGCTTCGCTCAGTACGACGGGATTCAAACTGACCCACTACCTTTCGCCGGTTGCCCTTTCGAATTTTTCCCCCTACAAGAAAGAGCTGGAACCTGGAATATACCGCTCCAATTGTTGAATTTTACTTTGGGGGCCATGAAGCCCTTACCGCGATAATGTTCTTACTGCGATGAAATTCTTGCTGCGATGGCTGAACCGGTTTTACGAGGGAGCGTTGGTGGTATTGCTGGCCGCCTCCGCCGGGCTGCTCGCCTTCATGGCCCTGTCGGTTTCGCTGGATGTGGCGATCCGCAATTTCAGCCAGGCGTCCTT
>JACZSY010000005.1 GCA_022573975.1 SAR324 cluster bacterium | reverse complement strand
ATCTCCCCCGCCGGCGGACAGACGCAGGGATGCTTGCCGCATGACGAGCAGTTTTGAGGAGGGATGCCGCCGGTGCTGAAGACCAGGGGGTCGTCATTGTGGGACATTCTTTCCTGGGAAATTATTGGCTGGGAGATTATTGGCTGGGATGGTGGTGAGAACAGTGGCGGCACCCAAAGGAGCGATGAAAGCGACCCAACGGACGATCCACCACACACCGCCAAAAAAACATGGCCGGTGGAATTTGTCACCCATAAGCCGGCCTTCAGGCGGCTCGGGGGTGATCCAAAGCAAAAGGGCCTTGACAGAAATTTGTGTCAAAGCCCGTAAAATCAAGCTCCCCGAGTAAGATTCGAACTTACGACCTAGTGGTTAACAGCCACCCGCTCTACCGCTGAGCTATCGGGGAAAAAGGGCTCGAGGCAGGGTCCAATGATGAAATTCTAATCGCCGCTCCGAGTCCGTGTCAAGGGACAACTTGGCGGGGTGGAACCGATCGTGGTGGCTCGCGCCGGGCCGCCGGCGCCTATTTTTTCCGGAGGGGCGCTGTTTGCCGGGGATGGCCCCGGAGGATTTTGAGCACGGCCAGCTTTTGCAAGCCTTGCCTAAAAACACGTCTTGCGTATAATTATCGGCAAGTGTGAAGCATGGAGTTTCCTCAGGGCCTCGTTCGGGATTTTTCCCGGGCGGATGATTCGAAATTAAAAAAATGCCTTCAGTATCCATGAAATTACGCAAGATGCTGCCGGAGCGATGGATTTTCGCCATCAGGGCTTTGTTGAGCGGAAACCTGGGGTCCCCCGAAAAGAAGGAACCCTTCCGCGGAAATGGTCAAAGTCTGCTGAAGCTTCACGAATACCAGCATCGTGTGATCGTGGAGATTTTCCAGATCAGCATCGCCGGATTTTTCGGATTCACCCTGATCCTGGCCGGATTCTCGTTCTACTCCCTGTTCGACCCCCATGCGCTTGGCTGGATTTCATTGCTGATGGTTTCGCTGTGTTTCGCCCTGTTCGCCGGCTTGTTCAGGACGGTTCGCGAGTTCAGATCCTATCACCGCAACTACCAGGAACTGACCACCCGGTTGCGGATGAAATTGCAACAACAAACCCGCGCCTACCAATCCCAGAGCGAGGGAGGCAATCCCTCCGTGGAGCACAGGCTGCTATCGGCCCTCAAGCCCAAGGAACATTCCGGGTGGGATCACAAATCCTGCGAGAACTGCAAGAAGGCCATCGAACTGCTGGCCACGGTCTGCCAGCACTGCGGCCAGGAGCAGGAAACCCTGCTGGTGAATTGAAGCCGGCCATGTCCGCTGGATTGCACCTCTATCATTACGACCTCCCCCCTCATCTCATCGCGCAAAGCCCGGTGGCGGAACGGGATCGCTCCCGGCTGCTGTTGCTGCGGCGGGGCCTGGACTCCATCGCCCACCACACCTTCCGTGAACTGCCGGCGCTGTTGCAGGAGCGGTTTCCCGGAGGATGCCTGTTGGTGGTCAACAACACCCGGGTGCTGCCGCGGCGTCTTTTCGGCAGCCTTCCTGGCGGCGGCGCGCTCGACGCCTTGCTGGTGGAAGAAGAGCGGCCGGGGCTCTGGCGGGCCATGATCCGCAACGCGCGGCGCATCCAACCGGGGATGACGCTGCAATTCTCCGGAGGGGAGATTTCAGCCAGGGCCATCGAGCGCACCGGGGAGGGCCATTGGCGGCTCGAATTCCCCGATGCCGGAACGCTGCGAAAGCGCCTGGAGCGCCATGGCATGATCCCCCTGCCCCCCTATATCCGCCGCGATGCCGGCGATGCCGCCCAGCATGAGGCGGACCGCGGCGCCTATCAGACAGTGTTCGCCGCCGTGGATGGCGCCATCGCCGCGCCAACGGCCGGGCTTCATTTCACGCCCGCGGTGCTGGACGGCCTGCGTTCGCGGGACATTGCCTTGGCCGAGTTGACCCTTCACGTGGGCATCGGCACATTCGCCAAGATCCAGGACGAGGATCTCTCCAGTCATGTCATGCACCGCGAATGGTTCGAAATTCCCCAACGCACCAGCGCCGCCATCCAAGAGGCGAAAGCCAGGCGCCAGCCTGTGATCGCCGTGGGCACCACCACGGTGCGCGCCTTGGAGAGTTGGTGGCGGGAGGGCCGCCCCGACGGCTTCGCGGGTTGGAGCGACCTATACATCCGCCCTCCTTTTTCCTTCCAGGTGGTGGATGGATTGATCACCAATTTTCACCAGCCCCGCACCACCTTGATGTTGATGGTTTCCGCCTTTCATGGCCGCGAACAGCTCCTCGCCGCCTATGGCCTGGCCATCGCCCATGATTACCGGTTCTTCAGCTATGGGGATTGCATGGCCATCCTCCCCGCGGGCCGGTAAGCGCGCCGGCGGAGGGGAGATCCGGATCAAAGGGAGGGGCGGTTGGGACGGACCGTGGTTGCCGGAGGGAGGCCGGTTTCCCGTTTCGGAAACGATGTATCCTCCTTTCAGGAGGCCTTGCCGGCCTTCGGAGCGGGCATGGGAGCCATTTGCGGATTCGGCCAACCGGCCTGAATTTCCAACCGGCCTTGCCGAAGGGGTTTGACTTCGCCTCACTGCGATTTTAAGATTTCAGGTAAGCGTCTTTTTATTTGGGCATATTCGTTTTGGCGGGAATATGGGCCTGGCTCCGGCGCCGATGGCGGGGGCGGCCCCCAACCGGAGTTTCCCGCCACCGCCCGAGCGGAATGACATCAACCCCAACCGTCGAGGGATATTGAACCCACGGAATAAAAATTTCATGATTGGCCTGGCGGTAATCGTGCTGGCGATCGTGATCATGAACATGATGTCCGGCACTCGCAAACCGGCCCAGGAAATCCTCTATAGCGACTTCTTTCACCGGGTGAAATCCGGACAGGTGTCGAGCGTGATCATTTCAGGCAGCCAGATCGAAGGATTTCAAATGGACGGCACCGGGTTCATGGTCAATATCCCCAAGGACCCCAATCTGGTGCCGGCCCTGCAAAAGCAAAATGTGAAAATCACCGTCCAGCCCGATGCCGGAAATCCATGGTACCTGTCCATCTTTCTACAGTGGGGGGCTTTCATTTTCCTGATCGCCGTCTGGTTTTTCTTCATGCGCCGCATGCAGGGGGGCGGAAACCGCTTGTTCTCCCTGGGAAAAAGCAGGGCGCGGCGCGTGGACGAGAACAGTACGCGGGTGACCTTCGCCGATGTGGCCGGAGTGGAGGAAGCCAAGGAGGAACTGGTGGAGATCATCGAATTTCTGAAAGACCCGGAAAGGTTCCGCAAATTGGGAGGGAAGATTCCCAAGGGGATTTTGATGATCGGTCCGCCCGGCACGGGCAAGACCCTGTTGGCCCGGGCCGTGGCGGGGGAGGCCAATGTTCCCTTTTTCACCATCAGCGGTTCGGATTTCGTGGAGATGTTCGTTGGCGTCGGAGCCAGCCGCGTGCGGGATCTTTTCGAGGAAGGACGCAAAACCGCCCCCTGCATCATCTTTATCGATGAGATCGACGCGGTGGGCCGCCACCGGGGGGCGGGCCTGGGGAGCGGTCATGACGAGCGGGAGCAAACCCTCAATCAACTGTTGGTGGAAATGGACGGCTTCGACACCTCCGAGGGGGTGATCATCATAGCCGCCACCAACCGGGTGGACGTGCTCGATCCCGCCCTGCTCCGCCCCGGGCGTTTCGACCGCACGGTCACCGTGCCCCTGCCGGATGTGCGGGGCCGCGAGCGCATCCTGGGCATCCATTCCGCCAAGGTCAAACTGGCCGGCGGGATCGACCTGTCGGTGATCGCCAAGGGAACGCCCGGTTTTTCGGGGGCCGACCTGCGCAATCTGGTCAACGAGTCCGCCCTATACGCCGCCAGGAAAAACAAGAACCAGATCGATTTGAAGGACCTGGAGTGGGCCAGGGACAAGGTGCTGATGGGGCCGGAACGCCGCAGCATGTTGATGAGCGATGCGGAAAAGCGGAACACCGCCTATCACGAAGCCGGCCATGCCATCGTGGGCACGCTGCTGCCCAAGGCGGACCCGGTGCACAAAGTGACCATCGTGCCCAGGGGCCAATCCCTGGGGTTGACCTCTTTTTTGCCACGGGAGGAACTCCACAATCATGACCGGGAATACCTCATCGCCTCGATCATGGTGGCCATGGGCGGCCGGGCGGCCGAGGAACTGATCTTTGGAGAGGAAGCGATCACCACGGGCGCCAGCAACGACATTCAACAGGCCACCCAGACCGCCCGGAACATGGTGACCCAATGGGGCATGAGCGATGTCATCGGACCGATCACCCTGGATACAGGGGAGGAACACCACTTTCTGGGGAAGGACATCGGCATGGACCTCAAATACGGGGAAGACACCGCGGAACTGATCGACCAGGAGGTGAATAAAATCGTCAATTCCAGCTATCAGAAAGCACTGGGCCTGCTGAAAGATCAAATCGACAACCTGCACACCCTGGCCAAGAACCTGATCGAAAACGAAACCGTGGAAGGAGACGATCTTCGTTCCCTGCTGCAGATCGAACCCCAGGCCGGTTGAAACCGGCCCGCCGGCGTAGAAACCATACCGCGCGGAGATTATTCCGCGCACTCCACTCAGGGAACCCCCAGGAATAATTCCTGCGGCGGATCGGGCATGTCCACCCTTTATTTTCTCTTTTTCCGTTGGTTCCCCAAGCGGTTGTTCAGCCGGCTGATGGGAATCTTCGCCGATACCCCCTGGCCGCGCTGGCTGCTGGGCGCTGGAATCCGCCTTTACGCCGGCTGGTTCCGGATCGACATGGGCGATTTCGAGGCGCCTTCCGGCGGGTTCCGTACCTTCAACGCGTTTTTCACCCGGGGACTGAAACCCGGCGCCCGGCCCATCGATTCCTCCGGGTCGCCGCTGGTCAGTCCGGTGGACGGCACCGTGCTGTCCCTGCACCGGGTGAGCGGGGGAAAGTTGATCCAGGCCAAGGGAAAAGCCTATTCCCTTTCCGAATTGCTGAGGGGCGTGGAGGGGTGGGAAAAGTTCGATGGCGGTCAGGCGCTCACACTCTATCTTTCGCCCCGGGACTACCACCGCATCCATAGCCCCTGCCGCGGAACGATTCGCCGGTTCGCCTATGTCCCAGGGGACTTGTGGACCGTCGGCGCCCTGGGTGTCCAGGGCGTACCCCGGTTGTTTTCCCGCAATGAGCGGGTGACGGCTTTGCTGGAAGCGCCCCTGGGCGAGGTGGCGCTGGTGGCCGTCGGCGCCACGGTTGTGGGAGGCATCCGGCTGGTTTATCATCCATTGGTCACCAATCGTTCCGGCGCGGCGGCGTTCACCCACACCTTGAACCCTGTATTCGAAGTCGAAGCCGGTGACGAGGTGGGCCGGTTTCAGGTTGGCTCCACGGTGATCCTGTTGACCCGTCCCGGAGAAACCGAAATGTCCGCATTGCGGGCAGGGGACCCGGTGCGCATGGGCCAGACCATCGGCTATTTCACGGGAACCGCGGGGACCGATTGAAATGGGCGCCCACATCCCATCCACCAGCCGCGATCGGGAAGCGGCCGCAAGGAAATCCATGGACACCGGCACGAACATGGACACCGGCAAACCCCCGGAAAATATCAAGAACTACACCCTGGAGGCCCTCCATGGCTGGTTCTCCGCCAAGGGCGAAAAGCCGTTCCGGGCGCGGCAGGTTTTCCAGTGGCTCTACCATCACCGAATCGCCGATTGGAGCCAGGCCACCAACCTGTCCAAGGAACTGCGCGCCACCCTGAGCATGCACTTCCACCTGGGGGGGTTGGCCTTGGACTCCCGGCTGACCTCCCGGGACGGTTCCCTCAAATTCGCCTTCCGGCTCGATGACGGCGCGGTGATCGAGACCGTGCTGATGCCCAACCGCACCCAATACACGGTCTGCGTGTCCACCCAGGTGGGCTGCGCCATGGGGTGCGTGTTCTGCGCCACGGCGGCCATGGGATTGATGCGCAACCTGAGCGCGGGGGAGATCGTGCAACAGGTGGTGGAGGTGGCGCGCCACCTGCCGCCGGAAAAGGAGGTGCGCAACATCGTGTTCATGGGCATGGGCGAGCCGCTGCACAATTACGACAACCTGATGGACGCCTTGAACATCCTGCAGGAAGACACCGGATTCTGCCTCTCGGCGCGGCGGCTCACGGTTTCCACCTCCGGCCTGGTGCCGGCCATTCTCCGCTACGCCCGCGATGGCGTGCGCGCCAATCTGGCGGTCTCTCTCAATGGCGTGACCGACGAGATGCGGGCCGCGCTGATGCCGATCAACCGGCGCTGGAACATCGAGGCGGTATTGGACGCCTGCCGCCAGTTGACTTCGGAAAACCGCTACAGGATCACTTTCGAATACGTCTTGTTGAAGGACGTCACCGACGGCTTGGACAATGCCCGCAAGCTGGTGCGCCTGCTTCATGGCTTCAAATGCAAGGTCAACCTGATTCCCTACAACCCCCATCCCGGCAGCGCCTTCCAGGCCCCCTCCATGGAACACGCCCGCGAATTTCAGCGAGTGCTGCTGAACAAGGGGTTGCTGACCACGTTGCGGATTTCCAAGGGCCAGGACATACAGGCCGCCTGCGGCCAACTGGTCACCGGTGGAGCGTTCGCGGGAAAGATTCCCGCCAGGGAAGGGATGGAACCCGAGGAAAGGGCTTCGGGCTAGCCGCCCGCCAAACCGCTCCCGGAACCCTTCCAGGGCCGCCCCCATGGTTTCCCGGATTGGACGGGTCTCCCATCCCGGTTCGGAGCGGGCGCGCGGGGGGCGGGGTGGAAAGTCCGGTGATGAACCGGGCGTGGCTGTCCCGCGGTGAAATCGAGCGGTGAAATCCGGCGGTGATTTCGGGCGATCCCGTCAGGAGAGCGGACGCCGCCTGGGGCGGGTCAGCAGTTCTCCTCCGCAATTGGGGCACACCGCATCCATCTCCTCGGTGCAGGATGGACAGAACGTGCATTCAAAACTGCATATGTGGGCTTCCGCGTTCCAGGGAAGTCCAGCCTGGCATTTTTCGCATTCCGTTTTCATTTCCAACGCCATGGCAATCCGCTTTTTTATGATTGGAAAAGAAGGATGTCCTCCAAATCATCCCGATTGCGCCCTATCCTATCCAATACGGGGGCCGGGACTCAACCCCCCACCGCCAGTGGGAACGACGGCTTAACAATCGCGCCGATCTATGCCTTAATAATCCCGAACGGGGAGGGCGCCGGGGGCGGTGAATCTTTTCGTACGGGGCCATTCCCCGCCGCTTGCGGCAAATAAAAACCGATGTTTCGACACCTCGCCGGTCGCGGCGCGGTGGTTCATTTTTCTCCTCCAGCATATTTTCCCACCAGCCAGGAGCCGGGCATGGAAATCAACGATCTATCCCAATTGGAAGCGCTCTATGGAGAAACTTCGCAGCGGGCGCGGCGCAAGGTGATGCCCGCATTGGACGTCCATTGCAGGAATTTCATCGCCCTGAGCCCGTTTCTGCTGATCGGTTCCGCCTCGGCCGATGGGCGGGCCGATGTCTCCCCGAAAGGCGATGCTCCCGGTTTCGTGAAGGTGGTGGACCATAAAACCCTACTCATTCCGGACCGGCCCGGCAACAACCGCCTGGATGGCATGAGAAACATCCTCGAAAATCCTCAGGTCGGGTTGATTTTCATGATTCCGGGCGTGAATGAAACCCTGCGCATCAACGGCCGGGCGCGCATCGTGGCCGGCGGCTCGCGGCTCGAGTCCCAGGCCGTCAATGGCAAGATTCCCAGCACAGGGCTGCTGGTGGAGGTCCATGAGGCCTTTCTGCATTGCTCGAAAGCCCTGGTGCGTTCCAGGTTGTGGGAGCAGACCGCCCAAATCGAACGCTCCCGGCTGCCCTCGATGGGCCGGATGATAGCCGATCAGATCGAAGGGGTGGAAGCCGGACAGGCCGGCCGGGACATGGCCAAACACCCGCGGGAAAATCTGTAATGATTTATTCGCCGCAAACCGCTTCGCTGTAAACCGCATCGCTGTAAACCGCGTCGCTGTAAACCGCATAGTACCGCCCAGGACGGCGGGGGAAGCATGGACATGGATGCCAGGATTTTTTTCGACCCGGCGGTTTTGATCGTGCTGGCCTTGGTGGTTTTGGCCCTGGTTTGGCGTTTCAGCGGTTACCGGAACCGTAAGGTGGGCGGCGAACTGGCCCGGCTGCGGGATCGGGCCAAGGAGGAAACCAGCCCCCGCAAACGCCAGGAAATCCTGCAACGTTTCCATGAATTGGGCGGGGTCAAGGAAACCCAGCGGGCCCAGGCCAAGCAATCGGCCAAAGACGAGGGCAGGAAGGCCCGCATGGATGGCCGCTCAAGATTCTCCAACCCTTATCATCCCTTTAACCTCGGGCTATGGGGCAAGGGCAGGCTGTGGCGCCAGGGGTGGAAATCGGTGGAACAGAACATCCGTTGGATCGAAAAGCACCGGGAATGAACGCCGCCAGTAATCACCGCCAGTGAGCGCCCGCGGCCGGGCCATGGCCGGCCACTCCGCCGGGCTCGCCTCCCTCCCCCATCATCCCTCCCTGTAAAAAACGCCCATCAGATCGTGGATTCGCACCCATAGCCTCGATCGGCTCAGCTTGAAGCGATAGGGCCGGTGTCGCTTGTGCAGCATCCAGGGACGGTGAAATCGCTTCCCATCGATTTCGATTCCCGACCGGTCCACCCGGATCACCGCGGCGGAGGGGAAGGCGCGCCGCAGCGCGAAATTGGCGGCGAACTCCTGATGCATCGAAGGAAAGGCCTCGGAGGGGAGCACCTCCGCCGCCTGGTCGAAATCGGCCTGGGTGACGCGGATCAGCATGACCGCTCTTCTTTCCGCGCCCCGGTTCCGCCTTCCATCAATCGAGTTCCGGCCGGCGCCGGTGGTGTTCCGTGGCGCTTTCGAAGGCATGGGCGGCCCGCAGCAACTCGCCTTCGGCGAAGTGGGTGGCCATCAACTGCAATCCCAGTGGCAGGCCTTCGGGTGAAAACCCGCCGGGCACCGAAACGGCCGGCACCCCGGCCAGGTTGGCGGGCAGGGTAAAGGCATCCACCATGTACATCAGCAACGGGTCGCCGGTTTTCTCGCCCAATTTGAACGCCGGCGCCGGCGAGGTGGGGCAGGCGATCAGGTCAACCTGCCCGAAGGCCTTGGCGAAATCGGCCCGCAGCATTTCCCGGATACGCATCGCCCGCAGGTAATAGGCGTCATAATACCCCGCCGAAAGCGCGAAGGTGCCCAGCATGATCCTCCGCTTGACCTCCGGCCCAAAGCCCTCTTGGCGTGTGCGGGCGAACAACTGGCGCATGTTTTTGGCCCCGGCGGTCCTTGGGCCAAAACGCACGCCGTCATAGCGCCCCAGGTTGGAGGAAGCCTCGGAGGGAGCCAGGATGTAATACACCGCGATGGCATATTCCAGCGAAGGCAGGGACACCGTCTCGACTTCGGCGCCCAATGCGCGGAGCGTGTCCACGTTGTCCGAGAAAGCCTCCGCCACGGCCGGCTGCAACCCGCTCCAGGACTGAAACTCCCGCACCAGGCCGATCCGCTTGCCCTTCAGGTCTTTCCCCAGGGCGGCCTGGTAATCGGGCACGGGGCGGACGGCGGAGGTGGCGTCGCGGGGATCGTGCCCCGCGATCAGGCCCAGCAGCAAGGCGGCATCGGTGGTGTCCCGGGTCATCACGCCGCATTGGTCCAGCGAACTGGCGAAGGCGATCATCCCATAGCGGCTGACCCGCCCGTAGGTGGGTTTGAGGCCGACCAGGGAGGTGAACCCGCAAGGCTGGCGGATCGAGCCGCCGGTGTCGGTGCCCAGGGCGGCCAGTGCCTCCCCGGCGGCGACGGCGGCGGCCGATCCTCCGGAGGAACCGCCCGGCACGCGGGAGAGGTCCCAGGGATTGCGGGTGGGAGCATAAGCGGAATTTTCCGTGGACGAACCCATGGCGAACTCGTCCATGTTGGTTTTCCCGGCCAGGTTCAGCCCCTTGGCCTTGAGCCGCTGGACCACGGTGGCGTCGTAGGGAGGGCGAAAGCCTTTCAGGATGCGCGAACCGCAGGTGGTTTCGATGCCTTGGGTGCAGAAAATATCTTTCAGCGCCAGGGGCATGCCATCGATGGGGGAAAGCGGAACACCATCGGCCAGCCGGCGGTCGGCGGCCTCGGCGTTTTCCAACATCCCATCGCGGGTGAGCGTGATGTAGGCGTGCAGCCGGGGTTCCATCTTGCCGATGCGGTTCAACACGGAGCGCACGATCTCGACGGCGGTGGTCTCCCCGGCCAGCCGCTGTGCAAAAAGAGCGTGGATGGGCCGGTCGCATAACTCCATCGAAATTCCAGCTCCTCGTTGCAGGGAAGATGCGGCTGGGGAGGCCAAGGCGGGGTTTTTGGCGAGGCGGGGGATCTTCCTTCAAATTCCCGCGGACTCCACCTTTCCGCGCAATCCGATTTGTTCCAGGAAAAACCCGTCCTCCAGGATGATGATGTTCCGGAAGCGGTGGCGAATCACCCGGTCCACGGCGCCGACGGGCCAAAGCAGGGGCAGCGCGGCGCGCTGTTCCTTGTCGGGGAGCACCCGGTAACGGATTTCGCTCAGCTTGAGGCGCCGGGGAGCACCGGGAAAGAGCAATCCCAGCGTGAATTCCTGGCGCGTGACGAGATAGGCCCGGCCCTGGGTGGTCAGGGTCAGCGTTGAATCGCCCAGGTATCCATCCACGTTGATCAGGCGGCCGCGCAGGCCGGAGATGGAATTGGTGAAATCCCAGATCTCATGAACTTCCCCCGATGGCGTCAGTTCGAAACCATCCAGTTCCATCACCCGCTCGAAAGATTCCCGGAAAATTCCGACCCGGTTCGCGCCGACCTGATAAACATCCAGTAAATTCTTACGCTGCTTATACAAGATGCATCCATCCAAAGACATTCAGTGACGAGACATTCAGTGACGATGCCCAACCCCTTTCCGCCCCATCAACCCAACGGGCGGCTCCCCTTGAAGCGTGAGCGGGCGGACATGGGAGCACCCGCCCTTCCGCCCGTCCGTAATGGCGGAAGCGCAGTCCGCGGCGCCGCGGGCCACCGGGGTTCGGACATCGGAGTTTCAAGCCCTGGAGTTTCAAAACAAGGCGCTTCAAAACACGGTGCTTCAAAACACGGTGCTTCAAAACACGGTGCTTCAAAACACGGTGCTTCGCACTCCGGGGTTTCGCGCCACCGCGGAGGGAAAATGCGGTGGCGTGAAACATCATGTGGCGCGAAACATCATGCGCTCCCAACCACCGCTGCGCGGATGAAGCGGCGGCCACCTCAGGGCTTGGCCATGGCCAATTGGGTGGACGCGCTTTCCCGGGCCGGTGTTTGTTTCATCCCGGCCGGAGCCACTTCGCGGATCCAGTTGAACGGATCGGGCCGGGAGCCATACTGGATGCCCATCAACTCGTCGAAGAGCTTGAGCGACAACGGCCCGATTTGGCCTCCGCCGATCTCATAGGTTCGATCCTGGTAGTGCAGGTGACCCACCGGCGAAATCACCGCCGCGGTGCCGGCGCCGAATACCTCTTCCAGGGTGCCATTGGCCTGGGCTTCGATCACCTCGCCGATGGTGAGCCGATATTCCTCCACCGGCACGTCCCAGCTTCTCAACAGCTTCAGCACCGAATCGCGTGTGATGCCGTCCAGGATGGTGCCGCCGGGGGGTGGGGATACCACCTTTCCGCCAATCTTGAACAGAATGTTCATCGCACCCACTTCCTCGATGAATTTCCGCTCGGCGGCGTCCAGCCAGAGCACCTGGGTATAACCGGCCCTGATCGCTTCCTTTTCCGCCAGCAGGCTGGCCGCGTAGTTGGCCGCCGTTTTCACCGCGCCCAGACCGCCGGGGCCCGCGCGGGAGTATTCTTCGCTGACGATGATCTTGACCGGGTTGAATCCCTCGGGATAGTAGGCGCCCACCGGACCGGTGATGATGAAGAACAGCACCTCCGATGCGGATTTCAACCCAATGTAAGGCTCCGTGGCGATCATGGTGGGCCGGATGTACAACGAGGTGCCGTGAGAGCGCGGCATCCATTCGTGATCCAGTTCCAGCAGGGCCTCGATGGCCTCCAACATCACCCCCTGGTCCAACAGGGGAAGGTCCAGCCGGGCCGCGGACCTGTTGAACCGGCTGCAATTGTCCTCCGCGCGGAACAGGTTGATGGTGCCGTCCTGATTGGGGTAGGCCTTCAATCCTTCGAAAATGGTCTGCCCGTAATGAAGTACCAACGCCGCGGGAGACAGCGTCAACGGCTCGAACTTTCCTACCGTCGGTGCGCTCCAACCCATCTCCTGCGTCCATTTCATGGTGAACATGTGGTCGCTGTAGATTTTTCCGAAACCGAGCTTGCTTTCGTCCTCGGGCTTGGGGCGGCGTTCCGCCATGGGCACGGAATTGATTTTGAACTCCATGGGCTCCTTTACGCGTTGGTGGTGGTGGGGGTGCCGGAACCCTTCCGCAAGGAAGGAAATTCCCGCTTCTCACGCCCCTGCAACCCCGCTGCTCCCGGAATGGCGAAGCGCCTTCCGGGAGCAGTGGGGAAAGATGCAATCATCGGGGAAAAGGGAGGAAAAAGTCAAGAATAACCGCGCCTTGAACCTCCCCGCGATCCCCGCCCGGCCCGCCGTTGGGGCCAAAGCCACACCTTGCGTCCGGCACCGGGCGCCGGACGCAAGGATGCGCCGTTCAGGATGCTTTGCGGCGGTTTCTCGCGGCCGTGTTGAGATAGGCCGCCAGCAGGGTGATCGCCGCCGGGGTGATCCCGCTGATGCGGCTGGCCTGGGCCAGGGTGGCGGGGCGGTGATGCTCCAGCTTTTGCACCACCTCCAGGGACAGGCCGGACAGGCCCTGGTAGGTCATCTCATCGGGCAGGCGGATCGATTCCAGCCTGTCGAAGACAGCCATTTGGGCCGACTGCCTTTGGATGTAACCGGCATACTTGATGCCGATTTCCACCTGCTCCCGCACGGCCTCCGGGTATGACGCCAGCTCCAGCCGGCCGGCCAGAAAGGACAGCCGGGGCAGGTCGTCCAGCCGCATTTGCGGACGTTTCACCAGTTCCGCCGCGGTGGCCGCGGTTTTAATGGCGGGTTGTCCCTGGGCCTCCAGTTCGCCGTTGACTTCCGGCGTGGGCGTCAGGTGGATGCTTTCCAGCGATGCGTTGAGGGCATGAATCCGCCGCCGCTTTTCTTCCACCCGCCGATGCCGCTCTTCTGGCAGCAGCCCCACGGCATGCCCCCTGGCGCTCAGGCGCAGGTCCGCGTTGTCCTCGCGCAGGGAGATGCGGTATTCGGCCCGGGAGGAAAACATGCGGTAGGGCTCGTCGGTGCCCTTGGTGATCAGGTCGTCGATCAGCACGCCGATGAAAGCCTCGTCGCGGCGCAGCACCAGAGGGGGGTCGCCCCGCGCCTGCAGCGCGGCGTTGATGCCGGCCATCAGGCCCTGGGCGGCCGCTTCCTCGTAGCCCGTGGTGCCGTTGATCTGCCCGGCCATGAACAGGTTGGGCACATCCTTCAGCGCCAGGGTGTGGCGCAGTTGCACCGGCAGCACGTAATCGTATTCCACCGCATAGCCGGGCCGCACGATTTCCACCCGCTCCAGCCCCGGGATGGTGCGCAGATAGGCCAGTTGCACCTCCTCGGGCAGGCTGGTGGAGAGGCCGTTGGGGTAGATTTCCCCCGAATCCAGCGCGGTGGGTTCCAGGAAAATTTGATGGCGCTCCCTGTCCGGAAACTTGACCACCTTGTCCTCGATGGAGGGACAATAACGCGGCCCCACGCCGGTGATGGCCCCGCCATAGAGGGCGGATTTTTCCAGATTGTCCCGGATCACCCGGTGGGTTTCCCCGTTGGTGTAGGTGATATGGCAGGAGACCTGGGGCAGTTCGACCCGGCTGTCCCAGAAGGAAAACTTGCGGATCGGATCGTCCCCGCGTTGTTCCTCCAGGCCGCTCCAGTCGATGGTGTCCTCGCGCAGCCGGGGGACGGTGCCGGTTTTGAGCCGGCCCAGCTCCAGCTTCAGGCCGGCCATGGATGCGGGAAGCGCCTTGGAGGGCGCCTCGCCCACCCGTCCCGCCTCGGTTTGGGTGTGTCCCACATGAATCAGCCCGTTGAGGAAGGTGCCGGCGGTGATGATCACGGTGCGTCCCGAGTATTCGACGCCATCGGCCGTGCGCAGGCCGGTCACGCGGCGCCCCTCGCATTCCAGGGCCTCCACGGCGCCCTGGCGCAGGGTGAGGCGGTCTTGCCCCTCCACCGCGGCTTTCATCCGCGCCCGGTAGCGGAACATGTCGGATTGGCAGCGGCTGCCCCACACCGCCGGGCCTTTTGAGCGGTTGAGCACCCGGAACTGAATGCCCGTGGCGTCGGCGGCCATGGCCATTTCCCCGCCCAGCGCATCGAGTTCCTTGACCAGGTTGCCCTTGGCCAGCCCCCCGATGGCCGGGTTGCAGGGCATGTGCGCCACGGTGTCGAGGGACATGGTCAGCAGCAGGGTTTCGCATCCCATCCGGGCCGCCGCCAGGGCCGCCTCGCATCCCGCGTGCCCCGCGCCCACCACGATCACGTCATAACCGTTATTGTTGAACCCGCCGTTTCCGCTCATGGAAATTCCGCCAAAAAAAGGCGCCGTCGATTGGGCGCAGAAGAAAGCGCAGAAGAAAGCACCGAAAAAGCACCGAAAAAAAGCAGCGAACACAAACCGCCAATAATGCGGCCGCGCCCCCGGTGTTCCTGGCGCTTGCGGGGCGCCTTGGGTCCGGGCCCAGCCATGGCCCATGCAGCCGCATGATGCTAAATCATGGCATGGATCGCGAAAAGCTGTCACTTGTTTCATGCGCCGGGCCTGGGGCGGGGCAAGGAGCAGTGTCCATCATCCCTGAAAGCGCCGGAAATCCTCATCAAGATAACCGTGGGCGCGGGCCTCCCTGTCCGTGCCGGCCATCGCGGCTTTCGCTCCCTGGCCGTTTAATCCTGGGGTGTCCCCTGGGCGAATCCATCTTGACTCCGGCTCCGGATGGGCGGTAAGTTGCTGGAACGTAATTGAAGGTCACGGGCGGCCGCATGATTTTAAACGATGAATGCCGGCCGCTTCGGGAAGCCGGTGAAAATCCGGCGTGGACCCGCCACTGTGATCAGTCCCGCGCGCCCATGAAGCCATTTCCGCCGGAGGAAGACCCGGCGGCGATGGGAAGCCGGGCGCGATCGAGGCTGTCAGCCAGGATACCGGCCCGCGACCCGCTTTACCCTGTCGCTTCTCGTGGAATGGGAGGGCTGGTGATCCGTCCCGTATTTCGCCCTTTCCCGTTCACCGGTAACCGCCCATGGGTCCCGCCAGGAAATGCGGAAAGTCCGCGCTGGCGCCTCATGGCGAAATTTGGCCCTGGGGCGGCGGCCTGTCCGCCATGACGCCCCAAGCTGGAAGCGGCCTCCCGCCGCCCCGCTTTCCCGTCCATGAGGGCTCGGGTGAGCATTGAACCGGATATCAACCACTGCCGGAGCAAAGTGATGATGAAATCCCGCTTGTATGTGCTGGCCGCCATCGTATTGGCGGCCGCGGCTTCGCGATTGTTGCCGCATCCCCCCAACTTCACCCCCATCGCCGCGATGGCCCTGTTCGGCGGCGCGTATTTCCAGCACCGGGCCGTCGCCTTCGGCGCGCCCCTGGCGGCGATGCTGCTCAGCGATCTGTTGATCGGTTTTCATGGGGGAATGCCCTTCGTTTATGCCGCCATCCTCCTCATTTCCGGCATGGGGCTGGCCATCCGTTCGCGGTTGAACCCGGTTTGGATCGGGGGGGCGGCGCTATCGGCCTCGCTGGTGTTCTTCGTGGTCACCAATTTCGGCGTGTGGCTGGCGGGCGGTCTCTATCCGTTCACTGGCGCGGGGCTGGTCTCCGCATTCGTGGCCGCCATTCCGTTCTTTGGCAACACCCTGGCCGGCGACGTGATGTATACCGTGCTGCTGTTCGGGGGTTTCGCCCTGGCGGAGCGATGGTTTCCGGTGTTGCGGAAGGAGCTGACGCCCGCCGGGCTTTCCACTGCCAGGCCATCCATCGGCTAGCGCCCGGGATCGCGCACAGAAGATCCCCGAGAATCCCGAGATTCCCGAGAATTCCGCGGACCCCGCGAAACCGGCGAAACTTCCCGTGGCGGGCGAACCCCGATTTGCACCGGGATGCCGAGGGCCTTGCGGATGCGGTCGTACCACCGCATCAGCGGCCCCACCCGCGCCTGCCGGTCCGGCAGCAACAACACCGCGGACGGCCCAAGCGCCCGGATGGCGGAAATCGTATCTTCGGCGGCGAGGGGTTTTCCCTCCATCCACAATCGTCCATCGGGGCGCAATTCCAGCCGCAGCGTGGAGGCGTTTCCCGTGGCCGGTTGGCCGGAGGCTTCGGGAAGGCGGACGGTTTCCACCGTGTCGAAACTGCCGCCCAGCACCAGGAAGATGATCATGAGAAAGAGCACGTCGATCAAGGGTGTGAGAGGCACCGAGGGAGCGCCGGCCTCCCGCCGGAATCGGTCAAGGTTCATCACGCGTCCCCGGTTGCGCCGGTTGGAGGGATTTTCCCCGCCCGCCCGCCTTGGCGGCCGTTGCCCGCGCGGTGATGGCGATCAGCGACAACGACCTTTCAAGGTGGTTCAACCAGCGGGCCTTGAGCCGGCTCAACAAATGATGCGCCGCCAACAGGGGCAGCGCCCCGATCAATCCCACCTCCGTGGTCCACAGGGCTTCGGAGAGTCCCACCGAGAGCACCTGGCGCGATGTGGTGACCGAAAGTTGCTCAAAGGTGGTGATCATTCCGGACACGGTGCCCAGCAGTCCCAGCAGGGGCAGAATCGTACCCAGCCAGCCGATGGTGCTGATGCGCGCCTCCACTTTGGAAATTTGCCCCATTACCGCCGCCTGGACGGCGGCTTCCCGTTTGTCCGGAGGATACCTGGCCGCATAAAGGGCCTGAGTCAAAATTCTGCGGTAAGGCGTGAGGTCCGCCTTGGCCGCCAACTCTTTCAACCGCCCGGCCAGCTCGGCGCCGTTGTTTACCCGGAGCAGCGGACGGTCCCGCCAATGCCAGCCCGCCCAGACCAGCAGCCGCTCACAGGCCAACACGTAACCGGCCAGGGCGGCCAACACAATCAGCGGCATCAAAGGGCCGCCTTCGCTGATCAGGGTGGGGATCAAAGACATGTGGAATTTTCGATAAATCGTTCGCCCGGAATTCCCGCCCCGGATGCGGCGCCGGTTGCCGCGCCCGTCAGGCCACCAAAGTCCGCAACCGGGTGCGCAACCGGATTCGGCACGGGAAACCGCACAGGAAACCGCACCCTGCCCCGGCACGGCTAGGCCATGCTTACCCGCACCCTTGCGACAATGTCAAAAGCGATCCCGGCTCGGATGAAGGGATGGGCGCCCCCGGCGCGGTGGTTGCCCGCGGCGCGGTGGTTGCCCGCGGCGCGGTGGCTGCTGAGCGCCGCCGCCGGGCTGGCGATGGTGTCGTCCGTCGAATGGATGGCGGCCCGCCACCAACGGCTTGGCGCCGAAACGCCGGAGGTGTTGCTGGAGGTGGTTCGGTTGCCCCCTCAGCCACCCGGGGCCACGCGGACCCCCGCTGGCCGATCCGCCCGGAAAAAGCGCCCCGCACAAAAAAGCGCCGTCTCGAAACAGGCCTTCCACCAACACCGCCCCCGCCGCCGGGCCGCCACCCCACCCAAGCAAAAGCGTCCCGAACTGGACGCGGCCAGCCTCGCGCCACCCGTGGCCGAACCGGCCCCGGAACGCGTGCGGGATATCCGGCCAACCTCCCGGCTTCCTGCTCCCCCTGGAGACGCCCTGTCCGAAACCCCGGTGTCCGAAATCATGATGTCTCCAGCCGCGGTGTCTCTTGCCGCGATGTCTCTTGCCGCGATGTCTCCAGCCGCGGTGTCTCTTGCCCCGGTGACCGAAACAACGGCATTCGAAAAAACACGGCTTGAAAAAACACTACCCAAAATAACACCGCCCGAAAAAGCACTACCCGAAAACGCACCGCCACCGGCAGTGGAGGCCTCCCGGCTCCGCTCTCCTCCGTACCGCCCGCGGAACGAAACCGCGTCGATCCGTCATGGGATATCACTGGCGGCCTCCAACCCGCCACCTTCGCCGGACTTGCTGGCGGCTCCGGCCCTGCGAACCGCCCGGGTTTCGTTCGAAGCCTCCGCCTCCCCTCCGGCCCGGGAGGAACGGGAGGACTCGCATTCCTCCTCGCCGCGGGAGCCCTCCGCGCCCGGCCCTTCCCCGGTGGCCGTCACCGCCCGTAACTCCGGCGGAAGCGGCGGCGCCCGCCCGCCCGGGTTTTCTCCCCATCGTCCGGAGACATTGGATGCGGGGTTCGGGATCCTGGGTGGACTTCCCCGCCCGCTCTACCCGGATCGGGCACGCCGGTTGGGAAGAGGGGGGAGCGTGGTGCTCGAGATACTGGTTGGGCCGGACGGAAAGGTGATGCGGGTGGTGGTGGTGCGCGAATCGTCCGGATGGGGGTTCGGGGCCGCCGCGCGGGAGGCCTATGCCAAGGCGGTGTTCACCCCCCCCCGGGCGAATGGCCGGCCGGTGCGCGTGCTGTGGCGAAAAACCCTCCGTTTCCGTCCTTGAATGCACCGGCTTCATCCCAAAGGCTCCGCCACCGTTTGCGCCAAGGGAATTTTCCGCGGCCGTCCGGGCGGGGGCCGCGCGGCCCGGAGCATCCCCCCCCCGGCCCCCGGCGTGGATTCATTCCGTGGGGTCTCATTTTCTTTGTTTTTGCTTCGGCATGGCTCGCGCCCGGCGGGCGGGCGATGGGTCAGCAACGGGACCAGGGAGAATCGGAATTCAAGGTGGAGGGGGGAGAAACGGAGGTGCGCCCGGCCCCGGAGCCAGATCGGCCGCCTCCCTTCCTCACCGGCCGGTTCAAGGCCGGCGCCCGCACCGTGATCACCCGTGAAAAATTCAAGGACACCCAGAAAACCGTGGCGGACGTGCTGGAGGATATACCCGGACTCAGCCTGACCCGGAGCGGCGACGATCTCTCCCCCACCCGGGTGACCATCCGGGGCAGCCGCAGCAATCAGGTGCTGATCCTCCTGGACGGCTTTCCGTTGGGCGGTGAACAAAATGAAGCATCGGCCCGCGGAAACCAGGGCCGCGGCGGATTGGACCTCGCCGGCATCTCCCTCTCCCGCGTGGAATCGATCGAAGTGGTGCGGGGGGCCGCCTCGGGGCTTTACGGACCGGGAGCGGCCGCGGGGGTCATCATCATCCGCACCCGGCGGCCTGAAAAGCCTGTCCTGGTAGTGGCCGGCACAGTGGGGAGCCACGGTTTTCTCGAAAGCGATTTTTTCTGGAATCAACCCCTGGAGGCGGGGGGAGGGCCGGAAAGCTCCCTGGGCCTTCATTTCAATTTCCGCAAAACCAAAGGGAGGTATATCTATTACGATCCCGATGGGGCGGCGGCCACGAACACCACCCCGTCCGGCGCGCAACGCTGCTCGGTGCCCCAGGGAGGAGGGTACTTCGAGCGGCGCTGCAACGAGAAAACCATCGCCACGCTCGAACTGGACTGGCGGCGGGGGCGGGAGGGACGAATTTCAGCTTTGCTGGAAGCTTACCGCCGCGAAGGCTTGGGAGGGGTGGAAAACCCCCGCCCTTTCGGCCGGGAAAAACGGCGCCGATTCCGGCTGGGGTACGAAGACGGGATCCCGCTCTCCGGCGGGAGCGATTCCGAAACCGATCCGGAATCGGCGCCGGAAGCCCTCGGCTGGAAGCTTCACCTGGAGCGGCTTTCCTCCCAACGGATCGAAAACACCACCATGGACCAAAGCAACCACCCCGCTTTCGACGACGGCCGGTTCGGGGGGGAGGCCTGGTGGGAGCGGTGGAGGGAGCGCGCCAAGCTCCGCATCGGCGGGGCCGTGAGCCGGCAGGTGCTGGACGACCGGGCCTTCCGCGCCGAGAGGAACACCTACGCCATTTACGCCGCCTGGACGCTCAACCGGGACGCCGGCACGCTGGAAACCGCGCTGCGCCATGACCGCCTGTCCGGGTTGGACGCCGTCACCACCGGAAGAGCCGCCTTCAGCGAAGCGCTGTACGGAGGATTCGGCCTCAAGGGCAGCGTGGCCACCGGGTACCGTCCGCCGACCCTCTATGAACTTCACGATCCGGGAGCCTTCAGCGGCGATTCGGTGGCCAATCCGGCATTGCGGCCGGAGAACTCGATTTCCCGCGACGGGGGCATCTTCCTGGAATGGGGAAAATGGCTTTTTGGCGAGGCCCTTTATTTCCGGCAGGACACCACCGACAACATCATTTCCCTCCCCGCTCCGGAAAGCTCAAGTTTGTTCCGCTTCGAGAACGTTTCGCGCACGCGTTCCACCGGCGTCGAGGCGGCCTTGAATCTGCGTTTCACGTCCAAATTTTCCATGGACGCGGCCTGGACCCGCACCCGGGCGGTGATCCTGGAAAACGATGCGGTCGATCCCCGCACCAATGGAAAGCGGGTGCCCGGCGTTCCAGACCGGCTGTGGAAGGTTTCCATGGACTGGCGGCGGGGCGGGAAGCATCTTTGGCTGCAAGTCCGCCACAAGGGGACACGGTACGTGGATGCCCTCAATACAATTTTTCTGAGGCCCTTCACGGTTTACGACGGCGGGATCTCCGTTTCCCTCGGCCAATACTTCCAGGTCTCGCTGGAAGGGCGAAACCTGGGGAACGTCACCTACGCGGAAAAAGACAATTTTCCCCCGCCCGGAAGGAGAGGGCTGTTGACCCTGCGCTGGACGCCATGGGGCGGGAAGAAAAAACAGGGGGGGAAGAAAAAGCGTTGAGGCGCCATCCGGCATCGTCCGGAGGGATCACGGACAGGCTGAAACCCGGCACATCCCCCCTTGTTGCTCCTTGGCGCCGTCAAACCGCCGATCAACGCGGATCGGGTGAAAACCGGCATCCGCCATCGGCGTGTATCGGCTTTTTCTTTTGCAGGTGCTTGTTCCCGCGCGCCATGCACCGGATGCGGCCAGGCGGAGTCAGGATGGGCGCGGAAAACCGCGATGGACCAGCCCCGCAACCTTTTTCTCCCAGCCGGGAATACCCAAAAGTGGCGCGTTTAAAGCGATTCCACCATTTCGGTTGGCTGTTTGAAAAAGAAAGCCGCATGGAATATGATGTTGCGTTGTTGAAACAGGGTATCAGGGAAGCTTCAATCCCGGGAATGTCCACCCTTTTGAACCTTGGCGGGGGGAGTATCCACGCTCACCTTTGGGAGATCGAAAAACATGAACGCAATTTATAGATATCGCTGGATGGTAATTTTATTGGCCGTGGCCTTTTTGGCGGCCTCATGCGGGAAAAAAGTCTCCCGGATGGAGGCTGGTGAAGTGAAGGATTTGAGCGGCCGTTGGAACGACACGGACTCCCAGCTGGTGTCCAAGGAAATGATCAAGGACAGCCTGTCCTGGCCGTGGATCAATCAATGGATCCAGAAAAAAGGCAAAAATCCCGCGGTGATGACACTTGGGGTGAAAAACAAAAGCAGCGAGCACATCAACACGCGAACCTTCATGAAAGACCTGGAACGGGCCTTTCTGCGATCTGGCAGGGTGACGGTGGTGGCCGATAGCGAGCAAAAGAAAGCGATACGGGCGGAACGTGCCGATCAGCAAACCGGAAGTGTCGGCAATCCCGCGGCGATCGGCCGGGAATTGGGCGCCGATTTCATCCTCACCGGCGAGTTGAACACCATCTCGGACCAGGAAGGCGGCAAACGGATTATGTTTTACCAGATCAACCTGGAATTGATCAACGTGGAGACCAACACGAAAGTCTGGATCGGAGACAAGAAAATCAAGAAATTCATCGAAAAATCCAAGCTCAGGTTTTAAATGCGGGTTTTCATCAACCGGGGAGGTGTTGGGATGTTGAAAGTGTCAATATTGGTTAAATGCGGTTTCCGCCTTGGCCTGTTTTTGGCGGCGATGGTGTGGATGGCATCCTGTGCCCAGGACCAGTCGATTTATCTCAAGATCAACGGCCTGGCCCGATCGGGGAAGTATGACGCCGCCGCCAAGCTGGTGGAAAAAAACCGCAAGGAATACGGCGACCGCAACCTTGTGCTCTTCAACCTGGACCGTGGGATTCTCTACCATTACGCGGGAAGCTTCAAAAAGAGCAACCAGGCCTTCGAACAAGCCGAGCGGCGCATCGATGATTTGTACACCGAATCGGTCTCCAGGATCGCCGCCTCCTTCCTCATCAACGACAACACCATCCCGTACAGTGGCGAAGATTTCGAGTCCGTCATCATCAACATCTTCCGGGCGCTCAATTATGTCCAGCTGGGCGACGTGGAAGGCGCCCTGGTGGAGGCGCGCAAGGTCAACCTGAAGCTGGTGGTGATCAACAGCCGGTACGAGGAAGGCAAGAAAAACGTTTATACGGAGGACGCCTTCGCCAGGATGCTGATGGGGGTGCTCTACGAAATGGGGGGCTCCCGCGATGAGTTGAACGACGCCTACATTTCCAACAAGCTGGCCTACAAGGCCTTCAAGGGTGATTTCCAAACCAACTACGGCGTGGGCGTTCCTGCCTTGCTGGGTTCCAACCTGTTGACCACGGCGTCGTTCATGGGCAGCCAGGAGGTCCAGGAGGCCAAGGGCCTTTTTCCCTCCACCGACCTCATCCCCCTTCGGGAAAAGCGCAAGAAAGGCCATCTCTATTTCATCCATTTCGCCGGCCAGAGCCCCGTAAAGGTGGAACACCATATTCGGGCGCCCATGCCCGATGGATTTGTCGTCAAGATCGCCTTTCCACGCTATCAGAAGGTGCCCTATCGGATCAGCGGCGCCCGGATTCGGGTTGACGGCCTTGGAGGAACCACCCTGGAGCTGGTGGAACCGCTGGGCGTCATCGCCATGGCGAGCCTGGAAAACCGCAAAACGCGAATTGCCGTAAAGGCCATCGCCAGGGCCACCGTCAAGTACCTGGTGCGCAAGGCCGCGGAAAAAGAAGCCGAGGCCCGTGGCGGCGCCGGAATGGGATTGCTGGCCTCCATCGCCGGTTCGGTGCTGGCGGAAGTCACCGAAGTGGCCGACGTCCGCTCATGGAGAACGCTGCCGGACCGGATATTGATCGGCCGGCTGAGCCTCCCTCCGGGGACTCATTCCCTGACGGTGGAATATACCTCCAGCGGGGGAGGGGTCGTGTCCACCCGAATCATCAAGAATGTGAAGCTGCGGGCCGGACAAACCAAGTTCTTTCTCCTGCACACCCTGGATTGAATCCTTGCGGGAATATTTTTCGCCGGCGCCTTCCCCGCCGCTGGCGGCCAGGTGCTGGGATTGAAATTTTCCCGCGCGCCTGGGTTCGATCCTCATCCCCGCCATCCGCCGGGGAAAGCCTTTTATAGACCCCGGCTCCACTCACGGGCCTTGGGGTAAAACAGCGGAGGGAAGGGATCGAAATCCGGGAGGCCGGGCGCACCGCCCCTTCCTCTGCCTCCCCCACGTCCGTCGGCTTGCCTTGGGGGCGTCCGTGAGATAGATTGAGCCACATTTTTCCGGTTCCGTTTTAGTTTATCCGCGTGCTTCCGGGCATCCTTTTCCCGGATTGGGGGTTGCCGGCGCGACCTTTCCGTTCCCATCATTCAACCCTTGAAATTTTCTCATGAACAATCAGTTTGACGTCCTGGTGATTGGATCGGGGCCAGGCGGGTATGTGGCCGGCATCAAGGCCGCACAGGCCGGCCTCAACACCGCGGTGGTCGAAAAAGAAAAACTGGGCGGGGTTTGCCTCAACTGGGGGTGCATCCCCACCAAGGCCCTGTTGCGCAATGCGGAATTGTACGAGGCGTTGAGCGAGGCCGAGGCCTATGGCTTCAAGGTGGGAAAGATCGGTTTCGATACGGGAAAAATCGTGGAGCGTTCCCGCAAAGTGGCCGACAAGATGAATCGGGGAGTGGCCGCGCTGCTTAAAAAATACAAGGTGACCCATTTGCCCGGCACGGCACGGTTTTCCTCGCCGCGGCAGTTGGACATCACCGATCCGGCTGGGAAACGCCAAGCGGTGGAGGCAAAACATATCATCATCGCCACGGGCGCGAGGCCGAAAGCGATTCCGGCCTTTCCCGTGGACAACAAAACGGTGCTCGATTACCGCGGCGCCCTGGTCTTGAAAAAATTTCCCAAACGGCTGCTGATCGTCGGGGCCGGCGCGATCGGAGTGGAGTTCGCCTATTACTTTTCAACGTTCGAAGTGGAAGTGCATTTGGTGGAGATGCTGCCCCAACTGCTCCCCAGCGAGGATTCGGAAATCGCCGGCATACTGGACAAGGCCTTCCGCAAAAAAGGCATCCATTGTTACACTGGCACTTCGGTGGAATCGTTCCAGGTGAAGAAGGGAAAAGTGACCGCCACCCTGAAAAAAGGCCAGACGGCCACCTCGCTGGAATGCGATATGGGATTGATCGCCGTCGGCATGGAAGGGGTGCTGGAGGGGCTGGCGTTGGAAAAAGCGGGCGTGAAGACCGAAAAGGGATTTGTTCCGGTGGACGCTGAATATCGCACCAATATCCGCCATATTTTCGCCATCGGGGATGTGGCCGGCCGTCAACTGCTGGCCCACAAGGCTTCCGCGGAAGCCGAGGCGGCGGTGGCGGTGATCGCGGGCCGCCCAGGGCGGCCGGTGGATTACGGGCAAATTCCCGCCTGCACCTATTGCCAGCCCCAGGTGGCGTCGATCGGACTCACCGAACAACAATGCCAGCAACAGGGGTTGAAATTCCGGGTGGGCCGCTTCCCTTATGCGGCCTCGGGGAAAGCCAACGCCATCCGGCACCTGGATGGCATGGTCAAGCTGATTTTCGGAGAGCCCTACGGCCAGTTGCTGGGCGCGCATCTGATCGGGCCCGAAGTCACGGAACTGGTGGCCGAACTGGGCTTGGCCATGCGTCTGGAAGCGACCTATGAGGAAATCCTGGCCACCGTGCACGCGCACCCCACCCTTTCCGAATCGGTGTTCGAAGCCACCGCCGTGGCCTATGGCCTCAGCGCGAATCTATAGGGGGAGAGGGTTCCGGGGGGAGCGGAGGGGGGAAAAACGGTGAGGCTCCCTCAATATTCCCGCTCGAACGGCCATCGCCGTCCCCTCGCTCCGCGAGAAGGAGGGAAGGGTCATCGGGGTTGGAAATTTTACCGGCCGCTTTCCCCGGGGCAATGAGGGTTACCAAAGCACCGGTGGTTTGCGAGACGGGTAGGGAAGGATTTGATTTTCGGGTGGAGAAATTCCCAAAAAATCAAACGTGCTGGAAAAGAAAAATGCGGGGGGGGGGGGGATGCATGGGGAGGAACGGCGTGGCGGGTTCTCATCAACACCGATTTCCACCATCCTTCAGTCATTCAGGCCGTGATGTGGCCTCTTCCTTGCTTATTTGACAGGGGGTCGCGCCCGGTTGAGTGAAAAAATCCTCAAAAGGGCCAGAAAACAACGCACCGATCAGGAATATCGTGCGTTTTGTCAGTTAGGGGTGGCGTTTTTTTTTTTTTCCTTATACACAATGCACTTGGCTATGGGGGTGGGACGCTTTCCTGGCCATTGAATGCCCAATGAAATCAAAAGCGAAAAAATCCGATTTCAATAAGAGAGTTTTGCTGGCGGCGCACAGCGATCTGACGGACGAGATCGTGGACGGCTTGATCCAGTGCCGTTATTTCAAGACCATGACCGCGGAAACGCTGCGGATGGTGTTGAAATCCGGAGAGTATCTGGAAGCCCCCCCGGACGTTTCACTGATCCATGAAGGCGCCCTGGACGATGACATGTTCTTCCTGCTGGAGGGATCGCTGGCCGTCAAATCCGGAGAAAAGGTCATCATCCGCTTCAACACGCCCGGGGATGTGGTGGGTGAATTCGCCGTGGTCAGCGATCAGCCGCGCTCGGCCGACGTGGTGACGGAAACGCCGTCCAGGCTGGTGCGGGTGTCCACCTCGTTCCTGCGGCGCTGGTCCGCCAATCCCAAGCTGGTGGTCGAGTTTTACACCACCTTCTCCCACATCATGTACGCCAAGCTGGGCGAAACCTCGGCCCGCGCCAAGTTGTATGAGGATTCGGTGCTGGAGGTGCAGGAATTCGCCACGGCCACCACCAAGCTCGAATCGACCATTCAGGACAAGCTGAAAGAGATCAAGCTGTATTCCAATGTGATCGAATCCAGCAATGCCGCCGTGTTGATCACGAATACCGATGGGGAGATCATTCACCACAATCCCGCCGCCAGCAAAATGTTGCAGGATTTGGATATCGAATTAAACGGGGGCGGCGGAAAAATCATGAAGCTGGTGAAAGACTTCGATCTGAGCGATTACCCCAAGCATGAGTTCGGCACGCCCTGGCAGGGTGAATGGTCCAAGACGGGCGAGGAGGAGACCTTGGTGCTGCTGGTGACGGTGACGCCGATCACCGCCGCGGACCACTCCCTGGTAAACGTCGCCTTTCAGATGACCGATATTTCATTGGAAAAGGCGCAGGAAAAAATCCTGGAGATGAAAAACGAGGAAATCCGGAACGCCCTGGCCAGCCTGGAGGAAACCTACCAGGAGATGCAACGCACCGACTTGCTGAAAACCGAGACGCTCACCGCCATCTCATCGGAACTGACCGCGCCGATCCGAAAAATCCTGACCCATTCGGGCAAACTGAACCAGACCTATCAGGAGATCCCCAAAAAAGAGCTCAAAATCGAGCTCGACGCCATTTATGAGCAGGGCGAACTTCTGAAGCTGATCACCGAAAACATCGGGTATCTGATCGAACTGCAAAACGACCTCACCAAGCTGGGCCGCGAACCGGTGGATTTGAAGGAAATCCTCGGAGAATCCATGGAATCCATGGCGGGGTACGCCAAACAGAGGGCCATCAAGTTCAAGGTCAAACTGCCCGAGGAACCCATGACCCTGAACGGCGACGCCGCGCAGTTTCGGCGCATCTTCAGCCTGATCATCGAACAGGCCCTGCTGGTGGGGAAGAAAAAGTCCCCCCTGAACGTCGAGGCCGAATTTGAGGAAAAATCGGATCAATTGACCATCGAATTTTCCTACCAGGGTCCCACCCTGAAAAACCTCAATCCCCTCGACGGCCAATTGAAGGGCAGGATGGGGTTGTTGATCGGAATTCCCTTGGCCCGCAAGGTGATTTCCCAGTACCAGGGCTCCATTCAGTTCATGGGGGACAAGAAGCAGGGCATTATCAAGGTCGTGCTTCCCCGTCTGCAACGCTCCGGCGAGGAACGCCCGAACCGGGTGGTGATCATGGACAGCCTGGACATGGACCGGATGATCACCAAGGGCGTGATCGACCATCTTTGGCCCGAGGCCATCATTCTGTCCACGGACAATCCCTATGAATTCCTGGACAATTATGAGGATTTCAAGCCCGATTTGATCATCATCGATCCGGACATCGTCGAATCGGGATGGAACAACCACCGGGTGCTGGCCGCCCTGCTGCAAAACCGGCGGCACACCTGCCCGATTCTCGCCGTCAGCGGGTTGTACAAGGACTTCGCCGAACGCACCATCGCGGTCGAACGGGGCGTGAACGACTTTTTGGAAAAACCGTTTTCCATTTTCGACCTGCGCTTCAAGGTGAAATCCCTGCTGCAATCCCACCGCAAGGAAGAGTCGCTGCACCACACCATGGACCAGGCCCAACGCCAGGCTTACACCGATGCACTGACCCGGCTGGCCAACCGTAAACATTTCGACGAATTCCTCGAAACCCAGATCGAATACTCCCGCCAGACCGGAAAACCCTGCTCGTTGATCATGCTGGACGTGGACAACTTCAAGCATTACAACGACACCAACGGCCACCAGTTCGGCGATGAGGTGCTGCGGGGCATCGGGCGCATCCTCGCCCTTTCGGTGCGCTCCTCGGACCTGGCCGCCCGCTACGGCGGGGAGGAATTCGTGTTGGTGCTGCCGGAAACCCGCAAGGAAATGGCCTTGGTGGTGGCCGAGAAGGTGCGCCGCACCATCGAGGAGGAAAAATTCCCCAATGGCGAAAAACAGCCCCTCGGTTACGTTTCGGCGAGTTTGGGCGTGTCCACCTTCGACGAGGACGCCAATTCGGTGGAAGAACTGATCAAGGCGGCGGACGACTCCTTGTACCTGGCCAAGGAACAGGGACGCAACAGGGTGGTGCTGGCCGACGGCCCCCCCCAGCGTTCGGAACCCCTCGAGGCCACCAGCTGAGCACCGGAGTCTCCCCCTTCCACCCGCGCGGCGTACCGCCGGCGCCCGGTGCGTTGCTTTCTTTATCCAATCCTTCTCCCAGTGATATCGGGGTGCGGCAGGCGCTTCCCTGGTGTTGGGGACCTCCGCCGCCTTCCGCCCAATCGGGCCGTGATCCGCCATTGGGCCTTGGATGCGCACGGGCTGGCGGGGAAAAATCCGTCTTGCGGGAAATAATAGATTGGCGGGCCGCGGGCCCGGCATCCCTGGCGGGGTGAGGGAAGGGCGGCAGGGGGGAGACCCCCGCGGGCGGGTCAGCCGATGCGCTTGAAGCGTTTTTCCAACTCGGGAAGGGTGATCTCGATCCACACCGGCCGCCCGTGGGGGCAATACAGATTGATGTCCATCCCCTTCAACTGGGCCAGCAGACCTTCCATTTCCTCCCGGCTCAAATGCATGCCGGCCCGAATGGCGCTGTGACAGGCCATTCGTTCCATGATTTCATTGATCGCTTCTTCCAGCCGTCCGCTTTTGCCGAACAGGGCCAATTCGTCCAGCACTTCCAGCACCAGCGCCCCGATGTCCTTCCCGGACAGCAAAGCGGGCACTTGGCGCACCTGGAAGGCGTTTCGTCCGAAAGGCTCGATTTCGAATCCGAGCTGGTTCCACTGGGGCAGGTATTGCTCCAGCAGCAGCGCGTTCTGGGTGCTCAGTTCCAGGGTGAGGGGAATCAGGTAGGTCTCGCTGAGCGGGGTCTTGTTGTAGTACTGCAAGCGGATGTTTTCGAACAGGATGCGCTCATGGGCGGCATGCTGATCCACCAGCACCAGGCTGTCGCGCCGTTGGGCCAGAATGTAGGTGGCGTGGAACTGCGAGAGCACGGAGATGTCGTCCTCGATCAGCCCGGCGGCAGGCTCCGGCGCACCCTCCTCCGCCGGGGAGGTGAGGGGTTGAAAATGGAAGGCGTCGCTGGAAAACGGGTGCTCCGCCGGTGCCGGCCCCTGGTTGGGGAAGGCCGCTTCCCCGGAGAACAATGGCCCGTCGTCCGCCGTGCCGGGCTTCCGCACGGGGAAGGCCGGCGGCAGGGCCGCCCCTGGAGGCTCCCCCCCGCCCGGCGCCTGTCCGGCCGGCAGGGCCGGCTCCCTCAACTGACCGGCTCCCGGCGCGGCCGTGGATTCCCGCCCTGGCGCGGACACCGCGGACGTCTCGCCCCCGGGCCAGATTTCCCGGCGGGTGGCCTCCTTCAACCCGCTGTGAAGATGCCGGGAAAATACCGTGTGGACGAATTGGGGGTTGCGCAGCCGCACCTCGGTCTTGGTGGGATGGACGTTCACGTCCACCTCCGAGGGGTCGATCCGCAGGTTGAGAAAATAGGCCGGATGCCGCCCTTTCATCAACAGCGTCCGGTAGGCCTGGTAGACCGCGTGGTTGATGCGGGTGTCCCGGATGGGCCGGCCGTTGAGCATCAGGTATTGCCAGCGGCGCGAACCCCTGGAATGGGAGGGGTGGGAGATCAACCCGTCGAAACCCAGGGAGCCTTCCCTCGCCGCCACCGGGATCAGGCCGTCGCTCATTTCGCGCCCGAAGACCTGATACACCCTCTCGTGCAGGGTGCCGCAGCGGGGCAGGTCGTGAACCAGGCGCCCATTGTGGGTCAGCCGGAAACGCACCCCGGGATGGCCCAGCGTCAACTGGGTGAAAAAAGTCTGCACGTGTTGAAATTCGGTGGATTGGCCGCGCAGGAATTTTTTCCTCGCCGGCGTGTTGCCGAATAGATCCTCCACCACGATCTTGGTGCCGCGGGGAAATCCAATCCGCGTTTTCGAGACCACCAGGCCGTTTTCCACCTCCAGCCGGAGCCCTCCGGCCTGCTCATCGGCGCAGGTGGTCATTTCAAACCTGGACACCGCCGCGATGGAAGCCAGCGCCTCCCCCCGGAAACCCAGCGTGACGATGCTGGCCAGTTCGGATTCGTCCCGGATTTTACTGGTGGCGTGACGCTGGATGCACATCTCCGCGTCGGCCTCCCCCATTCCCCACCCGTTGTCCAGCACGGTGATGGAATTTTTTCCGCCCTCCGTGAGGGTCACCGATATCTTTCCGGCGCCGGCGTCGAGGGCGTTTTCCATCAACTCCTTGACCACCGAAGCCGGCCGCTCCACCACCTCCCCGGCGGCGATTTTGTTGATCACCGCATCGGGGAGCACGCAAATGGCGGGTGGCGCCTCCCGTCTGTCCGCCGTTTCGCCCATGCCGGGTTCCTTGAATGGGTTTGGCCTCGATTGGTGTCCGGGGTGGAACGATCCTTCCTCGATTCCATCCCTTCTCGTATTTACGCGCGTTTGGGTGCGGGAGGCAACCTGAGATTTCTTCCGCGGGGTTCCGCGCGGGGTTTCACGCGGGGTTTCCGCACGGCGGCGGCCATCCTCTCCCCGGCGGCCGGCTTCAGTCCGCCGTGACGCGCCCGGCGGGCCCGGGCCGGGCGGCGCGGGTTGCAGGCTCCCGCCCTGGCGCGCCGCCGAACCCCGCCAAAGCCCGCAACCCCTCAACCGGAGCGGAGGTGTTTTTCTTGCATTCCCCCTCCATGAAGACGTTCCACCCGACGGGATCGACCGAGGAGAATGACAATGGCGAAAACAAGCGAATGGCGTGGATTGATATGGGGGGCGGCATGGGGCCGGATAGGGGTATGGGGCCGGATGGCCTCGGTGAAATTGGCCATTTTAGGCCGGATGGTCTCGGTGAAATTGGGGCGGTTGAGCGGCCAGGGCGTCCGCCCCCTCCCGCCGGGGAGGGAACCGATGGGCCATTCCGCCGGAAAAACGGCCGCCGTTTCCCTGCTGGTGGCGGGGTTGCTGCTATTCTGTTTTCTGCTACCGGGTTTTGGCGCAATGGCATGGTCCAAGCCGCGGGGTCTGCTGCCCGGGGAGACCATTACGCTGGACAAATGCCTGAAATTTTCGGTGATAGCCATGCGGGACCGCGATGGCGTGCTGGACCATTTCGACTGGGTTACGGTGCGGGTGGAAAACGGCTGCGCGGAAAGCCGCCGTTTCCTGGTGGTCGAACTGATGGTGATCGATCCGGTGGGCCAGGCCTATGGCGGCAAACTGTGGGTCTTGGGCCGGGGAGAACGGCTGCTGCCGGGAAGCGCCAAGACGGAACATTACGCCGTGCCCGACCCGGACAACCGCATGCCGCACCGATGGCTCGCCCGGCTGGTGTACGTCCAGAAGCCCGGCCTGCGGCGCAAAGCCCCGCCGCCCCGCGCCGTTCGGGGACTCAAGGCGCGGGGACTCAAGGCGAGGCCACCAAAGGCGCGGGGACTCAAAACACGGCGGCACAAGTCCCGGCCGTGGTTCCGGCGGGTTCGCTGAACCGGCTTTCGGCGCCGGCCTTCGCCGTCCGGCGCGATTGCTAGACGCCGCGAAATTCCGGTTTTCGTTTTTCCATGAAGGCGCGGCGTCCTTCCACATAGTCCTCACTGCTGAAACAGGCCTCCACCAACGCTTCGGCCCCGGAAAGGTCCCGGGCCCCGGCATCCTTCACCAACTCGTCCACCGTGGCCTTGACCGCCCGGATGGTGAGGGGCGCGTTCCCGCCAATGGCGCCGGCATACTCCCGCACATAATTTTCCAGCTGCTCCGCGGCCACCACCCGGTTGACCAGCCCCATGGCGAGGGCCTCCTGGGCGGAAAATTGGCGGGCGGTGAAGAATATTTCCTTGGTGAAGGACGGGCCGATCAGTTGCATCAGCTTGTTCACCCCCGGATGCTGATAGCCCACGCCCAGCTTGGCCGCGGGGATGCCAAAGCGCGAGGTGTCCGATGCGATCCGCACGTCGACGGAAATGGCGATCCCCACCCCGCCACCGATGCAATAGCCATCGATCATGGCGAGGGTCGGTTTGCTGGAATGGGCCAAGGCATCGGTGGCCATGTCGCCCACGGCATCGTATTTGATCGTTTCCGCCTCCGAGGAGCGCACCGACTCGAACTCGGAAATGTCCGCTCCGGAAACAAAGGCGCGATTCCCCGCGCCCCGCAGCACGATCACCCGCACCGCCTCGTCGGCCAGAAAGATTTCCATCACCCGGGGCACCGCCTCCCACATGTCCAGCGACATGGCGTTGTGCCGGCTGGGGTTGTTGAATATCAGCCAGCCGATGGAGTCCTCGACCCGGAATTGTATTTTTTCGGTAATGGTATCGGTCATCAAATGCGCCGGTGCGTGAAAAAGGGTGATGGATGAATGCCGTCAGTCTCCGCTTATCATAAAACAGCGCCGCTCTCAAAAACAAGGCGCGGCTTCGCTCCCCCCGGCATGGCGCTCGAGCCGGCCCGTAGGATGAAACCGGCGCGCCCTCCCTCCGCCCGGCCCCTCCCCTTTGGATCAACCCCCCGGGCCGCAATTGTTCAAGGACGCTCCTTTTCCGCCGCGCCGGCCGGCTTGGCCCGGACGAATTTCCGGGCCACGAATCCCCGCTCCGGCAGTTCGATTTCCACCCAGTTGGCATCGACCTCGGTGCGTACCAGCACCCTTTGATCCTGGTAGAGAATGCCCACCACCTGAGATTGAGTGGTGGGCGCTTCGCGCACGTTCAGCCGGACGGAGGTGACCACCCACCAGCTTTCGGGCGCTTCGCGTTGGGTTTTTTGCAGCGCGGAAGCCGGCCCGGGCGGCGCTCCGGGCCGTGGAACTTCCAGCGCGGCGGCCACCATCACCACCGCCGTCACCAGCAGCGCCAGCAGGGCGGGGGGAAGCAGCAGGCGGGGGTCGGCCCGGATCGCCGCCCACAACTCCCAGGGCCGCCAGGAGACCGGGCCCGGCAGCCAGCGGGTGGCATCGAACCAACCCAGCCGGGGCGCCCCCGCGGCGCGTTCGAAGAAGGCGCTGCCCGCCTCCGCCGAAAAATCGGTCATCTCCCACCCGTGGCCGCGCATCCAGTCCGCCACGGCCTTCAGCCGGTTTTCCCGGGCGGCAGGGGTCCATCCTGTGATTTTGATCAAGCGGATCATGGAATTTTTCCGGGCGCCGCTGGGTTGGCGCGGGGCTGGATCCTCCCTGGCCGCCCGTGTGTCAAGCGAGAATTTTCCGCCACCAGCTTCCCGCCTTGGCAATGGCCTGGTAGAGCCGTTGCAACTCCTCCGGATCGGGCGCGGCCCCCTGCCGGAATGCGGAGATGAGGAAACCGGGCTTCCCGATGGTCTTGAGGTAGGCGATCGGTTTGGGGTCGTCGTCGATCAGGATGTCGCCCTTTACTTCCCGGATGTCCTTGGGCTTGCCCGTATTGTCCGGATCGTAGTCTTCCCGGAAACGCGTCTCGGAAAAAAAGCGGGCCAGACCGTGATCCTTCAAGATGGCGGTGGCCCGCCATTTGGCGGAACTGGTCCATAGGATGAGGGTGTGTTTTTCCGCCTTCAATCGTTCCAGCAACTCCACCATGCCCGGGCGCGTGGTGGCGCCCAATTCATCCACCAAGGTATTGTCCATGTCGAACACGATTCGCATGGCTTCGCGCGGTTGGGATGTTGGCCGATGCCGGATTACGGCCCAAGCGGTGAATCGGGGCGGCGTTTTTCCCCCCCGGCGGTCCCTATTGAAATTCGGCCCTCACCGATCCATAGGGGGTGAAGTTGACTTCGATCAGGTCTCCCTTGGCGATGGGATGCTGGCGGGTGAAGGAGCCGGTCATGATTTGCTGCCCTTTTTCCAGTTTTTTGCCGAATTCGCTCAGTTTGTTGGCCAGCCAGGCCACCGAACCCTCCGGCCCGTCCATGATATCCTCTCCGCTGCCGCTGTCCACCGTTTCCCCGTTGATCAGGACTTCCACCACCGCCTTGCTCAGCACATCCCCCGGCGGAAGCGGTTCGGTGGGGGGGGCGGTGATGAAATATTTCTGCTGCACGTTGTCGGCCATGGTCAAAGGGAGGTCTCCGGCGAAATCTCCCCGTTTTTCCACCAACTCGATGCCGGGGGCCACCGCCGAGATGGCGGCCCGGGCCGCTTCGGGGGTGACGCCGGGGCCTTTCAGTGGAGCACCGAGGGTGACGCAAAGTTCCGTCTCGAACAATGGCGCCAACAGGTCGTCGAATTCGAGGGACACCCCGGTGGGGAGATGGTCGTTTTCGAGGAAGTGGCCGAACACCCGCTGGTGAATATCCAGTTGATCCTGAATGGCCTTGGCCACCAGGCCCACCTTCCACCCGGCCAGCCGGGCGCCGTTCTTGAGTTGCATGTCCAGAATGCCCAGTTGAACCTGGTATCCATCATGGAGAGAGAACTTCCCCTTCCATTCCGGGGGATAGTGAATTCCCTGCCGCTTGCATTCCCAGATCGATTCAATGACCGATTGCAGATCCATTGGATTCGGTGTCCTTGCCAGGTCAATTTTGATGGGGAGTGTTGCACTCTATCATGGGATGGCGATTGTGGAAAACGTTAAATACGGCGCGGCGGGCGGCCGGGAGAACCCCGCGGCCACCGCGCCAGGCGCCCGTGGGGCGGAGGCGCAACCTTGGAAGGCTTCCCCTCCCGGACGCGCGCCCGCCGTGCGAAAAATCCCTTGCCACCGGTTCCGCCGGGAAGCTCTTTGTTGTTTTCCGGCCTTGCGTGTAGAATTTTCCTGTAAAAACGTTCGCATGGCCCATGTGGTTTCGTGCAAGGCCGAAATTCCGGCAAAAAACCACATTCCCGGTGATCCGCCGCAGGGGCGAAATCGCGGCGCCCTTGGGTTTTCCCCTGGCGGAGGAAATGGTTTTGCCTGGGGAAATACCCGATCCGGGTCAGTTCCTTCCGCCCGCGGCAGCAGCGCGGGCCGCTTCGCCGGCCATGGCGGCCGGTTCCAATCAGGTGAGGCGATGATCAAACTGGTCGATTTGAGCCGTACGGTTTTGATGGGTGGCGTCCCGCTGACCGTTTTGCATCCGCTCACCCTGGAAATCCCGAAAGGCCAATTCGTGGCGGTGATGGGTCCGTCGGGCAGCGGGAAATCGACCCTGCTGGGTCTGATGGCCGGGTTGGACCGCCCTTCGAGCGGGGAGGTGCGAATCAATGGCGCCGCCCTGACGGAGATGAACGAGGATCAACTGGCCCGGTTCCGGGGGGCCAATATCGGGTTCGTCTTTCAATCCTACCATCTCATCCCCACGCTCACGGCCAAGGAGAACGTGCAGGTGCCGATGGAAATCATGCGCCTGGGAGCCGCGCCGCGCCGCGCGGGGGAACTGCTGGAGCAGGTGGGCCTTTCCCAACGCGCCGCCCACTACCCCGCGCAATTGTCCGGGGGGGAGCAGCAACGCGTGGCCATCGCCCGGGCTTTCGCCTGCCGCCCTCCCGTGCTGTTGGCCGATGAGCCCACCGGCAACCTGGACAGCCAGACCGGAGAGACGATCATCGCCCTGCTGCGCCGGATGCACCGCGAAGAAGGGGCCACCATGATCCTGGTGACCCACGATCCGGGCATCGCCAAGGCGGCCGAAAGGATCGTAAACCTGCTGGACGGACGCATCGACGGGGACCGTTTGGTGGAACACCCCCAGCAAAAGGCGGCCGGATGAACACCTGGAGCCTGCTCATGCTGGCCAGGGAGGTGCGGGCCTCCTGGCGGCGGCTGGTGGTGTTCCTGCTCTGCATCACCGCCGGGGTGGGGGGGCTGGTGGCCGTCAAGTCTTTTTCCTTCAATCTGCAACGGGGCCTGGAGAGCGAGTCCCGCACCCTGATGGCCGCGGACCTGATCGTGCGCAGCCGCACGGCGTTCACTCCGGAAGAACGCCGGGCGCTGGAGTGGCTGCGGGCGCAAGGGGCGGTGATCGTTCATTCCCGCCAGATGGTGTCCATGGCCCGCGCCCCCGCTTCGGGGCGGGTTCAGCCCATGAGCGTCCGCGCCGTGGGAGACGGCTATCCGTTGTACGGGGAGGTGATCACCGGCTCGGGGCGGCCCTTCCGCCAACTGCTCGGCGACGGCACCGTGCTGGTGCACAATTCCCTGCTCCTCAAAATGGGGTTGAAGCTGGGGGACACGCTGGTCATCGGCGCCAAATCCTTCCGCATCGCGGACGTGCTGCTGCGCGAGCCGGACAGTCCGGTGCAGGCTTTCAATCTGGGGCCGCGGGTGCTGATGACCGGCCGCGGCGGCGACGCCACCGGCTTGTTCTCGGTGAAAAGCCGCATTCTCTATTCGGCCATGGTCAAGGTGCCGCCCGGCAGGAAGCCCGGAGCGGTGGCCGATGCCCTGCGCCTGCGGCTCCCCAAATCCTTTGCCGCGGTGGAAACCTTTGACCGGATGCGCCCCCAGGCCGCGCGGTTCCTGGTTCGGCTCACCGATTATCTCAACCTGATCGGCCTGACCGCGCTCCTGCTGGGGGGCATCGGCGTGGCCGGCGCCGTGCGGGCCTTCGTCGCGCAGAAAATGGACACCCTGGCGGTGCTGAAATGCCTGGGCGCGACCTCGGGCAACCTGCTTTCGATATACCTGCTGTTGGCCTTGGCCATCGGCGTGACCGGCAGCCTGTTGGGGGTGGCCCTGGGGTTTGCCGTGCAATGGGCCTTGCCGTTCCTGCTGGCGGATCTGCTGCCGGTGGAAGTGTCCCTCGATTGGCCCCTGGCCGCCGCCGCCGAGGGCCTGGCCATCGGCACCCTGACCACGCTCTGGTTCGCCCTGCCCCCCCTCTGGGCCGTGCGCAAGGTGCCCCCCGGCCGCCTCTTCCGCCGCCATGTGGAACCCCGCCCGCCCGGGCGCTGGCAATGGTTGAACGCCTTGCTCTCTCCCCTCTCGATGCTCGCCATGGCCGGGCTGCTGGCCGTGTGGCAGGCGGGATTCACCAAGGCGGCGGGTTTGTTCATGCTGGGAATCTCCGCCGCGGTGCTGGGTTTGTTCCTGGCTTCGCTGGGCATGCTGATGCTGCTGCGGTGGCTGCCAAAACCGTCTCGCTTCGAATTGAGGCAGGGGTTGGCCGGGCTGTACCGTCCGGGAAATCAGACCGTCACCGTGGTGATGTCGCTGGGGCTGGGGGTGTTGTTGCTGTTGTCGGTGTTCCTGATTCAACAAGACCTGCTGCGGCAGGTGGCGGCCAACTCCCCGGTCGATCAACCCAACCTTTTTTTCCTGGATATTCAACCCGGGCAGCGGGAAGATTTCCGCCAGGTGCTGGCCGCGCACGGAATTCCCAACCCCCCAATGATTCCCATCGTCCGCGGCCGGGTGGTGGGGATCAATGGCCGAACCACCCTGCCCAGCGAGGAGAAGGACGACCACCGCCGCCGTCATATGCGCACTCAATTCGCCTTCACCTACCGCGGGCAACTGAAGCCGGGCGAGGAGGTGGTGTCCGGGCGCTTCGGGAAAGACCCGGACATTCCGGGGCATCAGGTGTCCCTGGCCAACTGGTACGCGGAATCGGTGGGGCTCGAGGTGGGGAACACGCTCACGGTGAACATTCAGGGCGTCAGGGTGACCGCCACCGTGACCAGCATCCGCAAGATCGATTGGCTCAACCGGCGCGCCAATTTCACCTTTGTCTATCTGCCCGGCGCGTTGGAGCGGGCGCCGGCCATGTATGTCTCGCCGGTGCGGGTGGATGACGAGGAGACTCGGGTGGCCTTGCAGCGCGACGTGGTGGTGCGCATGCCCAATGTCACCGGCTTCGACGTGGCCATGATCTTCCAGATCGTGCAGGGCTTCATGGAACGGATCGGACTGGTGCTGCGCTTCATGGCGGGTTTTTGCATCGCGGTTGGATTGATCGTGCTCATCGCCTCCGTGGCCACCACCAAGTTCCAACGGGTTCGGGAAGTGGTGCTGCTGAAAACCCTGGGAGCCACCAGGCTGGCGGTGGCGAGGGTGCTGGCGCTGGAATACCTGCTGGAAGGAACGCTGGCCAGCGTGGTGGGCGCCTTGGCGGCCGGTGGCCTCTCCTGGGGCCTGGTCACCTTCCTCTTTCAAGGGAAGTGGGACTTTTCGCTTTGGGTCTATCTGATCACCTGCGCGGTGGCGGTGCTGGTGATCACCGTCACCGGGTTGGCCGGAAACCTGGACGTATTGATGAAAAAACCCTTGGAGGTGCTGCGGGAGGAATAGGCGAAGCGCCCCTGCGTGGCCCATCGGGGGCCCATCAGTGGCCCATCGGGGGCCGGCGGATGGGTTTCGCTTCAGGCGGTTTCGCTTCAGACGGTTTCGCTAAAGACGGTTTCGCTAAAGACGGGGGGAAAGGGCGCCGGCGCTAGGAATTGCCCCGGGTGTTGATATGCACCAATCCGTACACCACCAGCGTCACCACCACCACGGCAAGGCCGAAGTACATGAAAGAGATAGTAATAGGACCAAAATCCATTTGCGCCTGCCTTGGTAATTGTTGCTGACTGTAATAGAGCGTTCCCCATATCGCATCGCCGGCCAACAGGCCGGCGGAATTCAAGGTATCAGGAATCCACCCGGTGCGCAATTGACGCCCCCCCCTCCCCAGGCGCCGCACCGTGTGCGATGGAACCTCCCCGCCCGGTTCAGACGCCGGAATAGGGGGAGCGGATCAATTCGATCAGGTCTATCCGCCATTGTCCTTTTTCCCACACCATCACCATGGTTTGATCCTTGGAGAAGCTGCGGGTCTGGTCGAACTTGTGCCGGTAGGAAACCCGGGCCTTCACATAGACCATGGTGCGGAAATGATAGCGGAGGTGGAGAAATTTTGGATTGAGTTCTCCCTGCGGCACCCAACTGAGTTCCACCATGCGTTGGGCGAAATCCTGGCGCGAAATGCGCCCCTGGCTTTCCTCCATGCCGGAATCGTACAACTCGAAATAGACCTCTTCGCGCCAGCGGCCGATGATTTCCTTGAAGGCTTCCAGGGCCTGAAGCTCGATTTTTCGTTTCTCGAAAAAATTCGGCGCGCTCCATGCGGTGCGCGCCGGGAAGGCGGTCAGCGCAACCGCCATGGTCAACATGGTCAACATGGTCAACATGGCCAACATGGCCAGGATCGGAGCCACGGCCGGCGCGACGCGGTGAAACATCGGGCTCCGGCTTCCGCCGGGTGAATTTCCAGCCTCGGCGCGGTGTTTTCTCCTGTGTCTTTCCCGGTGGTTTTTCCGGTGGTTTTTCCGGTGGTTGCCGCCGGGTGCTTTGGTTCCTCCATGGAGTTGCATTTTCCCCTCCTTTTTCAAGTTCAGGCGCCAGCCCGCGCCTGACGGATTTCATCCTTGAAACCCAGCCACATCGCCTCCAGGGCCAGGGTCTTGTTGGCGTTGATTCCAATGGCGTCGCGGGTGTCCAGCACCCGCCGGTAGCACTTTTGGGCGCGCTCCCCATCGAACCATTGGGCGCAGTTGCGCATTTCCTCCAGGCGGTCGCCGTTGATCAGCCTCGCCGGGCCGATGCCTTCGGCCAGAAAGACCAGGTCCCGGAACCAGGACTCCAGCCATTCCAACACAAACCGCCAATCCTCATTGGATCCCCAGCGGGCCATCTGCTGGGAAAGCTGGGTGAACACGGGGCGGTTCAGCCCTTCCATGCCCTTGATCATCTCGTCGCGAATTTCCATCCATTGTTCTGCCCGGGCCGGCAGCTCGGGGCGCAGGCGTCCCTGGGAAAACCGGATGGAAAAGTCCAGCAATTTGGCGTCCAGCTTCGGGGCGCTTTCCAGCAGCGCCCGCGTATCCGATGGGCCGAGCAGTCCGAACCGAACCGGCACGCATCGCGAAACGATGGTCTCCGGCAACTGGGCGGCCCTTTCGGCGCAAAGGATGAGCAAGGTGTTCAGGGGGGGTTCCTCCAGGGTTTTGAGCATGGCATTCGCCGCCGGGTCTTGCATCCGCCCGGCTTGCGAGAAAACGATCACCCGCTTGGCGGCCTCGAAAGGAATCAGCGCCAGGCGGTTGGTCACCTCGCGTACCTGGCCGATTTTGATAAACCGCCCGTCGGGGGACACCGTCTCCACGTCGGGGTGAACCTGCTCGTCGATTTTCCGGCAGGAAGGGCAGGCGTCGCAACTGTCTCCGGCGGCCTCCCGGCAATTGAGGGCTTTGGCCAGGGTCAGCGCGGTGGTGCGTTTGCCAATGTTGCGCGGACCCAGAAACAGGTAGGCCGAGGGAATCCGCTCCCGGTGCATTGCTCCGCGCAACAGCCCGATCGCCTCGGATTGGCCAACAATATCTTTAAAAGCCATCTGGGTCCTTATCGCAGGTCGTACCGCTGGCTCAGCAGGTTCCAAATAGTGGCATCGATTTCCGCCTCGTCTCCCGTGGCGGGAACGCGCACCATCCGCCCCGGCTCCGACCCGTGGATCGCGGCGTACCCTGAACGCACCCGCTCATGAAATTCCCGGCCCGCATCGTCCAGCCGGCTTTCGCGGGGTTCATTTCCGCCCTGGCCGCGGATTCGTTGTTGAATGCGGCGCTGGGCCAGCTCCACTTCCAGATCGAGCCACCAGGTGGTGTCGGGCGTGGTGGACAATACTTCTTTTTCCAAAAAGCCCCCCAGGGAGGCCAGGTCCAGGCCGCGGCCATGCTGCTGATAGGCCACGGTCGCATCGTGGAAGCGGTCGCAGATCACCGTTTCTTCCCGTTGCAGTGCTGGGCGGATCACCGTATCGAGATGTTGCACGCGGTCGGCCAGATACAGCAGCAGTTCACAAGTGGCGCTCATGGCGTCGTTGCCGGGGTCGAGCAGCACCGAGCGCAGTTGACGGCCGATCGGCGTGCCCCCCGGCTCCCGCGTTTCCAGCACCTTGTGTCCTTGTTGGCGAAGGCGTTGGGCCAGCCGCCGGGCCTGGGTGGATTTTCCGCATCCGTCGATGCCCTCGAAGGTGATGAATTTCCCCCTGATGGTGGGTTTTTCTTTCGATGCGGTCAATTGCTTTCCCTCCCGCGGCTCAAGGCACGTTGAACCGGAAGGTCACCTGGCTGCCGACTTTCAGCCCGAGTTCCCTGGCCCGGCCCGCGGCCAGTTCCAGCACCAGATTGGCGGGGCTGGGGGAAGCGTAAGTGGTCAGCTTGGATTCCGGAGTGCCGGGAGGGGGCGGGGGCACGTCCCGCTCGATGTGAACCACCCGGCGGTTGTCCAGCCAGATGATGTCGATGGGAATGAACATGCCCCGCATCCAGAATGCGTGACGGCCTTTCTCCGTGTACACGAACAGCATCCCCGCGTTGGGGGCCAGCCGCTTCCTCCCCCCCAACCCCTTGGATTGGAGGCTCGGGGTATCGGCCACGTCCACGCGGATCACTTCCTTGCCGACGATCACCTCGGCTTTCGCCATTTCGGTCTTGGACCTTTCCGCCTCGGCTTTTCGCGGCTGGCCAAGGGCCGGCGGGACGGCCGGGCCAAGGGATGACCAGAACAGTATCCAGACGGCGGACAGCACCGCCAATGTCATCGGACGGGGCCAATCGGCAAGACGCGTTCCCGGTTTGAGGAAATTTCCTGTAATGCGCATGGTGGGTTGGTCCATTCCCATTCCCTCCCTGGGCCGGAAAGGAAGCATTTCTCCCGGAAAATTTCCCGGCAGGCACGGCGTCCGCGATCAGGCGCTTTTGGCGATCTTGGACAGCCGTTTCTTGATCATTCCCCGTTTCAGGGGAGACAGATGGTCGATGAAGAGCCGGCCTTGCAGGTGGTCCATTTCATGTTGCAGGCAAACCGCGGCCAGATCCTCGAAGGCTTCTTCCCGCTCTTTCCCTTCGGCGGTTTGATACGCCACCCGGATCCATTGTTTTCTTTTCACCTCCGCGGTGAAGTCGATCACGCTGAGACAGCCCTCTTCGGTGACGATTTCTCCCCTGGATTCCAACATCTTCGGATTGACGAAGACGCGGGGTTCTTTATTCCGGGCCGGGCGGGGTTTTTCCGCATCGTCCTCATCCTCGGCGCGCAAGTCCATCACCACCACCTGCTTCAATTGTCCCACCTGATTGGCCGCCAGGCCAATTCCCCCTTCCTCGTACATGGTGTCCAGCATGTTGTCCGCCAAACGGCGCAGCTCGTCATCGAACCGGGTGACGGTTTTGGCGTGTTGCTTGAGCACCGGATGCGGAAATTTGAAAACCTGCAGCAGGGCCATCGATTTCCAAGTTATTTTTTAGTGGGTTGACCGAAAGTTGGGCTGGGGCCGAAATGGCCCGTGATGCGGAGGATTCCCGTTGGTGCCCGGCAAAACATCGCCATGCCGCCGGTGCCTGCACCCACCTGTCATCATAGCATCCCGCATTTTCGGATGAAATTAAAAAAAAACGCCTGCGCGTCCGGTTCGGGCACCATCGCCATCTCCAACACCCCCAACCGTCCTGGGTTTTTCAGCCGGCCCCTCAGCTTGACCGCGTCCTTTTCGGTGGTCAGCCACAGCGGCAGGCCGGGAGGGGCGGTGGAATCGGCGTTCTCCCGCGCTTCGTGCTCCCCGGCATCCACAACCTCCTCCAGGGCCTGGTCCAAAAGGCGTATGTCCTCAAGGTGATAGGGATGGTGATCGGGGAAGGCCCATAGCCTGTCCACCCGGGCGCCCAGGGCTTCCACGGTGGATGCGAATCCGTCCGGCCGGGCGATGCCGCACACCAGCCGCACCGTTCGACCCCGCAAGGCCTCCGGAGCATATTCCCTCGACCCATCCGCCACCCCGAGGAGGCGCGGCTGGTATTGGCAGGTGAACACGGGAACATGCGCCGCCAGGTGGGGGGCCAACATTTCCCGCAACGGCGAGGCCTCCCCGGGGCCGGTTTTGGTGAGGAGCACCACGTCGGCCCTGCCCATGGCGCCCGGCGGCTCCCGCAACGGCCCCAGGGGCAACATCCGCCCATTGCCCAGGCCATGCTCGCCGTCGATCAACAAAACGTTGAGATCCCTGGCCAGGCGCAGATGCTGGTAGGCATCGTCCAGCACGATCAGCTGCGGCGCATCCCACAGCGCCGCCAGCCGGGCCGTTTCCGCCCGCCGCTTCCCAACATAAACCGGGACGCCCGGATTGCGCAGTGACAACAGGGCGGGTTCGTCCCCCAGGCCAACCGCATCGGGCGCCCATTGTTCGTCCGACCTGGAGCGCGAAAGGCGCGACCTGCTTCGGCGGCCGTGGCCGCGGCTGAGCACCACCGGCCGTTTTCCGGCCTGCTGGGACGCCCTCAGCAAAAAATCCACCATGGGCGTCTTGCCCGTGCCCCCCACCGTCAGGTTCCCCACGGCGATGACCGGACAGGCGGCCCGGAACTGGCGCAACACGCCGAGCCGAAACAGGAAAAGACGAAATCGCACCAAGACACCATAGGCCAAGCCCACCGGAAACAGGAATGGCCTGCTCCAAAAGGGTGGCTGAAAGAAGGGATTTCCGCTGGATTTGGCCGGGGTCATCAATTTTTCATAAATTCAAGGTTGCATACCCACCATGGTTTGCGGCAAAAATGGATGAGGAAATTGGCGGCCATTGAAAAAGCCGCTCACCGGAAACGAATTCGGACCCCAGAACGAGTCCGGCCGGCGCCCAACCGTCAAGCAGCAGTCATGCGCTCGAAACACTCCATGCCAATCACCACGATAAACTTCTTTTGCCGATCGGTTTCGCGCATCGCCTCCAAACCGCGCTTGCCGGCCGTTTCAAATCTAGCAAGGCGCCGCCCCGGCAACAAGCCGCTGGCCAGGGTGGCGCGGGGAATCAAACTCGCGGGCCGGTTGATGGCGCCGCTCCTGCTGATGTGGATCACCGCCTGCGGGGACGCCAGGGACGGCCTTCCCGGGGGGGTCTTTCCGGCAAACTTTTTCCCCAATGGCTTCATCCAGGTGGAATCCCCGGACACCAGGAACTGGTTCGACGATGGGGACAAGAAATCCATGCTGCGGGCGGTCGACCATTCCATCGCATACTACAACCGGCTGTCCTCCAGCGACACCTTTCAATACGGCCGGTTGGTCTATACCCCGGGGGAAATGATCGCCTCGATGAAGTTGTTCCGCAAGGAATTCCTCAACGCGCCGTCTCCTTTGGCCCTCTCTTCCAGGATTGGGGAGCGTTTTCATTTTTTCGAATCGGTCAGTGAAGGGGGGCCGGAAATGAATCTGTTCACCGGGTATTATGAACCCGAACTTCCCGCTTCGAGGCGGCGCCGGGGAAAAATGAATACGGCAGTTTATGCCTATCCCCGCGATATGGTGAAAATCCGTCTTG
>JACZSY010000365.1 GCA_022573975.1 SAR324 cluster bacterium | reverse complement strand
AAATCGGTTTGTTCTCGATCTTCTTCAAAACCTTTATGCGGGGGGCGTGGGGGGATGAATTCCCCCACATGTTTTTCGCTTTTTGATAAAATCACAGGGCTTTTAGTACTACTCAGTCATATCGGTAAAACTGTATATAATTTGAATAATTACTTATCAATAATACACATTAACGTCTGTATATTTGGGCGTGAAATACAGTTTTTCACGAATCTGCGTTTATCTGCGTTCATCCGCGGTTGAATTAACCAAGTAGTACTAATATCATTTTCAATCAAATCCTCAAACCGAACCAATTTTGATTCCAAGAAATCCCTGTTTAATTGGATAGCTATATTTAGTGGGGTTTGATCCATAAAAAAATGAAGCCATTTTAAGCTTTCATCCTCAAGAATGTTATCAAGTGTAAATCCCGTAAAATCAAAAAGTGAAATAAAACCAAAATGGTGTGAAATGCTGGAAGCAGATTGTGGAAACCTATTAGGATATTCCCCATCATTTGGTTTGATTGAACCGTCATCAATAATTTTAATAAAAGCTGATCCTGTTGTAGTGTGAAAGATACGGCCCTCAATTAATTTCAACAATTTTTCTGCGAGTTGTAATTCCATGATTACAATTGTAAAAAGCCTTATTTTTCTAACAGTAACTCCACCTTGGCCACGTCTTCCGGCACGTCCACTCCGACGCCGAGGCCCCTGGCCACGAAGCAGTGGATGGGGTGTCCGTGTTCCAGGGCGCGCAGTTGTTCCAGTTGCTCAAAATTGGAAAGCGGGGTCGGCGCCAGGTCGCGGAACGTGCGCAGGAAATCCGCCCGGTAGAGGTACACCCCCAGGTGCCGCCAGCCGCAGCCGCCACTACCGATGGGAAGATTGCCGGCGGGCGAGCGGGGAATCGGCGCCCGGGAGAAATACAACGCCCGGCCTTGTCCGTCCAGCACGGCCTTGACCACGTTGGGATCGAAGAGTTCCTTCTCGTTGGCCAATGGGTAGACCAGGGTGCCCATCACGGCCCCGGGCTGGGCCAGCAGCCCCTGGATCAAGCGCTCCAGGTCCCTGGGGTCGATCATGGGCTCGTCGCCCTGCACGTTGAGCACCCAGCCGGGCGGGGCGGCGCCCTCTTTGGCGGCGGAGCCATCCCCGGCGGCGATGTTCCCCACGGCGATGTCCACAGCTTCGGCGATGCGGTCCGTGCCGGTGGAATGGGCGCCGGTCATCACGGCGATGCCGCCGAAACCCAGCACGGCTTTTTCGATCCGGGCGTCGTCCGTGGCCACCAGCACCCGCTCCACCGAGGGGGCGCGGGCGGTGCGTTCGTAGACGTGCTGGATCATGGGCTTGCCCGAAATCCGCGCCAGGGGCTTGCCGGGAAAGCGGGTGGAAGCATATCGCGCGGGGATCACCGCCCAGACGGTGTTGCCGGGGGAGGGCTCCGTTTCCACGGTGCCGCCCCTTGTGCCGCCCCTTGTGCCGCCCCTTGTGCTGCTTCCCGTGCCGCTTCCGGCGCTGCTTCCTATGCGGTTTCCTGCGCTGTTTCCTTCGGCGGTCATGCCGGCTCCGGCAGGATCATCCCCAGGGCGCGCAGCCCATCCCGGGTCTCGGGTTGCCGCAGCAGTTCGATCATGGCCCGCACCGGTTCGCGATCCAGCCGGCTCTTGGGGATCACCAGGTCGTACTCCTCGTCCACGATGGGCAGGAAGCCCAGCCCGAGCTGCGCGGCGACGTTCTCGATGGCGATGCCCCAATCCACCCGCCCCTGGGCCACGGCGGCGGCCACGGCGTTGTGGGATTTGGCCTCCACCAGGAAGCCCTGGGGCTTGGCTCCGCCCAGCAGTTGGTCCACCAGCACGCGGGTGCCGCTCCCCCGGTTGCGGTTGATCATCAACAGCCCGGGGTCCGTCCTGGCCCGCTCCAGGGCCGCCTCCAGGTCCTTCGCCTTGGCGGGGCCGGCCAGCCGCTGGTCGTCCTTGCGGAAGAGCAGGCCCTGCTTGCGGCCGTAGCCCTTGACCAGGTGCAGGGTGTCGTCCAGGAAGGGCGCGTTGTAGAGGCCGGTGGCTTCGTCCAGCAGGTGCATCCCCGCCAGGTCGCATTCCCCGCGTTTGGCGGCGATGAGACCGCCCTGGCTGCCCACGGCGATGAACTTGACCCGGAAGCCCGCCTCGCTCATGCGGCTCAGCAGGTAGTCCAGCCCGACGCACTGGCTGCCGATCACGATCAGGTGCGCCGGGGCCACCTCCTGGCCGATCAGGGTCACATTGACCGGCTCGCCGGCCTCCACGTATTCGGCGTTGCGGCCGATGGAGATGAAGCCGTCCGCCTTGGAAAACGCGGTCACGGAACCGGAGCCTTTGCCCATGGGATAGGCCGAGAAGCCGTCTTTGCCGGCCACCAGGTTGACCAGCAGGAACTCGGTGCGCCCCTTGTCCGAGTTGACCCGCATGGGCAGGGTGGCCCGCACCTGCTGGGGGTCCTCCTCGCCCAGGCCCGCCATCAGGCGCAGCACCGGCGCGATGAACTCGTGGAAGGTGAACACGGCGGAGGTGGGGAAGCCGGGCAGGATCGCCAGCGGGGTGCCCCCCACCATGGCCAGGCAGAGCGGCTTGCCGGGCTTGAGGGCCACGCCGTGCACCAGGATGCCCGGATCGCCCATTTGATCCACCACGATATAGTTGAGATCGCCCTGGCCCTTGCTGGTGCCGCCGGAGAGCATCACCATGTCGCATTCGGCGAGGGCCTTGGTCAGGGTGTCCCGGATGGTGTCCATATGGTCCGGAACGATGCCCAGACGCACCGGCTCGCAGCCGATTTCACGGATGGCGTCGGAGATGATGGTGGCGTTGGAGTCGAAAATCTTGCCGATGGACATCTCCGCGCCGGGGGGAATGATCTCATCCCCGGTGGAGAGCACCCCCACCCGGGGCCGCCGGAAGACCGGCACGGTGTCATGGCCGATGGCCGCCAGCACGCCGGTCTCGCGGGAGGTCAGCACCGTGCGCCGGTGCAGCACGGTCTCCCCGGCGGCAATGTCCGTGCCGGCGAAGGAGATGGCGTTGCCGGGCGCCACCTCGACGAAGAGTTGTGACTGGCCGGCGATGGGCACATTTCCGGTTATCAACGTACCCATCAGCGCCGCATATTGCGGCTGCATCTGGTCGATGAAGGAAAAGGTTCGTAGCTGTACGCCGCTGCCCTGCATAGGCGACTAGTCCGAGCTGTCGCTAAGCGAGTTCAGGAGACCCGCCAGCTCCGGATGGGCCCGGCCGT
>JACZSY010000130.1 GCA_022573975.1 SAR324 cluster bacterium | reverse complement strand
AAGCCTATTCGAACCCATGAAGATCACCAGGAAGCCCTCGGGCAAATCGAGGCGTTGATCGCAACGGATCCCGAGCTTGGTTCCGAAGACTCGGATCGGCTTCAGGTGTTGGCCACCCTGGTGGAGGATTACGAGAAACGAAACTTTCCTCTCGATAGACCCGATCCCGTGGAGGCCATCCGCTTCCGGATGGAAGCGCGGGGCCTCCGGCAGGCCGACCTGGTGCAGTATATCGGCAGCAGGAGCAAGGTTTCGGAAGTTCTCAACCGCAAGCGGCCCCTCTCGCTGCCGATGATCCGGGCCTTGGCCAAAGGCCTGGGAATTCCGGCGGAAATCCTGATCGCGGAGCCGCGGAAAAAAAGCCCGGCCACGGGGTAATTCCTTTTACCGGCATTCCCGCATTGCGGAAGAACCTACGCCCCCATGGCGGACTTGAGGTTCGCCTCCAGGGTGTCCATGAACTGTTCGGTGGTTTGGTAGGAGTCTTCGGACGGGCTGGTGGTGCCCTGAATGGCGGCGGCCAGGTCCTTGGTCATCTTTCCCGATTCCACCGTATCCACGCAGACTTTTTCCAGGGTTTCGGCGAACCGGGTCACCTCGGGGGTCTCGTCCATGCGGCCCCGGTGGCCCAGCGCGCGGGTCCAGGCGAAGATGGAAGCGATGGGATTGGTGGAGGTGGGCTTGCCTTGCTGGTGCTGGCGGTAGTGCCGGGTCACCGTGCCGTGGGCGGCCTCGGCCTCGATGGTCTTGCCGTCCGGGGTCATCAGCACCGAGGTCATCAGGCCCAGCGAACCAAAGCCCTGGGCAATGGTGTCGGACTGCACGTCGCCGTCGTAGTTCTTGCAGGCCCACAGCACCCCGCCCTCCCATTTCAGGATCTGGGCCACCATGTCGTCGATCAGCCGGTGCTCGTATAGCAGCCCGGCGGCCTCGTATTGGGCCTTGAAATCCGCCTCGAAGACCTCGGCGAAGATGTCCCGGAAGCGGCCGTCGTAGGTCTTGAGGATGGTGTTTTTGGTGGAGAGGTAGGTGTCCAGTTTGTTGAGGATGCCATAGTTGAAAACGGCCTTGGCGAAATCGGTGATGGATTCGTCCGTGTTGAACATGCCCATGCCAATCCCGGCCCCTTGGAATTGATTGATCTCCCACTCGGTCGGCGCCCCGCCGTTCTCGGGTTCGAACACCATTTTCAGCTTCCCCTTGCCCGGAATGATCACGTCGGTGGCCTTGTACTGATCGGCATAGGCATGACGGGCCACCACGATCGGCTTGGTCCAGGCGGTCACCAGCCGGGGAATGTTCCTGCACACGATCGGCGCCCGGAAAATGGTTCCCCCCAGAATGTTGCGGATGGTGCCGTTGGGGCTGCGCCACATTTTTTTCAGCCCGAATTCCTCGACCCGCCCCTCGTCCGGCGTGATGGTGGCGCACTTCACGCCCACGCTGTATTGCTTGATGGCATTGGCCGCGTCGATGGTGATCTGGTCATCGGTTTCATCCCTTTTTTCCACGGACAGGTCGTAATATTTCAGATCCAGATCCAGAAATGGCAGGATCAGTTTGTCCTTGATCCCGGCCCAGATGATCCGGGTCATCTCATCGCCGTCCAACTCCACAATCGGGTTTTTTACCTTTATTTTTGACACTGGGGGTTTCTCCTTGGGTCGAATATGACTAATGGTTTGTCCAGCGGCCCGGCGGCCCGGTTCGCAAGGGGAGGGGAAATTCGCATCGTCCCCGGCGGCGCCGGAACCTGGGGGGACGGCGCCTTCGGGATGCGGGGGCTGCCCGCCGGCAAACCGGTGACCGCCCGGCAAGGATGCCGTCCTGCAAACCGGAGGGATCGCGCACCTTTCAGCAAACCGCGCAAGGGCTTTCACCAGACATCCCGCCGGTTGCCTTGGGGAGAACCTCCAGATTCACAATCGACCGCGGATGGTTTTAATTTTGACGCTCCGCTGTGGTGAAAGTCAAATGGAGCGGGCCGTCAAAATCCGCCGCCAAGCTTCCGCGGGGCGGGGGAACCGAGGCCGCAATGGCCGCGCTGGGCGGATGGGCCGCGCCGCCGAAACGCCATGCCCGCCAGGGGCCGGATGCCGGGTTCCGGCCCTCTAAAGCCTTGATTTCACCTTGATTTTCTTGGCGGCCTGCCAGGTCAGGGCGATGATGGCTTTTCCCACCGCCGCGTTCATCAGGGTCACGTATTTTTTACCGGCCTGGCCCTGGTAAAACAGAATGTAGCGCTTTATTTCCCCATCGCCGGCCTGGCGGTAGGTATAGAGCAACCTGAGGAACACGACATTGCGCATTCGCTCCCTCAACGCCTCCCGAACCTTCGCCTTGGCCTCACGGTATTGTTTCTCATCCCACAGGTGCTTCGCGGGCTTGGCGGCTTCCAGGGCCAGCACCAACGTCATTGACATATTGACCGCGGCGTCGAGCGAAGATTCAAACACCTGGGCCGCGGAATTCAGCTGGTGAATCAACTGGACGCGGGATTTGGGCGGGGGGGTGTCCTTGAGGCCCTGCCCCCATCCCACCATCGCCCGATAGGATTCCGCCCCGGAGGCATCTTTCTCCAATTGGGTCATCTTCAATCCCAGCGGCGTTGCCAGGAAGGCCAGCGTGGCGCGCAACCAACTCTGGTCTTCCCCCTCGGCCAAGGTGGCCACCACCCTGTTGAGAATGCCCGCGGGATTGAACGCTGCGAGGATCACCTCCACCATGTAGGCATGCACATCCTGGTTCAACCCGGAGCGTTCTTGTTGTGATCGCAACTGCAAGGCCAACGTTTGGGGCGCCTTGGAAATTTGATATTCGAATCCATTGATCCGCATCAACTGGCGAATCCGCTCGGAATTTCCGTCATCGGCCTCTTGCCCGGCGGCCCAGGCCTGGACGCCAAATAGCGCAGGCAGTGCAATCGTCACGGTTATTAACGCGGAAATCGCCGCGAGGGCGGTGAAAGCAGATCGAATCGTCATCGGTTGGGTCCCCTGGAGAAATGCCGGTTTTGTGGAGGACGGCCGCCGGTCATGGTTTTCCGCTGGACACGCCTATCATTCGCTTGCGAGCAGCTTGACCCCCACCAAGCTAAAAAACGTCCCCAAGGCCACCTGAATCCAGCGGCGGGCTTTGCCGTACCAGCGCACCATTGCCGCGGTGGAGAAGGCCAAGGCATAGAGGCAGTGGATGAGCATGGAGAGGAGGCCGGATCCCACTATGATGGAAAGCCCCACCCACAGGGGCGCTCCGGCTTGCAGGCCAAGGGAGATGATGGCGATCCACGCCAGCGCGGCCTTGGGGTTGGTCATTTGGACGGTGAGACCGTGCAGATAATATCCATAAATTTTGTCTCTCGTACCGGAAACCACAACGGCTTCGATGTCATAAACGGAAAAGGCCGAACGGAAGGCCTTGTACCCCAGCCAGAGCAGGTAGGTTCCCCCCACGATCTTGATCACCGTGAGCGCGGCGGCATAGGAGGCGAGCAGTGTGGAAAGGCCGGCAACCGTCAAAGTGGCCCAGCACATCGAGCCGGTGGCGATTCCAAGCGCGAGCGCCAAGCCTGGGGTTCTCCCGGCCCGCATCGACGTGCCGATGATGGCGAGGATATTCGGCCCGGGGGTCATAATCGAGAGCAGAAATGCCGAATACGCAAGCGCGACACCGGGAAGATATATTGAAATTTGATCCATTGCGTCAACACTTTTGTTGTGGAAAATCGTTCCTTTGGCGAAGACGTCCCAGGCCTGTTCACTGCTTCGCGGCCCCTCCGGCGCCTGCGCCCTCCCAGTGTGAGGCTTCGATGGTGTCCGGGATTTCCCCCCGCTGGGTTCATTGAATCTTGATGGCCTCCGAAGGCCGCGCGGGACAGGAGGTCATTGTACCAGGAAAACGCCTCGCGCTCCAAAATCCCGGCCAGCCGGTAGTGGGTCAGTTTGAATCCCGTCGTACTGAGCGAAGTGAAGTACCTTCATCCAAAACACCCCAAATCACAAAAAAACAAGAAGATGCTTCGCTTCGCTCAGCATGACGTGGTGTTGGTTTAATTATCTTTTCAAACGGACCCACTACCGGCCAGCCGCACCAACTCTCTCATCATCATTTCCCTGCAAGCACCCAAGTGGATCACGACCGTACCGTTCCTCTTCCGGCTACTCCAGGGGAATGAACAACGAACGGCCAGGGCCGCCCACGGCGCGGGTGATATGCCCTTCGCCGGTCACGTCCTCCCCCAGCAGAACATCCCCAGGATTCAGCCGGCGTTTTTCGCCGGAGCCCACTTCCAATTCCAGAATACCCTCCAGATTCACAACGTATTGACGGCAGGGCGCGTTGTGAAAGTCGTACAGGTACTCCTCATCGGTGGAGCGGAATATGACCCCGGCCGTGGCCTGGATTTCGGACTTGCTGCCCATCTGGTCGTGGATGGTGAGGGGAATTTCGATGTCCTCGAAATGGGATCGGTTGTCCTCCCCCGTATAGACTCGTGTGATTTTCATTGTGTGCTCCTTCGTGGGTTCCATACCGGGAAAGGGTTGCCAACGGAGACCGGAGCGCCGGCGTCCGAGGGCGAGCCAGGGTCTATCACTGCAAGCGTCACTCCGGACGGTTAACGCCCTGACGGCTCCTGGCGGCCGAAACAGCCGGGAAAAGGAAGACGTGCGCTAAAACTTGTCCTTCATCGCCCGCACCACGGCCAGCACGTTGGCCGGCGAGAGATCGTTGCCCGGATCGTTCTTCTTCACCGTTTCCTGGATGCCAGGACTGTCCACCCGCATGAAGGGGTTGGTGCGCCATTCCTCGGCCAGCGTGGAAGGCGTGGTGAATTTTCCGGCGGCCCGCATCTCGCGCACACGCGCCAGCCTTTCGGCGATATGGCCGTTGCCCGGCTCCGCATGGGCGGCGAAACGCAGGTTGGCCTCGGTGTACTCATGGCCGAAGTAAACCTTGGTCTGTTCCGGCAAGGCGCCGATCACCTTGCACAGGGAGGTGTACATCATCTCCGGCGTGCCTTCGAACAGGCGCCCGCATCCCGCGGCGAACATGGTGTCCCCGGTGAACACCGCATCTTCGATGACGTAGGAAATGCCGCCCGTGGTGTGGCCGGGGTTGTGCAGGGTGCGCACCTCCAAGGCGCCCAGGGTGAAGGTGTCTCCGGTGTCCATGAAGCGGGTCTGTCCGTCGATGCGGCCTTTGTCGGACTGATGGCCATACACCACCAGGCCGGGCCAGCGCTCCAGCAGTTCGTTGTTTCCGCCGATGTGATCGTGATGGTGATGGGTATTGAGAATGGCGGTGAGATCGACCCCGCTTTTTTCCACTTCGGCGATCACCGGCGGGGCGTCGGTCGGATCCACCACGCCGGCCTGGTTGGTCTCTTGGCACACCACCAGGTAGGCGTAATTGTCCGTACGGCAGGGAATGGGCGTAACTTTCATGAAAGGATTCTCGTTGAATTGGTGTGAAGATTAAAACCGGCGATGGAGCATACGAGGGTACACCATGGGCTCCGAAGCGAAAATTCTTTTCGGCTCCGGCCGGCCGGGTGGCCCGTCATCTGCAATCCTTCCCATTGGATTGGACGCCATTAAAAACAGTCCTTTTCCTTCATGGCCTCGATTTGCAATTATAAGCGATTTCAGGGATATATAGAATTGGGTGTGTTTTCATCCAGGGGCGCGCCTGGCCGGCCCGGTCACAGGCGAACGCCGCCCGAACACACAAGGACGCCGGCCGGAAACCGTGGCCGGTGCTCCAGGGATGAAATTCATGGCATTATCTGAAAAAACTTCGGCGAAAACTTCGGCGAAAACTTCGGCGAAAACTTCCGCGCAATCCCCCCAACAGGGAAGTCCCCCTGGAGCCGGTTGGCTCGACGGCATGTTGGGCGGAGGAGAAATCCAAAAACGGGTGAACCAGGATTTCCCTTCTTGGCAAGAGGTTTCAGGGCCAAAGGGGGGGGACAAACCGGACGCCAGGCCGGAGCGGGATCGGGTCGCCCTGCCTCCTTACCGAATTTACATCAGTTCCCCCTTGCAGGGAAATTTCCTCTACCTGACCATGGTCGCGCTGGCGCTGGCGCTGGGCATCTACCTCCCCGCATATGCCCCCGTGCTGGTCTATGGCGCCATCGGTTTCGTGCTGATGACCTCGTTGTTCGTGGTGTTTCGCGACGCCCTTTTTCTCCACTTCGAGGGCCTTCGGCTGGAAACCGACGCGAGGATGATCAACAAGCACACCAAGGGCCCAAATATTGACTCCGGAGAAGGACCGTACGGATTCATGCACAACCGGGGAACCCCCGCCAGGAACAGCAAGGTATTCCGCAGCCTGCTGCTGCAGATTCATTATCAGAACATATTGCGCACCTTTGAGCAGGGCAACCGCCGCACCTGGGTGGATCAGGACGCCTCCATCGCCGATCTGCACACCTTGTTGACCCAGCGTGGCATGAAGCTGTTGTGGACCATGATCGAGGTGCTGCCCCAGCTGGGGTTGCTGGGCACCCTGATCGGGCTGATGCGGATGTTCACGGCCTTCCAGCCCGAAACGGTGAATGTGGGCATCATGCTGGCCGGGCTCGGCACCGCGCTGGGCACCACCGTGGTGGCCAACGTACTGGTGCTGGTGCTGCGTCCATTGTACATGCGCAACGAGCGCGCCATGAACGAGGTGCTCAGCACCATTCAAACCCTGATGGCCACCTTCATCCTGCCCACCCAGGAGACGGTGTTGGAGCGCACGCTGCTGGCCGGGTTCGGCCGCTCCGGGTTTCCCCAGGCCTCCACCCAGCCCGCTTCGTCCCCCACCGGCGGCCTCAACGAGGCCCGCCTGGTGGACGCCCTGGGCGAGCTGTCGGGCAAACTGGGCCGCTTCGCCGATGTGCAGGAACAGGTGGACAGCGGGGCCATGGCCGAACAAACCGCGGAAATCGCGGAGCAGGTGCGCGACACCCTGCGGCTCTTCGCCGAGTCGGTGGACCGGGATCAAATGGCCGCCCAGCATCAGGCTTTTCAGCAATTGACACTGGCCATCCAGGGACTGGAAAGAAACCTCAACCGCATCCCGTCGGGCTCCGTCAAGGAAACCAAGAAAACGTCCGACCGGATCGAGCGCGATCTGACCCAGTTGCGGGTGCTCACCCACGACACCTTGCTGCTGCTGGAAACCATCGCCGGGAGGCTCGCGCCGGACGGAAGAGGCGGGGGCCGCCTGCTGAGCGCCGACCGCAAACTCCGGGCGCAGGTTTTTTCCGGGGCCGATCAACCCGCATCCAAACCGAAGCAAGGGGAATCGGCCGCGGAAGCGGACGGCGGCGAGGGTTCGGGTCCGGTGCGGCTGTTCAAGGACCCAGCCTAGGGTGAAGCGATGATCATTGCCACCGAGGAGAAAAAATCCAACAGCTCCCTGATCGTTTTTATCGATCTGTTGTTCCTGCTGATCGCGTTTTTCACCCTGCTGTTGTTTTTTTTGCAGGAACGCCACCGGATTTCCGAAAAAAACCTGGATGCCGTGGAAAAAAGCCTGTCGCAAATCACCGGGAAGGAAATGGCGATTCCAGAGGCCTTGGCCAAGCTGGAAACCTTCGTCAAAAAGTACGTCTCCGAGGAGGAACTGGCCAAGCAACGTGAACGGAAGCTGGCCGACCGCAGGAAACGCCGCGCCCAACGCATCACCACCCGGCTGGAATACAAACTGGAACCCGATGGACGCATCCGTTATCAAAATCGCCTTTACACCCTGGCGGGGTTCCGGCGCGATGTGGTGACCCCCTTGCGGCGGCGGAAATGGGTGTCCTTCCGGGCCTTCGCCAGCCCCCAGACGCCCTTTGGCCTGGTGATCACAAGCCGCCGCTTCATGTTGAGGAACGGCAACGAATTCGACACCTATTGGGACAATGTCACCCGCGTCAAAAAACAGGCGGAAATTCCCGGCGGGGGTCCGCTACCGGCCCGTTAGCGCCAAAGCGATCCGTCCGTCCGGCGTTCCGAATCTTCCAGGAATTCCGCGAACTCCGAACACATCCCTGGCACATGGAGGCGCCATGCGATATCCCACCCATTCCAGCGGTGCAGACTCCGGTGCAGACTCCGGTGCAGACTCCGGTGCAGACTCCGGTGCAGACTCCGGTGCGGGCTCATGCCCGTGCTCCTTTCCATTGAAACCACCCGGCGGCCCGAGCAGGCCAAGGCGGGCCCGGTTATTGTCCACCCGATCCGTGGAGCAATCATGACCGCATTGATGAGCGGCCCCAGGAAGGCCGCGATTCTCCTGCTCTCCCTGGGAGAAGAAGCGGCCGGAGAGGTGATGAAAAACCTCAACGAGAATGAAATCAAGGACGTGTCGCGCTACATGCAGGAATTCAAGAACATCACCCACGCCGACGTGGATCGGGTGATGAACGAATACTACCTGGTGGCGGAAAAAGGGCGCTTCCTGCCCGGCCCGCCGGAAACCAAGATCGAATACCTGAAAAAAATCCTCTTCCGGGCCATGGGCGCCGAGCAATCGGCCAACCTGGTGGAGGGACTGGTTTCCAGGGAAGGCGCCAGCGCCCTGGAGCAACTCAAATGGCACGATCCGGTCACCATCGCCAACTTCCTGGCCGCGGAGCATCCGCAGGTGATCGCGGTGATTCTGTCCAACCTGGGCGACCCCATCCTGGCCCGGGAGGTGATCGCGGCGCTGCCCGATTCGATGCAGAAAGATGTGCTGACCCGCTATGCCCAAATCCACACCATTCCGGAAGACTGGCTGGAGGAAATCGAAGTCTCCCTCGGCGAAGACATGGCCGCCGGGCGCAAACGCAATGAAAATGGCCACCCCGGGGAAAAACAGGTGGCCCAGGTGCTTGGGTCCATGGCCAAGCCGATGGAAGATGTGCTGATCGAACACCTGCGAAGCAAAAACCCCGAGTTGGCCGAACGCATCGGGCGCCGTATTTTCTCCTTCGCGGACCTGATCAAGATCGACAACTATGGCATCCAGCTGGTGTTGAACTCGACGCCAGGCAACGACCTGGTGCTGGCCCTCAAGGTGGCCGACGAACCCCTCACGCGTCATTTCCTGCGGAACATGTCGGCCGACGCGGCGGAAAAAGTGCGCCAGGCCATGGAGGGTCTGGGGCCGGTTCCCGTTTCCAACATCGAAACCGCCCAGCGGCGCATCGCCAACACCGCCCGGGTGATGATCGAAAAGGGCGAGATTTTCCCCCTGCAACGCCGACCGCCGGAGGCGACAGGGTAAACCCGGGCCTTCCCGGATACCCAGCACCCGGTCATGCCGGGCGAAGCCAAGCATCTTCTGTTTTTTGGATGATTCGGGTGAACCGGAGGAAGGCGCCGCGCCGCGCTCAGGAGCACAGGATATTAAACCGCGTTTGCCGGCGGTTCCTTTTTCCATCCGCCCGGTGTCGATCGGCAGGGTTCGCCTGTGGCCAGGAAGCGCGGGAGGCGGGGGGTCAGCGCGTGAGCGTTCTTTTCACGGCATCGCTCCATCCGGCGTACTTTCGCTCGCGTTCGGCGCGCTCCATGGCGGGGGTGAATTCGCGCTCCAGCGCCCAGCTTTTCGAGAACTCGCCGGGAGGGGGATAGAACCCCACCTGCATGCCCGCCAGATAGGCCGCCCCCAGGGCCGTGGTTTCGAGTACGCGGGGCCGGTGCACCGGCATGTTCAACAGGTCGGAGAGCCGTTGCATGGTCCAGTCCGAAGCCGCCATGCCCCCATCCACCCGGAGCACGGTGTCTTTCAGCAGCATAGTGTCTTCCAGCAGCATGGTGTCTTCCAGCAGCGCCGTGTCTCCCGCCCCGCGCCAATCCCCGCCCATGGCCTCCAGCAGGTCGCGGGTTTGATAACACACGCTCTCCAGCGCGGCCCGCGCCAGTTCGGCGGGTCCGCTGGCCCGGGTCAGGCCAAAAATCGCCCCCCTGCATTCCGCGTCCCAGTAGGGCGCCCCCAGGCCGACAAAGGCGGGCACGAGATAGACGTCCTGGCCGGGGTCCGCCGCCGCGGCCAACTCGCCCGATTGGGCGCTGTGTTCGATGATGCCCAGACCGTCGCGCAGCCACTGCACAGCGGCGCCGGCGATAAAGATCGAGCCTTCGAGCGCGTAGGTGGTCTTTCCGCCGAGGCGATAGGCGATGGTGGTGAGGAGGCGGTGGGTCGAGCGCACCGGTTTGGCGCCGGTATTGAGCACGGCGAAACACCCGGTGCCGTAGGTGGATTTGATCATGCCCGGCTCGAAACAGGCCTGCCCCACCGTGGCCGCCTGCTGGTCTCCGGCGATCCCGGCGATGGGCACCGGGGCGCCGAAGATGCCGGCCTCGGTCTCTCCGAAATCCGCCGCGCAGTCGCGCACCAGGGGCAGCAGCGAGGCGGGAATGCGCAAACGCTCCAGCAGCTCGGGATGCCAGCGGCCCTGGTGAATGTCGTAGAGCAGGGTGCGGCTGGCGTTGGTGGCGTCGGTGGCGTGCGTGCGCCCCCCGGTGAGCCGCCAGAGCAGGAAGCTGTCGATGGTGCCGAAGGCCAGCCGCCCCTTTTCCGCGGCCTCCCGCGCGCCCTCCACGTTGTCCAGCAGCCAGGCGATCTTGGTGCCGGAGAAATAGGGATCGAGCAACAACCCGGTGCGGCTGGAAAAAAATTCCTCCTGCCCGTCGTCCTTCAAGGCCGCGCAAGCTCCGGCCGTGCGGCGGTCCTGCCAGACGATGGCCCGGTGGATGGGCCTGCCGGTGTCCCGCTCCCACAGCACCGTGGTTTCCCGCTGATTGGCGATGCCGATCGCCGCCAGGTCTTCCGCGCCGGCCCCCGCTTTTTCCATGGCCCTCCGGCAGGTGGCCAGCGTGGTGTTCCAGATGTCCTCGGGGTCATGCTCGACCCAGCCGGAGCGGGGGAAGTGCTGCTCGAATTCCTGTTGATCGGACGCCACCACGCGGTAATCCCGATCGAACAGGATCGCCCGGGACGAGGTGGTGCCCTGGTCGATGGCGAGTACGTAGGTTCCCATCTGGAAGCCCTGCAATAAAATTCGATGTTTCAATTTCCGGGGGTTTCACCCCCCAAAAGCCCCGGCCGGTTTTCGCGGCCGGCGCAGGGAGAGGCGCCCCGCGGAAAACCCCATCCCCGCCTTCCGATTTAAAATCTTGCCACGGAGCCAACGGTATCGGCATTTTTAAAAAAGTTGAAGCAAAACTTTTACTGGAGATTATGTAAAAAGCTGATAGATAACCCCAATAAGACCTTAACAAAAAGTTTGGGGCCGCTTTTTAAAAGGCCTCTGACCACCTAAATGCGTGGGGGATTTCATCCCCCACAG
>JACZSY010000129.1 GCA_022573975.1 SAR324 cluster bacterium | reverse complement strand
ACCAAAGCCCCCCTAAAAAAATTCCATTGACATTTGCAACTAAAAAACATATACTGTTGTTCACCATATCCCCGTCCCGGAGCGCAGTCCTTCACGCGTTCCGGAGCGGGGTTTTACCGTTTTGGGAGGAAATTTTTCCAGCGAACTGAAAATTACAAAACGGAGCCAATCGGAGCCCGGCAGGGTGAATCTGCGAATCGAACCCAACCCGCATCCATCCGCGAGCATAAGCGGTTGCAGTTCGCTGTTTTAAATCTGCGCAATCTGCGCAATCTGCGGATTAAGCGGTTTCGCTTTTGGAGTCCTTGGTGCCTTTGCTGGAGCATGGGGCGATTCAACAAAACGGACCCAATTCGGGCTGGGCATGTTCAGGGGGTTACTGGACTGTTGCTGGAAATCGGATAAGATATACCGCATACAGTTATCCGGATTATCCCACCGCCCTTTTCGGAGTCCCACCCCCCCCATGGCCGACTGGCAGGTTCGCATCGTCAATGACATCTCGGACCTGGACCAGGCCCAATGGGATGCCTTGGTGGGCGGGGAAAGCCCTTTTTTGGAATGGGACTGGCTGGCCGGCCTGGAGGCGACTGGCTGCGTGGGGGCAAGCCTGGGCTGGGGGCCCCATCACATCGCCGTGGAGCGCGAGCACCGGCTGATCGCCGCCTGTCCGTTGTACCTGAAGAGCAATTCCGAGGGGGAATTCATCTTCGATCACGAATGGGCCCACGCCGCCTCCAGCGCCGGGTTGGAATACTATCCCAAGTTGTTGGTGGCGGTGCCATTCACCCCGGCCAACGGCATCCGCTTTCTCACCGCCGAGGGAGAGAACCGGCGCGAGTTGATCCAGGTGATGGGCCGGATGTTGATCCAAATCTGCGATCAGAACCACCTCTCCTCGGTTCACGTCAACTTCTGCCGCGAGGACGAGGTGGAGGCCCTTGGCGAGTTGGGCTTCCTGGAGCGGCTGGGTTTGCAGTATCACTGGGAAAATCACGGATATGGCGACTTCGAGGATTTTCTGAGCGGCTTCCGCAGCAAACGCCGCACCAAGATCCGCCGGGAACGCCGGGAAATGAAGGATCAGGAGATCGTCATCCGCGCGCTGACCGGAGACGACATCGAGCCGGCCCTGGCGCCGGTGATGTACCGGCTCTACCAGGAGCATGTGGACAAGCTGTATTGGGGGCGGCGATACCTCAACGAAGCGTTTTTCCAGCGGATCACGGAACGGTTCAGCAGGAACCTGTGCTTCGTGGTGGCGGAAAAAGACGGGGAAATCATCGCGGGCACCTTCAACGTGCAGAAGGGGGGCGTCTTTTACGGGAGGTACTGGGGGGCCTTTCGCGAGGTGCGGCATCTCCATTTCAACGTCTGTTATTACGCCGCCATCGAACATTGCATCGAGCATGGCCTGCGCCGGATGGAACCCGGCGCCGGCGGTGATTTCAAGCGGATGCGCGGATTCGAACCCCGCCCCACCCGCTCCATGCATTACCTGGCGCACCCCGGCTTGCGGCAGGCCGTGGGCGATTTTCTCGGCCATGAACGCGAGCGCATGGAGATGATGATCGATCACCTCCAGGAGACCGGCCCCCTGCGGGGCGCCGGGAAGCCGGAGGGAGCAGCAGGGGATTGACCCCATAGCGGGGTTTTCCACCGTGCTTCCCTCCGCCCCTCCATATCCGTTCATTCCACCCTCATCGCGAACCCTCATCCTGCTTTCCAGCCGGCCAGTCCGCCGATCGGGAGCGGTGCGCGCCTGTGTCCTCACAGGCTTGTTCCCCAGGCCTTTTCTTCAATGGCTTGAGGATTCCCCGCCTCCATCGGACCCCTCCTTTCCGCGCCAGTTCCCATGGATTTTAAAAATTTGGAACCTTTATAATAAAAAGATCGTTTACAATATGAATGCGAAAAAAAAGAGCTAAATTTAAAAAACCAATAACCACCTGAGGCGTTAAAGACACCACCACCCCTTTCCGGGAAGGAAGGGGATTCATCAGGGGAGCGAGAAAGGTTCAGAAAAAATGTATTCATTCAGAAAATTCAACGGACAGAAAAATACCAAACCAGCACCGCTCGGAAAGGCGGTGATGCTATCGTTGGCCGTGATGGTATTCTTGATGCTGAACGTCGTGGCGCCTTGGAATGTGGAGGCCAGAACGAGAGGCGCCTCGGGTTTTTCGATATACCTGACCCTCGTCAACCCGGCGCACCTGCGGTACGACGCCTTGTTTCGTCCGGAGGCCCCGGGGCCGTTTACCCTGTCACCGGGAGGGCCTTCCTATGTGGCCGAGATGGTGCTTTCCGCGGAGGTGACGCCATCGGTCATTATCCTTCCCGATGGTGTCCGCATCGCCGGGGAAAAAATCCGTCCCCGCACCCCCATCCGGGTGGCGGTCTCGGGGCGCATCTTCGACCACCGGATCGAAATTCCGCCGAAAATGGAAAAAGTCTATTTATTGAGAATCGACCATCCCCCCAAATCCTCAGGCGGGATCGGCGAAGTGGAAATCGTCGTGCTTTACGAATAGGAAGCGGCGCTACACGTGGAAAGCGGTGGATTGCCCTCATGATTTCAGGCAGCCCCGCTTCACCTCCCATCACTTTGACGGCAAAGCCTGGAGTTCCGGCCCGCGGGGTTCATGCTCCGTCCGGGCCAGAGAAAGGCGAAACGGCTCAACGCTTTTCGTGACCGGGCCTCGGGGCCGGATGCGATCCGGGTTTCCGCCTGGCGCCGGCCCGGGCTTCCTCCCACAGTTTTTTCCCGGCCATGTTTTGAATCTGGGCCAGGGCGGAGAGGCGGAAGGAGAGCATCGCCCGGCGCAGTTTCGCCATTTGGTCGAATATCGCTTTGACGGCATCCTGATCCACCGGGAATTGCCGCATTGTTTCGCGCATGTCCAACCGGAAATTCTTGAGCCGCGCCCGGTTCGTGTTCAATTGCCGCCGTATTTCAAGCCTGAGTTTACGCACCTGCTCGCGCTGCCCGGGGGAAAGCCTGGGGATGATGAAACGCAGTGTCCGTCTCATCATTTTGGCTATCCGGTGGCGCATTTGGGCCATTCGGGGTGCGCGCCTGCCTTTTTGGCCCTTTTTTCCGTGTTGGGCCTGGTAACGCCCCTGGTGACGTTCCTTCCCGGAGCCCGGCCCCTGCTGGGCGTAATCGTGTTGGGCCAAAAAATAACGGCCATCGCCGGAAGGCCCGCGGCGCTCCCCCGCCCCCCCATCCGCCCAGGCCGCCGGCCCAGCCGACAGGGCGATTCCCGCCGCCAGCATGAATACCCGCAGGAAAAATCGTTTCATGGTGTTCTCCTCGCCGTCAGGCCCGGGCCACTCAATGCCAACCCCGGAGCAAATTGTTCATGCACCGCCATTGGGGATGTTCCGCCAAGTTTAGCCCTATATCAACGCCCAGGGAAGGATTTCCCGCCCGGCATGTTCCTGGGTGGATGGCAGCCAGGTAAATTATGATAAACAGCCTCTTGGAGTAAAAATTTGTAAATAAAAATATAGTTTTCTTGGCAGATTAGATTTCCTATGAATTAATGCTCGGGAGAAGAGAAAAGATCGCATGAACCGGACCCAAAATGGGTTGGATCGAACCGCGAAAAACACCAAGCATAAAGAAAAAGGCTGATGATGAGTATTTTTGCAGGGGGTATCAAATCGTGCCGGACCCGAAGCTTTTGGGTTTTTGCCATGTTGATCGGCCTGTCTTTAATCCTGGCGGCCTGTGGCGATGAGTTGACCGAAGAGGAGGCCCAGAGCCTGGCGGGGAGTGGCCGTTTGGCCTCACCAAATCCCGCAAACACCACGGTGCTGATCCTGACGGATGAGGCCACAGCGATCGCCAATGCATCGGCATTTCTATCCCCCTTCGATTTTCCGGTGGTGGACTCCATGGATACTTCCGTAGTGACTCCCACGCTCGGTGATCTGCTGAATTACGATGCCGTCCTGTTTTCCAGCCTTGCCGGCGAAACGGACAGAATCGCCACCGGGGACGCGGTCGCCGATTATATCGATGCCGGAGGCGGGGTCGTCATCACCACGCCCAGCCATCTCCTGGCCGGTGGGGCGTGGGGCCGCATCTACAGCAGCGGCCAGTCTCCTTTCAAATTCGACGCCAGCGGCAATGTGGGGCCCGACACATTGAATACGGTATACCAGCCCGGCCATTACATCATGACCAACGTGACCGCCGTGAGCGCCTCGGCCCGTGACGATCCGACCCTGGCGGTGGGAGGCACCCTGCTCGCCGATTGGACGGACGGCACTCTCATGGTAGCGATAAACAGCGCCGGAACGGTCGCCGGGATTACAATATATTTGCCGGGCTCCAATGGGGACAACTACGACCAACTGTTCGCCAATGCGCCGGTCTACACCGCCGCGCAGTAAGACGGATCCTTCCCCCTTGCTTCCTGTCTTCCCCTCCGAGTAATGTTTGACCAGAACACCGGCGGTTATAGCGGCGAATCAGCGCCACCGGCCCGCCGGAACCCCGCTCAATTCACCCTGCGGCCCGCCCGCCCAATGCCCAGCTCCTGAGAAAATGCCCAGAAAATCCCACGAGCCACACCCCGTCGCGCCCTGGCGGCAGAACATTTTCCGGGTGATTTTCGAGATGGACACCCCGCTGGGCAGGGCCTTCGACGTGGCGTTGATCTGGGCCATCCTGCTCAGCCTGCTGGTGGTGATACTGGACAGCGTGGCGACCATCCGGGAGCGATTTCCCGTATTGCTGGATGGGATGGAATGGTTCTTCACCGGGATTTTCACCTTGGAATTCCTGGCCCGGCTGATTTGCGTGCGGCGCCCCCTGCGCTACGTCATCAGCCCCTTCGGCGTGATCGACGTGCTGGCCATTCTGCCCACCTACCTGGGCCTGATTTATGGCGGGGCGCAAACCTTGTTGGTGATCCGCACCCTGCGCCTGCTGCGCATCTTCCGCGTGTTCAAGCTGACTCAATACCTCTCCGAGGCCGACGTGCTGGTGGCCGCCTTGCGGGGCAGCCGCCGCAAAATCATGATCTTCCTGCTGTTCGTGCTCTCCCTGGCGGTGATCATGGGCTCGCTGATGTACCTCATCGAGGGCGAGGAAGGCGGATTCACCTCCATTCCCAGGGGCATGTACTGGGCCATCGTCACCATGACCACCGTGGGGTATGGGGACATCGCCCCGCACACCGCCGCCGGCCAGGTCCTGGCCGGCATGTTGATGATCCTCGGCTATGCCATCATCGCCGTGCCCACCGGCATCGTCTCGGTGGAAATGGCCCAGGCCCAGCGCGATTCCTCCCAGAACCAGGACAGGGCCTGTCATGGCTGTGGAACGCAGGGACACGACGCGGACGCGGTCTACTGCAAATACTGCGGGGCGGAAATCTGAGCGCCAAGACGCGCAACCCGAAATCCCGAGACTTCACCCAACCCCCGGTTGACCGATAGTTTGAAATGATATAGTTTAATATTAAATTGTTTTCGATTTTCAAGCAACCGGGAATCAGCCCATGAATGAATCGCCAGAGCGTTCGTTGATCGATGTGGTGGAGTCCATCCGCACCATGGAAGGCGGTGGATTTCCGGTGCGGCGCCCGTTTCCCAACCCGCGGGTCGATTTCATCGATCCCTTTTTGTTGATCGACGAGATGGGGCCGGTGGACTGGCCGCCCGGCGCAGCCATCGGCGCGCCGGATCACCCTCACCGCGGTTTCGAGACGGTGACCTATCTGCTGAAGGGGCGCATGCGCCATAAGGATTCCAGGGGCAACGTGGCCACCCTCAACCCGGGGGATGTGCAATGGATGACCGCGGGCGCCGGCGTGATTCATTCGGAGATGCCCGAACCGGAGTTTCAGCGCACCGGCGGGGTGACCCATGGATTTCAAATCTGGGTCAACCTGCCGGCCGGCAAAAAGATGATGGCCCCGCGATACCAGGATCTGCCGGAGGCGGGGATACCCAAGGCCACCAGCGGGGATGGAAAGGTGCGGGCGAGGGTGATCGCCGGACAGTCCATGGGCGTGGAGGCGGTGATCGATACGGTGACTCCGATCATGTACATTCATTTCATGATCGAACCGGGCGGAGAACTGCCGCAGCCGGTTCCCATGGACCACAACGCCCTGGTCTACGTCTTTTCCGGCGAGGCCTTGCTGGGGCCTGAAGGCGTCCGCGTCCCGGAAGGCTCGCTGGCCACCTTTGGCGCCGGCGGGGACGTGCGCCTGGCCGCCGCCGCGGACGCCCCGCCCCTCACGCCATCCATTGAGGCCAACGCCGGCCGGCCGGGGGATGGGGAGGATTTTTTCCCCGCGGCGGAGATGTTGCTGCTGACCGGGGTTCCGCTCAACGAACCCGTAGAGCGTTACGGGCCTTTCGTGATGAATACCCGGGAGGAAATCGTTCAGGCCTTCGAGGACTACCAAAATGGGCGTTTCGGACGGATCGAAGGCTAAGCCATAAAAGAAATTTTGGCGGGAGGGTTGAACCGTGCGCCAGAATGCCGCATCATGGAGAGAATTTCCCGCCCGGATACACGCGGGTCGTGGAACCTCCATGGATTCAGCGGCGGACGGATTATGGCAAAGAAAAAGAAAAAGAAAAATCGCGCTCCCAAACAAGAGGGCGGGAGCCAGGACTCCCCCAGGGAATCGAAAAAGGTGGAGGCCAAAGCGGGCAAAACCGCGGTGCTGAAAAAAAGGACTTCGGCCAACTGGGTGCTTTTGTCACCCGCCGTCGCCGGAATGGCCCTCGCCGCCTACATGTCCTACACCGGCTGGGTTGGAGCGGAACTGGCTTTTTGTGGCGAAGGCGGCGGTTGCGACCTGGTGCAGCAAAGCCGCTGGGGCACCTTCCTGGGCATTCCCACCGCCATGCTGGGTTTCGGGCTGTACCTGGCCCTGGCCTGGGTGGCCCTGCGGGTGCGCAATCCGGCGCGGCATTTTACGTTCGCCTGGATGCTTTCCCTGACCGGGGTGGCATACAGCGCTTATCTGACCGTGATCTCCCAGACGGAGATCGAGGCCACCTGCGCTTACTGCCTGGGCTCCTTTGGAATTTTGCTGGTCATTCTGATTATCGTCGCCTTCCAACGCCCACCCGGCCTGGCCGCGTTCAACTGGTTAACCTGGGGCAGTCAAACGGCCATCGTGGCGATCGCGCTGGTGGGCGGGATGCATTTTTACTACAGCGGTTATGTGGTTTCGGCCACCGGTCCCGAAGATCCCTATCTCAAAGGATTGGCGATCCACCTCAATGACAGCGGCGCCATCTTCTATGGCGCCTACTGGTGACCGTACTGCGATGAACAGAAGGTTCTGTTCAAGTCCTCCACCCACCGTCTTCCCTATGTGGAATGTTTCCCCAATGGACGGGGGGGGGCCAGGGCGCCGATCTGCACCCAAAAACGAATCCGGAGTTATCCTACCTGGGAGATCGGGGGACAGCGGCACACCGCAGTGCTTACCATCGAACGGTTGGCCCAGCTTTCCAATTACACCGGACCGCCGGGGAAAACCAAACCCTGAGTCCATCGGTTTTTCCGCCATGAACCCAGAGTTCTATCTGGACAACGCCGCCACCACTGCCCTCCACGATGAGGTGTTGTCCGAAACCCTGCCCCTGCTCCAGGGCGGTTTTGGGAATCCTTCCTCGCCGCACGCGCATGGCGTGGATGCCGGGCGTGCCGTCAAGCGGGCGCGGGAACGCCTCGCGCGGCTGTTGGACGTTCCCCCCCGGGGCATTACCTTCACCAGCGGCGGCACCGAAAGCGGCAACCTGGCTCTCAAGGGGGCTTTCGCCTCTCCCCGGCTGAAGGGGGAGCGTATCCTGGTCTCGGCCATCGAGCACCCCGCCGTGATGGAACCGGCACGTTGGTTGGGCGACCAGGGCGCGCGGATGGAGACCATTCCCGTCACCAGGGAAGGAACGGTGGACCTGGCCGCGCTGGCGGGGCTGCTGGACGGAGAGGTGCGGGTGGTCTCGGTGATGGCCGTCAACAACGAGTTGGGCACCGCCCAGCCACTGGCGGAGATTGGGCGGTTGTTGAAAACCCACGCCCCCAGGGCGGTTTTTCACGTGGATGCGGTGCAGGCCTTCACCAAGCAGCCCTTGGATTGGCGCACCGCGGGCATTGGCCTGCTCTCTCTCAGCGCCCACAAGGTACACGGCGCCAAGGGTGTGGGCGCCCTGGTGCGTTGCGCGCCGTTGGATCTGGCGCCGCTGATCCATGGCGGGGGCCAGGAGGAGGGACTGCGCAGCGGCACCGAGAACCCGTTCGGGGTGGCGGCTTTCGCCCTGGCCGCCGAGCGCACGGCGGCCCTGCACGGCGAGCAACGGCCGATGCGGGCCAAATACCGGCGGCGCTGGCTCGATTTCCTGGCGGACTTCCCCGCGCTGAAGGTGTTTCGTTCCCCCGCCGCCACGGACTTCATGGTCCATTTCTGCTATCCGCCCATTCCGGGCGAAGTGGTGCTGCATCACCTGGAGCAACAGGGCCTGCTGGTTTCCACCGGATCGGCCTGCTCCACCCGCAAGCCCGAACCCTCCCACGTGCTGCTGGCCGCGGGCATGAGCGAACGGGACGCCCTCTCCTCGATCCGCCTTTCCTTCTCGGTTGATAACACCCTGGACGGGCTGGCGGACGTTTTCGCCGCCTTCAAGCGGGCCATGGACAAATTGGGAAAGGTGTAGTTCCCTCTCCACCTTTCCTTCACCGCTTATTTTTGCTAGAGGGACCCCTCGAACACACGGGGTTGACGCCCCAACATTGAACCAACAAGGAGCGGACATGATTTTGAAGGATCAGGCGGCGTTGGTCACGGGAGGGGGATCGGGCATTGGCGAGGCCACGGCCAAATTGTTGGCGGAAAACGGCGCGGCGGTGATGGTGGCCGATTGGAACGAGGAGACGGCCCGGGCCACGGCGGAGGCGATCACCGCCGCGGGCGGCAAGGCGGGGTCCGTCAAATGCGACGTTTCGGACAAGCCCCAGGCCGTGGCCGCGGTGGAGGCGACGGTCGAGGCGTTCGGGCGGATCGACATCCTGATCAACAATGCGGGCATCACCCGGGACCAATCGGCGCTGAAGATGGAGCAGTCCAACTGGGAACAGGTGTTGGGGGTCAACCTGAGCGGGGTGTTCTACTGCGCACAGGCCGCCGGAAAGCACATGCGCGAGCAGGAATACGGGCGGATCGTCAACGCGTCGTCGGTCTCCAGCTTCGGCCAATTCGGGCAGGCCAACTATTCGGCCACCAAGGCGGGGGTGACGGCCATGACCAGGACCCTGGCCATTGAATGGGGCAAGTACGGCATCACGGTCAATGCCATCGCGCCGGGCTTCATCAAAACCGCCATGACGGAGGCCATCCCCGCCGAAATGCGCGAAGGCGTCGCGGAACGCATTCCGGTGCGCCGGGTGGGCGAACCCTATGACATCGCCCGCATCTACCTGTTCCTGGCATCCCCCGAGAGCAGTTTCATCACGGGCGTGCTGATCCTGGCCGATGGGGGCCAGACATTGGTTTAGCACCCCAACGGATTGTCCCGGGAAAGCGGGGCGGGTGGCCGGCGGATCAGTGGTTCCGGGGTTCGTATTCTTCGCTCAGCAACTGTAGCGAGATGTTTTTCATCAGCAACTTGCTCCAGAACTTGATACGCTTGGCCAACAGCAACACCAGGCGTTGCAACAAGTCCGTCTGTCCCTCGTTGCCCCCCAGGTATTCGATGATCATGTCCTCCCCGTAGAAATAGGGATGTCCCCCCAACCATACGGTCAGTTCCTCCCCGGCCGCCTTGATGACATGGGTTTTGCGGTCTTCCAGTGAAGCGTGGGAGGCGGGGTGCCGTTCCACGATCATGGAGGGGGTAATCTTCCCGCCTTCCTCCCGCATCGCCTGCCACAAATTGAGGGGGCCCATCCGTTGATCCAACCACACGGCGATCCCGTAAATGGCCTCGGAAAGATCGGAGATCCTGCCATCCACGATCTCGAAATCGAGCATGGTCAGAATTTGCAGGAACGAATCGTAGAAGCTGTAATCCTGGGAAAGGTCCTGCCATGCATCCAGCAATCCCTGCACATCCTCCTCCTCCGGCTGGGTGAACAGGAACGATTCGAACTCCACCCCCAGTTCCACCCTGGATGGATCCTCCGCCGAAGGCGAAATCCAGCGCACCCGACCCTTCACATTGGGATTGATCGCGCCAACGCCGATCAGAACTTCCTGATTGGTGTCGATGACCACATTGGAGTCCACGATGATGCGCATGCCTTCCTGGGACATGTTGGCGATTTTAACCTGGTAGGACTCGCCACCCACTTCCAATTTCGTCCGGAGTTGCTCGAACGGAATGCGAACCGATCTTCTGAGATCATCGAATTTCGGCAAAATCTGTTTCTCGCAAGGAGTGGTCCCATCAAAGGATGCCCCCGGGTGCGGCCGGTGATGCAGGATCGATAGCAGGAAATCCCGGGAACCGGCCGTCCCACCGTTCGGGTGCGGGTTCCGGGGAGATCGGCATTCCTGAAACACAAGCCGTTGGAAGCCCTTCCCCCAAGGCAAGGGGTCAACGGCCATGATATCAGGGTCCCATTATACTTTCCACACCCCGCCCCGCCAGGCCGGGCGTCTACAAAGCCGGACGGTGAAGCAGGGCGAAGCCTCACCCCTTCCGGCTCCCCACACAAACGTGGGGAGTCCCCTCCCCTTCTATGAAAGCCCGTCGTAATGTCAACCCCGCCTGGGAGTGTGCATTTTATTCAACTGTGGAAACCCATTCTTCTATCCGAGCGTCTGCCAGCCGGCATAGCCCATGTTGGTGCTTCGAGTAAAAGTGACTGCCCAATCTCTCTACGAGCCGAGTGGCCCCAGGGGTGGCCGAGCGCGTCACCTGAACCGCTTCAGGTCACAGTTGATTTCATTATGCAATCACCAGCGTTTTATTTTATGCCACTTTCATAGGCATGATTTTCAGTTGGTTGTACAAGTGCCTCGTCCAACGGTTCGCTACAGCTGCGGCGACCAGGGAACCTGGTTTTCCTCGCTTTCTCAATTTGGAAGCCAGATGCCTCCAGCGCGGATCGTGACGGGCAACCCTGTGGGCCAACTCGATCAATGTAGAGCGCAATTGAGAGTTGGCAGCCATGATCAACCCGGCATCGGCCTGCCGGTTTCCGCTGGAGGCATTGCGTGGAGAAAGCCCGCAAAAACGCGCAAGCTGTTTGCCATTGGCAAAGTGGTCGAACCGACCTACCTCGGCACGCAGCGTCCAGGCGGTCACTGGACCCACTCCCTTGATGGTTAACAGCCGGATCACTAAAGCATCCTCCTTGCAGGCCAGGCTCAATCGTTCCTCGGTGATCTTGATTTTTCGGGACAAC
>JACZSY010000364.1 GCA_022573975.1 SAR324 cluster bacterium | reverse complement strand
GAATCCTTCAACGTTCTGGTCAAGGAGCTGCGTTCCCTTGGCCTCAACGTCGAATTGAACCAGCGCGACTGAATCACCGCGCGTCGGCGGCGGGCGTGGTCCCGCCGCCGAGCATCCGGGCCCCGGCCCGGCATGGGATAGCAGGAGAGTGTTCATGAACGAGTTGATGAAGATCTTCGGCCAGTCTTCCGGCCCTCAGAGCTTCGATCAGGTGCAGATTTCCGTCGCCAGCCCCGAGCGCATTCACTCGTGGTCCTTCGGCGAGATCAAGAAGCCTGAAACAATCAACTATCGCACTTTCAAACCCGAGCGGGACGGGCTTTTCTGTGCCCGCATTTTCGGCCCCATCAAGGACTACGAATGCCTGTGCGGCAAATACAAGCGCATGAAGTTCCGCGGCATCGTATGCGAGAAATGCGGCGTCGAGGTGACCTTGTCGACCGTGCGGCGCGAGCGCATGGGGCATATCGAGCTGGCCTCCCCGGTGGCCCATATCTGGTTCCTCAAATCCTTGCCCAGCCGCATCGGCCTGTTGCTCGACATGACGCTCAAGGAACTCGAGCGGGTCCTATATTTCGAGAATTTCGTCGTCGTCGAGCCGGGGCTGACGCCGCTGAAGATGCACGAGCTCCTGAACGAGGAGCAGTACTACGCCGCCTTGGACGAATATGGCCAGGACGCTTTCCATCAACGATGTGAGGATGGTGCCCCCCCCCTTGGCGATCAGGGAAGTATTTTTTTACATGAACACCAAAAACGACCACCTGGCATCCAAGGCCAGCGCGGCGCTGAAGGCCATGAAAATGGACGGCGCCTTCCAAAGAATTCACAACCGCACCATCGGATTATTGATCCGGTGGTACTCCAAAAAAATTAACCGCAGTGAGTAAAATGGGCCGGCGCAAAAGCCTCGCCAGGAAGATCATCGTTCTGACCGTCCTGTTCAGTTCCTGCATTACGCTGATTCTAACATCGAATCAGTTGTTTCAGGACTATCGGAGCGATGTGCGCACAATTCACCGCGCCCTCGATCAGATGGAAAATGTGTACCTCGAAACCTTCAGGGCGAAATTGTGGATTTTCGATAAAGAGCAGTTGCTGATTCTGATGAACGGGATTCTCCGCACACCGGACCTGCTATACGTGGAAATCAAAAAGGACGGCAAGACGCTGTTTTTCGTGGGTGCGCGGAAGGATGAGAGCACCATATCGCACGAGTTTGCCGTCGATTACGACTACGACGAGACGAAGGTTCATCTGGGCACGATCAATATCGTGGCGAGCATGGAAGGGGTATATCATCGGCTGTGGGTGAGCGCGTGGACCATTTTGGCCGGAAACGCCATCAAGACCTTCGCGGTTTCCCTTTTCATGCTGTTCATTTTCCAGATTCTGGTCACCCGGCGCCTGGGACAGGTCACGGCGGCCACGAGGCGCTTCGCCGAGGGGGATCATTCGGCCAGAACCGGCTTTTCCGGGACGGACGAGCTGGGGTCCATGGGCCGGGCCTTCGACGATATGGCCGACAGAATCGCCCGGGAATTCGAGGAACGCGAGCGCACCGAGGCGGCCCTGCGCGAAAGCAAGGAACGTCTCCAGACCATACTGGACTCGTCTCCGATTGGCGCTGGAATATCGCGCATCCACGATGGCTCCGTACAATTCGCCAATTCGAAACTGTGCCAATTGCTTCAAATGAAGCCGGAGGAAATCATAGGATCTTCCGCCAGGGATCATTGGGCCAATCCGGAAGAACGCGATGCGTTTCTGGACATCTTAAACCGTGAAGGATCGATAAAGAAAAAAAGGGCCGAGGTGAAAAGGAGGGATGGGACAACGTTTCAGTGTTTATTGAGCTGGGAAAAGATCTCGATCCTTGGCGAGAAAATTATCCTGTATTGGGTCGACGACATCACCGAACAGGAACGGGCCGAAGAAGCCCTGCGCGAAAGCGAGAACCGTTACGCCCGCGCCATGGCGGGAACCCAGGACGGCCTTTGGGACTGGAACATCGTGACGGGGGAGACTTATTATTCCCCTCGCTGGCTGGAAATCCTGGGCTATGGGGAAGGCGACCTGGAAACCACACTGGAGGTCTTTATGTCCCTGGTCCACCCGGAGGACCAGGAAACTCAATCCAAAGCAATGGTTGCCCATCTGGAAGACCGTCAGCCGTACCATGTGGAATTTCGCGTGCGCAAAAAGGATGGAGGGTATCTGTGGATCCGCTCCAGGGGGCAAGCGGAGTGGGATGAACAGGGGAACCCTTTGCGCATGGCCGGTTCCATCAGCGATATCTCCCTGCGCAAAAAAGCGGAGGACGAGGCCCATATCAACCGCATGCAATTGGAAGAAGCGGTAGAAGCCATTTCGGAAGGCTTCCTGCTGTTCGATGCCGAGGAAAGGCTAATCCTGGCCAACAGTGCTTTCCGCAGCCTCTACTCAGAAATTTCGGACCAACTCGTCCCTGGAATTTCTTTCGAAAATTGGGCGCAAATTTGCGCTCACACTGGCCAGGTTCCAGATGCCGTCGGTCGGGAGGAAGCCTGGGTCGCACAACGCCTTGAGGATTTCCGCAATCCTAAAGGACAAAAGGAATACCTGATTAAGGGAAATCGCTGGTTGAGAGTTTCGGAATACAAAACCCAATCGGGTTATTTTGCGGGATTACGCATGGACATCACCGAGCAGAAGGAAGCCGAGGAGGCACTGGGGGAAAGTCAGCGGCTGTTGCGATCGGTGGTTGACACCATTCCACAATGGATTTTCGTCAAGGACCTGGAAAACCGATACCTGATGGTCAACCGGGCCTTTGCCGATACCTACGGCAAGCATCCGGATGAATTCATCAATGCCACGACCGCCGATTTATCAATCGGAACGGAAAAGGAACGGAAGATATTTCGGCAGGCGGATTTAAAGGTGTTGGAAACCGAAGCCGCGGTCGATATCCCCCATGTGGAGGTCACCTATCCGGATGGAGAGACGCATATTCAACACATCGTTAAAATGCCATTTCGGAATGATGAGGGGAAGATCAGGGGTGTTTTGGGGGTGCTCGAGGACATCACCGAGCGCAATCGGATTGAGGCCCAATTGCGGTTGCAGGCCCAAATCATCGAACAGACACACGAATGCATCATCACCACAGACGAGACCGGGCTCATTACCTCCTGGAATGGCGGGGCGGAACGGTTGTTCGGGTATACCGCCAAGGAGGCCGTTGGAAAGATGAGAGGCATCGAAATGTACCCGGCCCACCAGCAAGCGGTTTATCAGGAG
>JACZSY010000363.1 GCA_022573975.1 SAR324 cluster bacterium | reverse complement strand
CCATTTCGCAGGTCGGCCAACGTACACGGGGTTTGCCGGCATCCGACATCCCTTCGTGCGCTTTCTTTGGATTCGCTCAGGCATGATTGTGTTGTTGTAGGACTGTGATCATTCCCAAAAATCCTGTTGCAGGTTTTTGTTGCTGTGAATCTCGATTTGTCTGCCGTCATTGAATTTCACAGTCATTGAAATCCATTGGATTCGCCCAGCATCGACTGCAGCAATAGCCATATGCAGATGATCGATGTAGTCCTCCTGCTCGGATTTGGTCATGGCATAGGCGATGCGGTTCCTTTCCAAACGGATCGCCATGGCGGGCCAGGTCAACAGGGTCATCCTGGAGTTTAGCCAGACCAGCCGAAACGCCCCCAAGCCGTCGGGGTTGCGCTCTGGGGAGGCACTGTACATTTCCATCAGCGCCTCGTGGGACTTGCCTTGCGGAGCCTTTGCAGGATGCGCGACCCGCACCACCTTGGGGAAAGGCGTCACGGGAACAGGCCCGGCGCACCCCAAGAAGGAGATCAGGCACGACATGGTCAAGAACAGATGGAACGAAAATCCAAAACGGGTGTTCCCTCCCCTGGTGTTGATCGGCCGGGAAGAGAGAATTGGTCTTTGCTTCATTGGGTTGCCGTCCTCCAAAACGATGGGTGAAGGGAAGATTCCCGGGGAGTTTGCTTTCGATCCAATGCATTCATTTCGGAGCGGATGACCCGCAGGATGATTACCATGGGCCAATCCTGCAGCAAAAGGGGCTGTCCATCCGGCCACTCGGCCTGCCGCCATCCCCCGGTTTCGGCGGCGTGGCAGAGCACGAACCGCGTTATCCAAAACCGGCAGGATCGCCCATGGATCTCCGCAAACCGGTGCAATGGATATCCCAGCCGCCAATGACGGACAGCCCTCCTCAGTTTTTTTGTTCCGCCTCCGTGATTTCCGAGATGGTCACCAGGCGCGAGAGGATTTCCCCCGCCACCGGCATCAGCGCGGTTTCCTCGCAGAGTTGTTCCAGTGTCGCTGGGCGCGATTGCCCATCCAGCCGCACCGTGATCCCTTGCAGGTTCCTGGCGTGCTCCGGGAGGATGCGCCGGGCCACGGCCATCAACGGCGCGCCCTTGATTGGCGCCGGGAGTGGCTGCTCTCCCTCCGCCGCGGCAGGTTGGCGCTGTCCTTCCCAGGCCTCGAGCACTTCCTGAAAGGCCCACACCTTCAAAGGCCGCAGTTCGCAAGCCACCTCCGGCCAGGTATCCGACCGCCAGGCCCGCCATTCCAGGTTCAATTCCATTTCTGGTCCCAGTGAAAATTCCGTGAAAAAATTCCGTGAAAAAATACGCCCGGCCAGCGCCGCTTGGCCCGGAAGCCGTGTCGTACACTCGGTCAATAAGCGGGTTGCGTATTGGTCAAGGTAACCCGCATGGCATAGCCGGAGGTCGTGTCGTACACCGCGTTGGCGCTGAAGGACACCTCCAGTTGCCCCGCTCCGCTCAACTGCGGGGCCAGTTCCGCGAAACGCATCCGCGGAATGTCCAGGATCAGCTCGGCATAGTCGCCGCCACTGATGGCCTCGCCCTGGAACGACACCAAAAGCCGTTTTTCGGACTGATCCAGGAACTCCTGAAACAACGCCTGGTCGTTCAACAAAAACGTGCCCTCGATCCCCACCTTTTGAGGGCCCTCCCGTTTGATGCGGTAAGGCGTCTTGGTGGCGGAAAGGGTGTGGTGCGGGGTCAGTTGATTTTCGAAAGACACTGAAAGCTGGCGGAACTCCGAGATGCCGGCCCCATTGTATTGCGCGGACACCACATCCCATGTCCAGGGGCGGCCGGCCAGGAAGCTGGCGCTGGCCGCGGCCTTGCGGGAGAACTGGCCGCCCAGCACGCCCAGGGTGGCCGACAGCAGTTGGCCGTGCGCGATTTCGATGCTCAGGTTGGTGGCCTGGAGGTCGTAATAGACGAAGGCCGAACCGGCATCGCGGTGCACCTCCAGCGTCGCGGGAGGCACGGCCGCGGAGCCGTCCCAGTCGGTGGCCGCCGGCAGGAATTCATGCTCGTACACCGAAGTCACCAGGGTGCTGACGGGCTGTCCCAAAGCGGCTTTCAGGAAGGCCCCCAGGTAAATGGGGTGGGCCTCCGCGCGGATTTCGCCGGATATTTCGTGCAGGCCCTCGTGATAGGGAGATTCCGCGAAGCGCCCGTACATGTTGTTTTCCACCAACTGCTCGATGGTCTCGCCGATGGTTTCGGAAATGAGGGGGATGAAAAATTGAGACCCGGTGAAAAGGGTTCCAAAGCTTTCCTGAAAACTCAGTGCAAAATGGCCTGACTGTCCATATGCCATGGGGTCGCTCCTGTGGTTCAAAACCGGTTGCCGCCTCTCGGCGGGGATCCTTTCCCTCTGGCCGTGCCATCCGGTGGGCCGGGAAGTCCGGGGCGCTGTCTGCTAGCCGCGAACCGCCGCCTTGAGGGTAATCTCGTTGGTGAACAACCAACTGTCGTCTTCCAATTCCCGCTGAAAGGGCGCGATCTCCATTCCTGTGATCCTCTGCACGGCGCCGCCCAGGTTTTTATCGGCATCGATCACATCCAACACCGCGCCTTGGGCCATGCTCAACAAGCGGGTGGCCTCCTGACCGGAGCGATGGCTGCCTTGCTGGACATAGACGAACAATTCCAGGTTTCCCGCCCAGGGCCGGGTTCCGCCCAGGGTGTGCGGGTCGATGTCCAGGTGCCCGTAATAAATCCCCACCCAGGGCGTCATGTTGATGTCCTGATTGAAGACCTCGCCCTCCTGCACGGTGAACCCGGAGGAAACCAGCACCCCATCCCCCGCCATGGCGTTCAGCAGGGCCGCCGTGATGCTGTTGACATGAATCATGACAGCGCCTCCTCCACAAAGCGTTCCAACACCGGCTGAACGATGGCCCGGGTTTGGCGGGGGGCGGGAAAAAACGGCCGGCGGGGCACGCCCAATCCAAATTGATGGGCCGAGGCATAGGGAACCGGATTGAAAATGCGGGCCTGGCCGCCATCCGTTTGGATGTTGGTCCCCTTTTTGAGGCGTCCCGAAACCACCAGCATCGATCCGCCGCGCCCGCCCCGGCGCCGCCTCGCGGCCAGGGTGGCATTGGACAAGGGGGGCCATCCACCCGGCCCGCCACTCCCGAGGCGTCCCTCGCTCTCGAAATTACGGCCGATCCAGTTCAACAGCGCCCGCCCGCCGCTGCGATGAAGCGCCCTGAAATTTGCCAGCCGCGCGCGCGCCCTGGCCATTCGCGAGGACAGTTCGGG
>JACZSY010000128.1 GCA_022573975.1 SAR324 cluster bacterium | reverse complement strand
AAACAGGTTGGCCACGATCACCAGCAAGATCATGGACGAAAGGGAAAGCAACCAGAATTTCAGGTATATCTTGGCGATGTACCCGGACAGTATATTCATCGTTAAAAAAACAGGATAAAAAGCAAGGGATCGAAAGGCCGGGCGATGGCTATTTGCCGCAAACCCGCCTATGATGCGAAAATCCGTTTTGCACGAAGGCGAAAACCGGTTTTTCGTTCCCGGCCATTGGCGTCCTTCACGCTGGAGCGCTGAAACATTCGACCCCAAAAAAGTTCAACAAAGGCACCGGTCATGAACAAATCCATCCTCGTTCTGGATGAAAATTCGGTCATCCATGGACTGATTTCTTCCGCATTGGACATGGAGGGTCTCAAACTGCATCACGAATTCAATCCGGAAAAATTTGTCGAGCGCGCCAGTTCTGTTATGCCGGATTTGATATTGGTGGGCAAATCCGAACAAGACCCGGAATTGTCCATTTGCCGCCAGCTGAAAGAAACCCTGGAACAGGTTCCGTTGGTGCTGATGACGGGGTCGATGGATTCCGTGTCCCCCGAGGACATGAAAAAAATGCAGGTCGCCGGCGTGGTGCGAAAGCCTTTTGAAGCCAGCGATTTGCAACAGCAGGTCGGGCGTCATCTCGATATTTCCGATTTGGTTGGCGCCGGCTATGAATTCCGGCAGTCTCAAATCACCGGGGAAGAAGCGCCCAATCCTCTGGCCAACCTGGATGTGGTGGATGACGAAGTGCTGGAATTGATGCGCGAAAACGGCGGAACACCCCCGCCCCCCGATGCGGAACCGGGGGTGGTGGGAGAGGATGTGCTGGCCGAAACCCTGGAGCCCGAACGCGCCTTTGAAAAAATCGACTCCGGGGAAGGTCTTCAATCCGCCGAATCCATGGAAGGGGCCTTCCAGGAAGAAGAGCCGGTGATTTTGGAGGACGAATCGGAGCTGGAGGAACTGAGCGCGGAAGACCTGTTGGAGGAAGAGGCCCCCGAAGAGGCCATCCTGGAACCCGCCGGGTTCGATCAGTCCCTGGAAGAAGGGGAAACCAGTGGCGGGGAGGAAACCCCGGCGCTTCCGGAGATGGAAGAAATCGAAGTGGAACTTCCCGATTCCGCTCTGGATGTGGAAGGCATGAAGCAGGAGTTTGCCGGAGACAAGGCGGAGCCGCCTGAGTCCGAACCCCCGGAGCCTTCCTCCAGCGAAGATGTCAAGGAGAACATACCCTTGTCGGTTCGCCGGATGATGGACCTCAAACCTGTGTTTTCACGAGAGGACAGCACGGCATCCGGCGGCGCGGATGCCGATGGCCTGTCCATTGAGCCCGATGACGCGGAAGTCGAGGCGCTTCAAAGCGAACTGGACACCTTCGACGATATCGGGGACGGGAAGGAGGAAATCGAGGAGCAGGAAATTGAATTTCTCGACCAGAGCGAACTGGAAGACCTCGAGGAGACAGGCACGGACCAATCAGGGCAACTGTTTGAGGCGGCCGGAGACGAGGCGGCCGGAGACGAGGCGGCCGGAGACGAGGCGGCCGGAGACGAGGCGGCCGGAGACGAGGCGGCCGGGGACAAGGCGGCCGGCGATGGCCTGGAGGTGATCGATCTGGACGCCGAGGAACTGGAGGCCGGTGAAATTGGCGAGGAGGCAGCCGATGCGTTCGCAATGCCTCCGGTCGAGCCCGATACCCTGGGGGGGCTGGATGACGGCGATGCGACCGCGGATGACACCGCGAATGACACCGCGGATGGGGGACCCCTTCCCGAGGGGGTGGCGGAGGAAAAACCGGCCGTGGCGGCCGAGCCTGATGAAAAGGGGGATGAGGACTATTTCCTGGAAGAATATCTGGGCGATGAGGAAATCGACGAGGATCAGATTATCTCAGCGGAAGATCCTGAGGAGTTTCCCGAACTGACCGAAGAGGATGAAAAGGAATTGGACTTCCTGGTCAGTGAGGAGGAACAGGAATTGAGCCAGCTGGACTCATTGGAAGACGAACAATTCGCCACGGACGGCGAGAATGAAATTATCGAATTGGACCAGGACGAAGACGATTTGATCGGCACTTCCCTTGAGGAAGACCCTCCCGCCGAGGACGGCGGGAAGATGCCCCTGGACCCGGCGGCTTCCGAAGAGCCTCTTTTTGAACGGAATTTCAACGCCCTGGACGAAGAGCAGGGAACCTTCACCTCCGGCGGGATCGATTCAGCCTCCCTGGAGGAAGCCCCTCCGGTGGGTGACGCCGCGGAACCCGGCGCACAATCGATTACGCTTGAAGGGACACTTGGAACGGAGGGCGAAGAGGATGGCGGGGAAAGCACCGGGGACGGCACCGGAGACGGCGCCGGAGAAAACACCGGAGAAATCACCGTGGAAGGCGCCGTGGAAGGCGCCGTGGATGACGACGCTATCTGGGAGCCGGAAACGCCAGCCAGTTTCGTAGCCAAGCCCAATGAGGAATTTCCTTCCGATGCGGTTCAGGAGCCCTTCACGGGCCGGCAGGAAGAAGCCGGAGACCCTTCTCCCACCCCGCGTTTCACCGCCGACGAAGTGCTTGAGGACCCGGACACCATGGAACCGGTGCTTCCCATGGATGAATCCCAGCTTGAAGAAGCGCCTGAAATCGCCGGCCTTGTCATGGAGGGCGAAAAAGAAGTGCCCGAGCAGTCGCTGGCCGAGGCAATGGAGGCGATGGACCAGTCCGAAGGGGACGACCTGGTTTCCATGCTGAGCGCCGACGAGCATCCCGACGCCTCGGATTTCATTCCCTCCGGCGAATCTTCCGACACCCCGGAATTGGTGGCCACAGAAGAGGGCGCCGGAGATGGCACAGAAGATGGCGCGGAAGATGGCCCAGAAGATAGCGCGGAAGATAGCGCCGAAGATACCGACTCCGAATTCGATTCGCTGTTCTCCTCGATGCAGGATGATATCGCCGCCCATCCAGACGGCGAGCACCTCGATGATGTGCTCCGGTTAGAAGGCATCCGGGCGCGGGTGGCCGCTCTGGATCTGGCCCTCCCGCAAAACGAGTCGCCTTTTTCGCGCGCGGTTGGAATATACGCCCTGGCGGGAGAGGCGGGAGATTCCGCCTATCCATCCGCCATGTGGGGCAAGGAGGGCGTCTCCGCCCAGCCCGCGGCCGGGGACGCCGAGCGGGAGGTCTCACCGGCGATCGATACGCCCACGGCGCCGCCGGGGGTGGGCCTGGAGAGCGGTTCACTGCTCGATGCCGACATCCGCACCAAGCTGGGCGCTGTGCTCGATGAGATCATATCCGTTTCCGTGCGCAAGGCCGTGCAGGAAGAGATGCCAAAATTCATGGAAAGGATGTCCAAGGAAACCTGAACCAAATGAGCCTGAATCGTTACGACCCTGCCCTGATCGAAACCAAGTGGTATCAATATTGGCTTGACCAAAACCTCTTCGCTCCCTCCGGCGAACCCGGCAGGGAGTCTTTTTGCATCGTCATCCCCCCCCCCAATGTAACCGGCTCCCTGCACATGGGACACGCCTGGGACAACACCATCCAGGATATCCTGATCCGCTGGGCGCGCATGGAGGGCCTGAACACCCTCTGGATTCCCGGCACGGACCATGCCGGCATCGCCACCCAGTGGATGGTGGAAAAAATCCTGCGCGACCGGGGCACCACCAAGGAGGAGATCGGGCGGGAGGCCTTCTTGGAAGAAACCTGGCGTTTCAAGGAGGAATCCCACGGCATCATCACCGGCCAGTTGAAGCGCCTGGGCGTGTCCTGCGATTGGAGCCGGGAGCGTTTCACCCTGGACGAGGGGCTTTCCCGGGCGGTGCGCAGGGTGTTCGTGCGCCTCTATGACCAGGGCCTGATCTACCGCGACCACCGCATGGTGAGCTGGTGCCCGCGCTGCCTGACCGCCCTGTCCGACCTGGAGGTCAACCACCGGGAGCACGACGCGTCGATGTACCACTTCCGCTATCCCTTCCTCGACAGGGAAGGGTTCGTGGCCATCGCCACCACGCGGCCCGAAACCATGCTCGGCGACGGCGCGGTGGCGGTCAACGAGAACGACGGGCGCTACACCGCGCTGGTGGGCAGCCGGGTGATGCTGCCCCTGGTCAACCGGGAACTGCCGATCATCGCCGATCCCTATCCGGACCCGGAAATGGGCTCCGGCGCGGTCAAGGTCACCGGGGCCCACGATCCCAACGATTTCGAGATGGCCAAGCGCCACGACGTCCCCATGTACATCATCATGAACGAAGATGGCACCATGAACGATGAGGTGCCCGAGGCCTATCGGGGCAAGGACCGCTTCGTGGTGCGCAAGATGGTGATCGCCGACCTGGAAAAGGCGGGCCTGCTGGACAAGGTGGTGCCCCACGTTCATGCGGTGGGCCACTGTTCCCGCTGCGATACGGTGATCGAGCCCATGCTTTCGCTGCAATGGTTCGTCGATATCAAGCCGCTGGCCAAAAAGGCCGTTGCCGCGGTGGAGGACGGCCGCATCGAGCTGTTGCCCGCTTATCAAAAAAAGATTTTTTACGAGTGGATGAACAACATCCAGGACTGGTGCATCTCCCGCCAATTGTGGTGGGGGCACCGCATTCCAGTGTGGTACTGCCAGGACTGTGAAGAGGTGATCGCCTCGGAGGTGGACGTGACGGCCTGCACCCGCTGCGGCGGGTCCAACCTGAAAATGGACGAGGACGTGCTGGACACCTGGTTTTCCTCTGGCCTATGGCCGTTTTCCACCATGGGCTGGCCGGATGAGACCAGCGATTTGAAGACCTTCTATCCCACTTCGGTGCTGGTCACCGGGTACGACATCCTCTTTTTCTGGGTGGCCCGGATGGCCATGCTGGGCCTGTGGTTCATGGATGAAAAACCTTTCGGACAGGTGCTGCTGCACGGCCTGTTGCGGGACCAGGACGGCGAAAAAATGTCCAAAACCAAGGGCAACGGACTGGATCCGGTGGAGATGATCGACAAATTCGGCGCCGATGCCCTGCGCTTCACCCTGGCCGCGGGCACCATACCCGGACGGGACATGAACCTGCCCGAGGCTTCCATCGAGAGCAACCGCAACTTCATCAACAAAATCTGGAACGCCACCCGCTTCACCCTCGGCCACCACGGGCGGCTGGGAGAACCGCCCCTGATCGGCGAGATCGAGCCGGGCCGGTTCGAGCGGTGGATCGTGGGCCGGGTGCGGCAGGTGGCCGGCGAGGTGCGCGGGTTCCTGGAAGAACGCCGGCTGGACGAGGCCTGCCGGGTGCTCTATGGCTTCGTGTGGCACGAGTACTGCGACTGGTACGTGGAAATCAGCAAACCGGCGCTCAATGGGGAACTGGGGGAAACGGCGCAACGCGCGGCGCAGGGAACCCTGCACCACGTGCTGATGGAATCCATCAAGCTGCTGCATCCGCTGATGCCCTTCGTCACCGAGGAACTATGGAGCGCGCTGCCCCGCGGGGAGGGGTCGATCATGGTGCAACCTTTCCCTGGTTCCAACGGGGAGGCCCCACTGGGGGGAGCATGGGAGGCGGAGCTGGCGCCGGCCATGGCCGAAGCGGAACGGTTGATCGCGCTGATCCAGACCGTGCGCACCGTGCGGGGAGAAAACGGCCTCAAACCCAAACAAAAAGTGGAGTTGACCGTGGTGACCGGGGACGACGCGTTGAAAAAGACGCTGCGGGAGGAGGAAATCGTCGTCAGGACATTGGGCGGAATCGCGGGCATCTCTTTTTCCGGCGGGCTCACCGAAAGAGAGGGGCTGGGGCATGGCGTCGGGGACGGTTTCGAGGTCTTTCTCTCCCTGGCCGGCATGATCGACGTGGACGCCGAACGCACCCGGCTGGGGCGGGAAGTGGAAAAAGCACGCTCCCGCATCGATCAACTCAACAGGAAACTGGAAAACCCGGCCTTCCTCGGCAAGGCCCCCCCGGCGGTGGTGGAAAAAAGCCGCCAGGAACTGGGCGGCCTGGAAACCCAATTGGCCCAACTGAGCGAGAGCCTGGAGCAATTGGCCGGAAATTGAATCCGCAATCAAGGCAGCAATTGAGCCCCATAGCACCGGCAAATGCCCGGGAATTTACCGGCCTTTGACTGGCATTTGAGCAGAACAGGGAGAGACATCGCGCGGGTTTTCGCCGCGACACCCCAACCCGCAACTGGGGACACCATGGACCCATCGCAGCAATCCACCTGGAACATGTACCGCGAACGGGGCATCGGCCGCCGGGGCGGCAAGGGCTCGCGCCCGGCCTTGCTGATCGTGGACGTCACCAACGGTTTTACCGATCCGGACGCGCCGCTGGGCAGCGACCTGAGCGCGGAGATCGCCGCCATCGCCCAACTGCTGGAGGCCGCCCGCTCCCGGGGGGTGCCGGTGTGTTACTCCACCAATCTGCTGGCGCCGGACGATCCCGGCGGCGCCCGGTTCCTGGCCAAAGTGCCCGCCATCGATTCCCTGCGTCCCGGAACCCGGGCCGTGGAGGTGGATTCGCGCATTGCGCCCCAGCCCGGAGAGGTGGTGGTGGAAAAGACCGTGCCCAGCGCTTTTTTCGGCACCGGGCTGGGTGAGACCCTCCACGCCCAGGGCGTGGACACGGTGATCGTCACCGGTTGCAGCACCTCGGGATGCGTCCGCGCCTCGGTGACCGATTCCATGTCCCACGGATTCCGCACGCTGGTGGTGGCCGAGGCCGTGGGAGACCGCGCCCAGGGCCCCCACCTGGCCAACCTGTTCGACATGGACACCAAACTGGGCGACGTGATCGCGCTGGCGGAAGCGCTGGACTACCTGGAGGCGGTGCCGGAAAAAGCGGAGCCGGAAAAAGCGGAGCCGGAAAAAGCAGAGCTGGAAAAGGCTGAGCTGGAAAAGGCTGAGCCGCCCGCGCCCATCCCAGGCGCGGGGCGGTGACGGGGAGAATGGCTGCCGCCTGACGGCCTTACGCCCATACCTCTTCGATGGCCTGCAGCAGGGCCTCGGGCGCAAAGGGCTTGGAGAGCAGCTTCTCCACCGAATAGGCGTAGAGTTTTGCCACCGCCTCGGATTCCTCTTTCGCGAAACCGGTCACGATGATGGTGGGAATTTTCAATCCCCGTTCCACCAACTGCTCAAACACGCGCAAGCCGTGATCCCCGTTCAGACGGAGATCCAGCAACAACAGGTCCACCGGATTGGACGTGGCCATTTTCAGAATATCGGCCGCGGTGCCCGCGCGGAGGGTGCGGTAGCCATGCTCCTCCAGGAGGCTGCCGATGCTGTCGGTGAAATCCGAATCGTCATCGGCGACCAGTACGGTAGTCTCCGGGCGGCAAGTGTCCACCAACTCCAACAACACCTCGAGGGAAATTGGTTTTTGCATCACTTCCAGGATATCCGTCTCCCCGATCTGTTGATTCAGGTCCCGCACCATGAACCCGGTCATCATAATCGCCTTGACCTCCGGGTCGATGCCGCGGATGGCGCGCAAGACTTCAACTCCGTTCATGCCGGGCAATTTAAAATCGAGAAACACCAGATCGAAGCGGCCGGGCGCGAATTTCCGCACCGCCTCCTCGCCGGTGTAGGCCACCGTGAGGATGCAGTCATGCATTTCGATGAAATCGGCCAATCCATCGGCGTGGTCCCTGTCGTCGTCGACGATCAAAATTTTCATGGATTTCATGTTGGCTCGCTCCTTTCCTGAGGAATAGGAATCCAGAGGACAAACCGGGCGCCATGGCCCTGCCCGGATTCAATTTCAATTCCGCCATCGTGTTGCGCCAGGATTTCCCTCACGATCGGCAGGCCCAGTCCCACCCCGAAACTTTTCGTGCTGAACAGGGGTTCGAATATTTTTTCCAACGCCTCAGGCGGAATACCGGGCCCGGAGTCCGATATACAGATTTCCGCCCGCTCTCCGGCGATTCGCGTTGTGACCGCCACATGGCCCAGGCTCCCGGCGCCATTGGCCCCGTTTTTTTCCTTGATGGCATGACAGGCGTTTTCCACCACGTTGATTACCGCCCGCCTCAACCGGTTCGGGTCCACGGAAAGCGCCAGGCCGGGCATTCCCAATTCGATTTTCAGGTCGATTCCTTCAGGGACTTCCTGGTCTTCCAGCACCTCCCGCAACCAGTCGTCGATGCCCACCTGTTCTCGCGCAAGGTCCTTGATCCGCGTGAAATCCAGCATTTCCTCGATAATTTGATCGCAACGGTCCAGGCTGCGATTCAAGCGCGAAAAGGCCCGTTTGATGGGTGGAGCATCCATCGGGAATGATTTTTCGATCAGGTGAATCGCGATTTTCATGGTGCCAAGGGGATTGCGCAACTCGTGGCTCACCACCGCGGTCAACTGGCCCAGCACGGCCAGCTTTTCTTTTTTCAACAATTCCGTTTGGGCCTCCTGAAGTTTCCGGGTTTTATCCTCGACCCGTTTTTCCAAATCGCGGTTGAGATCGACAATTTCCTGTTCAGCCTTTTCCTTGAGGCTAATGGCAATTGCTATTTGCGCCATCAGCCGCCAGATCAGAAACATTCCCAGCACCATGGCGATGGAAACGACGATGGCCAGCACCCAATTTTCCTGGCGTTTCGAAGCGGAAAGGTTCGTCAGCCCATCCTTGTAAGTAATCGAATGGAGGCGCTTGAGTTGTTCCAGGGAGGTCAGGAATTCCTCGATGGTGTCGATCTCCCGCTGGGAAAAGGGAAGGTTGTTTTGGAAGCTGTTTCGTATCCGGGTTGAAAATTCCGAAAACGAAGAACGGACTTTATCGATCATGAATGAAAATTCCTCTTCCTCGATATTTTGATGCAACTTCAGTACGAGGCCGGTTTTTTCCGAAATGAAGAACAACAATCCGCGAATCCGGTGTTTTTTCCGCAGCCGGGATTCCGCTTTCGCCATCTCATCCGCATTGCGGAGATCGCCTGGTTTTCCCGCCAGGGACAAATCTTTCAGCCGCAACAACTCGAGTTGGATGATGGAAATTTCCCGGAGGGTTGCGATGTGAAAATCGCTCAAATGAGCCGCCCATTTTATTTGCTCGTTTTGTCTGGAAAACACGACATAACCAACGACAACCGAAAACATGGGAATCACGGCGATTAAAAAGAAAACATAAAGCCTGATTTTACCGGAAAACGACATGCTGCCCCGTGCTTAGTTCCGCTGTTCGAGGAGTTTCAAATCGTCAACGATTTGAATCAACTGAATGAAGTCGTCATTGCTGGCCGGCAGAAAACTTCCCGCACCCTGCCTTGCCAGGATGGAACGGTGGGCCGGATTCGAGCGGGAAAGCTGCAAAAAGGCGTCAAGGAGCCGGGACCGAAGTTTTTTCGATAAGCCGGCCCGGGCGGCCCAGATATAATCCGCGTATGGCGGTGTTTCCCAAAGGATGCGCACCGATTTCGGGTCCAACTGACCGCTGCTGAACATCCGGTCGATCACGTTGGAGTTGGCGACACTGACATCCACCGCCCCATCCCTGACCAGGTACGCGGAACGGTCATGACTGCCGGAAAACAGCACCTCGGAAAAAAAAGACTCCGGTTCAATGCCCATTTTCTTCATGAAAAACCGGGGCATCAGGTGTCCCGAGGTGGACTTGGAGGAGCCGAACCCGATTTTCTTCCCTTTCAGATCGAGGAGCGCGCGCGCCGGGTTTTCCGTCCGCACCAGGAAATAGCTGGAAAATTTGAAATCGATGTCCCGCATGGCCACCGGCACCACCCCCTCCATTTTATGCGCGGCGACATAGGTCAACCCTCCGAAAAAAATGAGGTCCAGTTCTCCCCGCTCCACGCGGAGCAACAAATCGTCGTAGGATGCAGTGAAAATCAACTCGGTGCGGAGGTCCAGTTCCTGGGAAAGATAATCGAGAAGCGGTTTGTGCTGGTGGATCAGCGACGCTTTGCTCTGATCCGGCAAAACCCCCACTTTCAGGATGTTCTCCTGGAGGCCGGCATTTTCCTTGCTGGAAAAACAGGCGGACAACGCAACCGCGGCGATCACCAATATCAGCGATTGGGCGAGAGGTCTGTTTTTCCACGGGATTCCAAAGCGCTTTCGCTTATTGCCCAAAATTGGAAAATCTTGGGTTGGGGATGAATTCATATCGATTACAACCAGGAAATTTTTTTCCGGCTCGGCCGAACGGTTGAATATCAAAGGTCAATTGTTCATTTAACGTAGAAATTTCAAGGAAGGGCTTTTGTTTTCCTGAAGAATACCTGGAAATACGGTGAAATTTTCCACATTTCCGGTTCCGTGGGGGACCGGAGGGCATTTATCGGAAAAAATCGTCGAAAGCGCCCCCCTAATCCCGTTCCCACTCCGGTTTCCTTTTTTCCAGGAAGGCCCGCACGCCCTCCTTGAAATTGCGGGTTCCCCCCAACTCCACGACGGCCTGGTGTTCCAGCGCCAGCGCCTCCTCGTAAGGGAGGTCCATTCCCACGGTGATGGTGCGGCGGATGGCGGCCAGGGCTTCGGGCGGTTTTTCCGCCAGCGCCTCGCCATAGGCCTGCACCCGCGCCCGCAACTCCCCCGGAGGGACCAATTCGTCCACCAGGCCGATGGCCAGGGCCTGCTGCGCGCCGATGATCTCCCCATCGTAGAGAAAGCGGATGGCGCGGGAACGCCCCAGCAGCCGCGCCAGGGATTGGGTGGCGCCGATGGGGGGGATGAAGCCGATGGAGATCTCCGGCTGGCCAAGGCGGGCGTCGCCGGCGCAGAATCGCACGTCGCAATGGTAGGTCATCTCCAGTCCCCCACCCACCGCGGTGCCGTGGATGGCTGCCAGCAGGGGCTTGGCCGAGGCGCGCAGGAGGCGCACGACATCGTGGGCCATATCGGCCCAAACCCTCATACCCTGTTGGTCCAAGCCGTCGAAGACCTGCATCTCGGCGCCCACGCTGAACCACTGCTCCAGGGCGCTGCCAATGACGATCACCCGCGCCCGGGGGTCTGCCTGCAAAGACTTCAGCCCAGCCATCACCTCGCGCACCATGGATGCGTGAAAGGCGTTGCGGGGCGGGCGGTGGTATTCCAGCCAGCCTACCGGGCCATCGTTATACAAACGGATGAACTCGAAATCCATGCAATCGCTCCGGATGAAATGGTAAAAGGGGAGCGTACCATCGGGCGGTTTTGGGCGGAAGGTTTGGGTGGGGGAATGGGCGGGGATGGGCTCTCGCAAAGGCGCGAAGGGCGCCATGAACCGCGAAATGCAAAAGCAACCGCCGATGAACGCCGATGAACGCGGATAACTGCCAACTGCATCAACAGCAATCGTCCCGCTGGGCGAACGCAAGCCCGGAACTCAGGGCCAAAATCAAAACCAGAAAAACCGTAACGTGTTTCATCTCCATCCCCTTGATGGATTTGACCATTGGGTGGCTACCGGAATGATATACGGTGGCATATCACACGATTTAAAAGGCCTGTGATCAACTCGATAAAAGCGGGAGAGGGGTGCCTCCGGCGGCCCTCCGGGGGGAAACTTTGAAAAGTTTCAACAAACTTTCTCATAGCAAAAACAAGGATTTA
>JACZSY010000362.1 GCA_022573975.1 SAR324 cluster bacterium | reverse complement strand
AATCCGTGTGGGGTTGGGGGATGGTGACTGAAGGGTCCACACCGATTAACCCTTTGGACTTTATTCAACGTTGCGTTAGGGAACGGAGAGTATTTTGGACGTACCATATCAACATGCGAATGAAGGATCGGGCCATAAATCGTGCTATGATTCTTGCACCAGTGGAGAGTTTTGAAATCATCGAGGCCTATCCGGATGATAAATACCTGCCCAGCTATCTTGTTCATACCCAACATTCCGGAACAGCAATCCATGTGCTGTTCGCCACGGATATGGAACACGGCAATGTGCGGGTTGTGACGGCTTATCGCCCCAGCCCGGAAGAATGGAATCCCGACATGAAAACCAGGAAGAAGCCATGAAATGTCATGTATGCGGTGGAGGAATGCAGTCCACCCAATCGGACATGCCCTTCAAGACAGGGCCTCATTCCATCGTGATCCTGAAGGAAATGCCCGTTTTTCAATGCTCCAATTGCCAGGAATTCCTGGTTGAAGATGCCGTGATGGAGCAGGTGGAAAACATCCTGGCCAATACGGATCAGGGAACGGAACTGGAGATTGTTCGATTCGCGGCATGAACGGCGCTGGAATCAGGCCGTGGGTAAAATCAAGGCTGTGCGATCACTCACGGCAATGACCGGGGGCGCGGCCCAGGCCATTCATTCACGCCTGATTTAACTTGGGAATACCACCCATGCCTCCAACCCTCCACCCAGCCCCCCTCCCCGACGCCATCCGGCGCGACCCGCGTTTTTCGGCGGAGGTGCGGGTGTACGACGCGCTGGCGGCGTCCCTGCCGGGAGAATACGCGGGGTATCACGGGGTGGCTTGGCTGGCCAGGCAGCCGGGTGGCCACGCCAGGGACGGGGAAGCGGATTTTGTCATCGCCCACCCCGAGCGGGGGGTGCTGGTGCTGGAGGTGAAGGGGGGCACGGAGATTCGCTACGAGGCCGATCCAGGCAAATGGTACAGCCGGGACGCGGCGGGGTGAATATCACACCATCAAGAATCCCTTCAGCCAGGCCAGGGACAGCAAGTACGCCCTGCGCGACAAGCTGCTGGACGTTCCCGCGCTGAAAGGACGGCGGCTGCCCATGGCCCACGGGGTCTGCTTTCCCGGGGTGCTCAAGGAGCGCGTCGCGCTGTCCCCGGACGCTCCGCCGGAGATCATCATCGACCGGGCGGACCTGGACCGGCTGGCCTCCCGCGTGGAGAGCATCTTCGACCTCTGGCAGGGCCAGGACGGGCCCACCGAGCCCCTGGGGGATTCCGGCATGGACGCCGTGCGCAACCTGCTGGCGCGCTCCTTCGAGTTGCGCACGCCCCTGGGGCGGGTGCTGATCGAGGAAGAGCGGGAGATTCTCAGGCTTTCGGAGGAGCAGTTCTCCCTGCTGGATTTTCTGGCCCGCACTCGCCGCGCGGCCATCCATGGCGGGGCCGGCAGCGGCAAGACCGTGCTGGCCCTGGAGAAGGCCAAGCGCCTCGCCCGGGAGGGGTTTCGCACCCTGCTCACCTGCTACAACGTCCCCCTGGAGGCCCATCTGCGGGCCAGCGCGGACGGCGTGGAGCACCTCACCATCCAGCGCTTCCACACCCTCTGCGAGGAAGCCGCCCGGGCCACCGGCAACCCGGCGCCCTCGCATCCCCCGGACCACCCCGACGCCGCCCACTGGACCGAAGTGCTGCCCCAGGCCCTGGATCGCGCGCTGAACGCGGGCTTCGAGAAATTCGACGCCATCGTGGTGGACGAAGGGCAGGACATGGCCGAGGAATGGTGGCTGCTGCTGCGGCTCTGCCTCAAGGACCCCGACGGGGGCATCCTCTACGCCTTCCTCGACACCGGGCAACTGATCTTCAGCCAGGGCGGGGATTTCCTCGACGACCTGCCGCCCTTCCAACTGAGCGCCAACCTGCGCAACACCCGCCAGATTCACCAGCTGGGCCAGCGCTTCTCCCAGGGCCACAACATGATTCCCCGCGGCCCCGAGGGCCGCCCGCCGGAGATCAAGGCCCTGCCCGAAGGCGCGGACCTGGCGCGTGAACTGGGCCGCGTGCTGCATCGGCTGATCCACGAGGAAAAAGTGCCGCCGGGCGATATCGCGATCCTGCTGGGGCGCCGCCCCGAATCCGTCGGCCTGCCCCGCACGGGAAGCATCGGCGCCTTCCCCATCACCAACGCCCTGGAGCCGGACCCCGGCAAGGTGACCCTGGAGACCATCCACCGTTTCAAGGGCATGGAAGCCCCCGTGGTGATCCTCGCCGGCCTGGAGGGAATGTTCGCCGGAACGGCGGAAACCCTGCTTTACGTGGGCATCACCCGCGCCAAGGGGCACCTGGTTGTATTGGAGAAGAAGGAGGTTTTGGAGAAGTGGGGGTTGAAGATATAAACATCGTATTGGGCCGATTGCCTGGCTTGGGTTGGCCGAAATGGATGAATAGCCATTTCTGCTCCCGACGGCCTGGGATGACCTGTCATGGAGGGAGTCCCTGGAAGTTCCCCTGGCCGGGTAATCGCCGATTTTTCAGGGAAAAGCTGGCCCGGCATTTTTTTTTAATGCGCCAGGGTGTGACACAGAAACTGAAAATCCGTTGCGGGAGCGATAAAAACACACTGGGCATTCTGGACACCCAGCTTGCCGCCCACAGGCGCTCCCAATGGAAAAGAAGGAATCATGATCGTCGAGGCAAACGGAATCAAGCTGCATTACACCGTCGAGGGACGCGCGGGAGCGCCCTGGGTCACGTTCGTCACGGGCATGGCCAACGATATCACCCTGTGGGACGGCCAGGTGGCGGCGTTGGCCGGTGAATTTCAAATCCTGCGCTTCGATCTGCCCGCACACGGCGGCTCCGATCACCGATTCCCCTGAGACCCTCCACATCGCGGCGCTTTGATGCTGGAGGCGCTCTTTGTCAATTCGTATTGATCCATGACGGAAATCCATGGATGAGAATGCGATTTCCCTGGGATAGGAACCTGCTGAAGTTAAACGGGAGATAGGATTTTACTTGACTAATCGACATTTATATGTTTTATTATTACAAGCGTTGTTTTTCTCGCCAACATAGCGGAATTTCTTTTGATTTCAATGGTGTACTCTTTTTTGCGTGTGGCGAGGGGAGCTTTCTGTCCATGGGGTGGGTGGGAATTGGGGATCGTGGTTTTTCACGCTCGAATCCTCCCCCCTCCACGGGCTGTTAAACAACACAGTGGAGGTGGATAAGCGATGTGTTTACAACGATATAGCGTGTAATCTTGGGTGAGGGTGGAATATCGCCGGACCCCTCCCCCGGCCCCTCCCCGCGCGCGGGGAGG
>JACZSY010000127.1 GCA_022573975.1 SAR324 cluster bacterium | reverse complement strand
ATTTCATTAATTCTCTTTTACTGCAAATTTGCAACCATACTTCAGGAACAATCGAATATATACATTGAAAAATACTAAATGCCTGATAACAATGGAGAAAAAAAATTAACCGGATTTTTTTATGACCGGAGCAAAACTTTGCAAAAAATACCCTGCTGACAAAATGACAGGTGGGAATCGAGGCTACGTCTAAATAAAGACGTGTTTACTTGACTTGGCGGGAAAAAAATGGATGTCAGGCACACCTGACAAATTGGCAGGCAACGGAGTGGCGGACTGCCAAAGGGAAGGTCAATTGGAGAAAGATTTGATCAGCCGGTAGAGATGGCGCTCACTGATATTCAAAACTGCGGCGGATTTTTTCCTGTTCCCCCCCAATTGCTGAAGCACATTTTGCACATGATCCTTTTCCACATCCTTCAGGGAAACCAGTTGCCCCCTTATTTTCTGCTGATTGGGCAGGTTCAGTTGTGTCTCGGTAATTTCCCTGGATTCCGAAAGATGCGCGGAGAAAGCCGCCCGCTCCATGACGTGGGCCAGTTCACGCACATTGCCTGGCCAGGGGTAATGCAGGAGCGCCTGCCGACCCGACTCGTCCAACGCTGGTGGATCGACCATGGGGAATTTACCCATCAAAAGAAAATGCTGGGCCAGGGAAAGAATGTCCTCCGGCCGTTCCCGCAATGGTGGAATCATCAGCGGGAAAATATGAATGCGGTGAAACAGATCTTCTCGAAAGCGTCCTTCCCGCACCTCCCTGGGCAAATCCCGGTGGGTCGCGGCGAGGATGCGCACGTCCAACTCCCGCTCACGGGTTGCCCCGATTCGGCGGATCCTGCCGGTATCCAGAAAACGCAGGAACCTCACCTGGCCGCTGGGAGGAATATCCCCGATTTCATCGAGGAACAATGTCCCGTGATCGGAGGTTTCCAACATCCCCATCCGTCTTTCTATCGCCCCGGTGAAAGCCCCTTTTTCATGGCCGAACAATTCGGAATCGACGAGGTTTTCAGCCAATGCGGCGCAGTTGATCACTGAAAACACATTGTCTTTGCGCAAACTGTGCTCGTGAATGTACTCGGCAACCACCCCTTTTCCAACGCCTGTTTCTCCAACAATCAGGATGGTGCTTTCCGTGGCGGCTATCTGCTTGGCTTCCCTCAGAAGCTTGATCATTTGTGGAGACTGCGCAATGACACCGATTGGCAGGCCTCCCTTTTGGTGCCGCTCCCTCTCTTTTTGCAATAAATTTTCCCGGGCCAGATTAAATTTCTCGCCGGCCCTTTGCACCACAATTTCCAGTTCCTGCAATCGCAGGGGTTTGGTAATGTAGTGAAAGGCCCCCTTCCTCATCGCATCCACGGCGGAATCTATTGTCCCCGCGGCTGTCATCACAACCACCTCCGCCGGTAATTCCATTTCCCTCAGGCGAGGCAGCAGCGTAAGGCCGTCCTGGCCAGGCAAAATGATATCCAACAGCACCACATGCACCTCGTTTTCCTGGGCCAGGGTCCACGCCGATTCCGCGTCCCCGGCCTGCAGTACCCGGTATTGGTGATGTTCCAGAAATTCCGCTATGTTTTCGCGGAAGTCGGCCTCGTCATCGACAATCAATGTGGTTGGTTTGCCGGCCATGCGCAGCGATCATCCTTTGGAAGGTGCCAGTAATGTTTCAAGTGTTTCGCGCCCGGTAGGCAACACGACGCGAAAGATCGCGCCTTCGTCCAAACCGCTTTTCACATCTATCTGCCCCCCAAGGGAGGCCATGATTTGCCGGCACAAGGCCAGTCCCAGACCGGTTCCCTCCCCTATGGGCTTGGTGGTGAACAAGGGTTGAAAAACCTTTTCAATATTTTCCCGCGGAATGCCGACTCCATCGTCGGAAACGAGGAACTCCATCTCTTTGCTGTGGGACTTTACGGAAATTGAGATCGTCCCGTGGTCGGAAGTGGCCTGTACGGCGTTTAACAGAAGATTCAAAAACACCTGCTGTAGTTGGCTCGGCATTGTGCGCAACATGAAAAGCCCCTCCCTCCCCGCCTTTGCGCGGATAGGGTTCTCATCATCGGTTTTGAGTTGGAAAACCCTCTGTTTGGAAAGTGCGGTGTCTTGCACCAATCTGATCGTTTCGCGCAAAAGGTCGCGAACGTCCACCGTTTCCAGCAGGGGTTCGTCGTTGCGTGAGAACTTGAGCAAATTATTCACGATCGACTTGCTGCGGAAGACATTTTTATTGATCCTTTCCAGGTGCTTCCTCATCAGCACAGTCGAGAATTCCCCGATTTTTTCATCCCCGGCGATATGCGAAAGCATTTCCGCGGAACTTGCGATGATTGCCAGCGGATTGTTGATTTCATGCGCGATTCCGGCAGCCAGTTGCCCCATGGCGGCCAGCTTGCCCGTTGCAATAAGCTGCATTTGAGTTTCATCCAGTTGAGCCATGGTTTCTTTTGTTTTCTGTTCGGCTTCCTTGCGTTCGGTGATGTTGACCAGCGTCGATTGAATGGCCGGCTCCCCCTCCCAGATCACCCTTTGGGAAAAACTGTCGATCCAAATGGCCGAACCGTCCTTGCACCTCCCTTTGAAGGCATAGCGCGCCTCGGCCTCCTCTTCCTTAAGGCGGGAGATGCCTCTATCCTTCATCATTTCCCAATGTTCCCTATCGATCAGGCTTTGGGTCGTGCCCAGCGAGAGCACCTCATTGGGGGACGCGTAACCGAACATATCGGCCAACGCCTGATTTGCAAAAAGTAAATTGAAGTTGCGGTGCACCAACATCCCCTGGATGGACCCTTCAATCAGGTTGCGGAATTTTTCCTCGCTATTGTGAATGCGGATGTTCCGCTTGAAGCCGGCCAGGAGATAGATCGAGAGGGATGCCGTGTAAAGAATTCCGCCCAGCAGCACGGCCCATGGCAGCCAGTCCCGGCCATCTCCGAAGCTTCCCGCCCCTGGAACGATGACCACTTTCCATTTCCGGTCAGCCACGGAGATGATTTTGGAAATGCTGGTGGAGAATTTGAGATCGCTGCTGTTTTTGAGGGTGTCATGTTTTGGAAACAGCAGTTGCTCGCCGGCGGGAGCTGAAAGGTCGAAAAGGTATACCTCCACCGCCCCATCGGTGTCCGCCGTCCCCAGCAACGATTGCAGGACGATTTGCTCAATGCGCAATACGCCCAGCACAAACCCCCTCAGGTCTTCATTGCGTAAAGCCTGGGTACTGGGGATTCCACCGCTTTGGTACACGGGAAAAAAAACCAGGAATCCATACTGGTCCTGCTTATCCTGCACCAAGGTAATCCTTTTGGAAGCAACGATACCCCCTGTGTCACGCGCTTTTTTCAAGGCGGCGAGTCTGGAGGACTCGGAGCCGAGATCAAATCCCAAAGCGGATTTGTGTCCCTGCAGGGGGTACACGTAACGTACGGGATAATATTCGGCTCGTGTTCCGGCTGGCACCATCTTCCCTTGCGATTGCCTTTCGGTAATCTGAAAATCGGGGTCAACCTCTCTGCGGGCGGCGGCTTCAAAATGCTCGCGCTGCGATTGGGAAACCCGGGGAATCCATTCGAAGGCTTGGGCGCTGCCATTGGGCTTAATCAGGTGCCTGGCAAATCGCTCAAACCCGATTCTGGTGATTTTTTCGTTGGTTTCCAGCCAGCCTGCGATGGCATGCAGCCCATCCAGCGCGGATTCAGTACTTGATTTCAACCTGAAAAAGCGCTCATTGGCCAATCCCGCGAATTTCGATTCGACTATCGCGGCCTCTTCCTGCAACAGCACGATGAAGGCCAGGATGGACAACGCCGTGCCGAAAAAAAACACCGAGACCACGAGAAAAACCGAGCGTAGCGGCAGGTTCACAGGGATGAACCACCCACTGAGCCTCAAAAAAAGATTCACGGAAGATTGCCTCCCATAACCCTTAGAATACGATGGCCATATACATTCTAACTTTACACATTTTTACCTATATAAGTACTCTTGCCTACAGCCCCGTGATTTATTGATTTCCGGCGGGCCAGGGGCTGTGCCTTCTCACAACCCAGCATCCCAACGGCCCAGCCCCCCCCTCGGCACCCCCGCGCCCGCCACCCGCGCAGGGCCTAAGGCCCGAATCTGGCGGCCAGCTCCTTGGGGATGGCCCCGGCCTTGAGTTTTTCAGGATCGTCGGGATGGGCCATGCCCAGCACCCGCACTTCCTTGCCGCGCACGGCCAATACCCCGTCGTTGTACAACTCGTGAGACATGATGAAGGTCTTGCCGTGAATCGCATCCATGGTGGTGGTGAGGGTGAGCTTGTCCATCTGGCGGCAGGGATGCCGGAATTCCGCCCGGGTGTCCACCACGGGGAAACCATTCGCGCCGTAACGCTCCCGCAGTGTTTTCAACTCCAGCCCGGCCGCGATGAACAGGTTCCAGGCGCCCGCATCGAAGAAAATAAAGAAATTCGGGTAAAAGACGATGCCCGCAGGGTCGCAATGACCCCATTCCACGGTGAATTCGGAGGTGATGCTCTTCATGGTTTCCTTGAGGATGATCCTTGCCGCCAGTCGATGGGAAGGTGGTTGCGATTTTCCCCCGGGCCTCCGGAAGTTGATAGCCCGAATTTTCCCCTGGATGCAATAGCGCTCCCCTTGTTCCATGCCCGACCCCCCTCGCAACGCACCCGAGGCGCCGCCGCGATTCCCGAAAAAAATACTCGCCGGGCGCCGCCATGGTGTATAGACCGGAGACATGGGGAGTGGGTCCGTTTCAATGTTTGATCAATTTTCTGGCGCCATGCCGTGCGCCGGAAAAAGCTGTCCTCCATTCCGCTTCCCTGTTGCGCCAACCCGTTTGCTCCAAACAAAGGAGATTCACCATGGCTTATTATATGGTTCAGATCAGTTATCCCCAGGACTCCATCAAGGCCATGGCGGCCACGCCCCAGCACCGTTCCGCCAAGGCCGAAAAGTTATTTGGCGCGATGGGCGGCAAGCTGCATCGGTTTTTCTTCGCCTTCGGCGATCATGACGCCGTGATCGCCGGGGAACTGCCGGACAACGTGACCATGGCCGCCTGTTCCACGGCGGTCTCGGCGGCCGGCTTTGGCCGATCGGCCCCCAACCCCCCGTGGGCCGGGGCGGGGTGTTTTCAACCCTCGGGGGCCGGCTCCTTTTGTTCACTGTCAATTCCTGCGCGGTTCCCCGCTGTGGGTTGAGGTAATAAAAAAACAAACAATATAACAAATAGTTGTAAAATTATGAATGCGCCGTCCCGATCCCTTTTTTGAACCCGGAACCGGAACCGAAACTCATATCACCAGGTGAAGGGTATCCCCCCTCACGGCGCGCCAAGCGTCACCAGGGGTTCCAATCCGGTTTTTCACCGTGATTTTTCACTGCGGTTTTTCACCGCGGTTTTTCACCGAAATTTTTCACCGAAATTTTTCACCGTGGAAAATTCATCTCCCCCGGCGCGAATTCTTGCCGCGGCAAAATCGCCCCCAGCCCAGCCCGCCCGGCGCCTTGGAAGGAACAGATCATGACCAAACCGATTTTCATTTTGCTGGCCCTGCTTCTTGGCCTCCACGGCATCCCGGCCGCCCAAACCATCCCGCCCTTGCTGGTGGTGAAGGGAGAGGGAGGAATCCAACGGATAAGGTTGCGGGTCAGCTCGGTGAAGGTGGAAACACGGATTTTCGGCTCCCTGGCCGAAACGCGGATGACCCTGGTCTTCCATAACCCCTCCGGCAGGCGGCTGGCCGGCGACCTGTATTTTCCGCTGCCCCCCGGCGCCACCATCAGCGGCTACGCGCTGGATGTGGGAGGGGTGCTGCGCGATGCGGTGGTGGTGGAAAAAGACAAGGGCCGCCAGGTATTCGAGAAAATCGTGCGCCAGGGCCTCGACCCGGGACTGGCCGAATGGACCAAGGGCAACACCTTCAAGACCCGCATTTTCCCCATTCCGCCCAGGGGCTCCAGGACGGTGCGGATCGATTACGTGTCCGATTTGCTTCAGGCCAGGGGGGAGCAGCAATACCGGCTGCCGCTGAACTTCAAGGAGAAGATCGACGCCTTTTCCATTCGCATCGAGGTGGTCAAATCCACCGCCCGGCCCACGGTGCGCGGCGCATCCCCGCCGGGATTCGAATTTACCCCATGGCGGGACAGTTTCGTGGCCGAAGCCAGCGGCAAAAACGCCGATCTGAGCCGCCCCCTGACGGTGGTGCTGCCCGCGGTGAAGCGCCAGCCGGTGGTGGTGGAAAAACGGGCCGGCGAACCCTCCTATTTTCTGATCAACACCAGCCCGCCTCCCCCAAAATTGGGCGCGGCGCGGGCGCCCCGGCACATCACCCTCTATTGGGACGCCTCCGCCTCGCGGGAGAAAACCTCCCACCAACGCGCCCTGGGGTTGCTGAAGGCGTTTTTCGGGAAACACCGCTCCAAAGAAATGCGGGTGGACCTGGTGGTGTTCCGCGACGCCCCGGAGAAAGCCCGGGCGTTCCGGGTCTCCGGGGGGAATCCCGCCGCGCTTTTCGCCGCGCTGAAGGCCCTTCCCTACGATGGCGGCACCCAACTGGGGGCGCTGCCGCCCCCCGCCCCTGGCAGCGAGTATTCCCTGCTCTTCAGCGACGGCCTTTCCACCTTTGGCAAGGAGCGCCCCGAGGCGTTCGCCAAGCCGGTGTACGTTTTTTCCGGCGAGACCGCCGCCAACCAGCCCTTGCTGCGCCGGATCGCCACCGAAAGCGGCGGTCAGTTCTTCGACCTGAACCGCACGGAACAAAGCAGAATCCTGGCCCGCATCGGGAGGCCCGTCTACGGCTTTCTGGGCGCCAAGGTCATTTCCGGCCGGGTGCGGGAGACCTATCCCAACACTCCGGCGCCGGTGAGCGGCGCTTTCACCTTTGCTGGAAAGCTGATGAGCAAACGGGCCGTGGTGGAATTGCGCTTCGGCACCGGGGCGCGCGTGATGCACCGCCAACGTTTCACCCTTTCCCGCGCCGATGCCGTGGAGGGTGGACTGGTGCGCCTGGCCTGGGCCCAGAAGAAGCTGGACACGCTGCTGGCGATGCCCAAGCGCAACCGGGCCGATATGATCGAGTTGGGGCGGGATTACGGACTGGTCACCCCGGGCACTTCCCTGATCGTGCTGGAAAGCTTCGGACAGTACGTCGAGCACCGCATCGAACCCCCCGGCTCCCTGCCGGAATGGCGGGATCGTTTCCTCAAGATCGTCGCCCTGCAACGGAGAAAAGAATCTCTCAAGACCGAAGCCAAGCTGGCCAAGGTCATCAGGCTCTGGAAAAAACAGGTGGCCTGGTGGGAGACCGAGTTCGATTATGCTCCCCATTTCCGCTTCCGCAAGCCGGTGAAGAAATCCCGCACCCGCCCAGGTTTTTTTGGCCGGCTGCGGGACATGACCGCTCAAAACCGCCGGAGTCAGCGCCAGGCCATGAGACCACCCCCGCCCATGGCGGCCCCCTCCCCCTCTTCAGCCATCGCGAGGGAGGACAGCGGGGGCGGCAGAACAGCAGGACCGCCCAGGTTGGCTCGGGCGAAAGCGGATACATCCCGCTCCATAAGGCAACCCAGGGGGCCGGTGGTGGCCGTCAAGCCATGGGATCCCAAAACGCCCTACCTGGCCGCCCTCCGAAAAACCAGGCCGGGCGCCAAGTACGAGGTGTACCTGGAACAGCGCAAGCAATTCGGCGACTCACCGGCTTTTTATCTGGACAGCGGAGATCATTTCCAAAAATCCGGCTTGCCCGGCCTGGCCCTGCGCATCTGGTCCAACCTGGCGGAAATGGAATTGGAAAATCCCGCCCTGCTCCGCATCTTGGCCCACAGGCTGGGCCAGGCCGGCTGGCTGGAACTGAGCGCGCTGACTTTCGAGGAAATCCTGCGGCTGCGGCCCGAGGAGCCCCAGTCCTTCCGGGATCTGGCCCTGGTGGCGGGCCGCCGCGAAAATTATCCGCGGGCCATCGGCTTGCTGAACAAGGTGGTGCTGGGCGTCTGGGACCGCCGCTTCCCGGAAATCGAGCTGATCGCCCTGATGGAACTCAACGGGTTGATCGCCAAGGCCAGGGCCGTGGGCATCAAAACCTTTCCCGTCGATCCCAGGCTGGTCAAGCTGCTGGACGTGGACCTGCGCATCATCCTCACCTGGGACGCGGACCTGACCGACATGGACCTGTGGGTCATTGAACCTTCCGGAGAGAAGGCCTACTACAGCCATCGCAAGACCACCATCGGAGGCCGGGTCTCCCGCGATTTCACCCGGGGTTACGGCCCGGAGGAATACCTGCTGCACAAGGCGATGAAGGGAAAATACGCCATCCGGGTCAAGTATTTTTCCAGCCGCGCTCCCAAGCTGTCCGGCTCGGTGACCTTGCAGGTGGACATCTTCACCAACTTCGGGCGCCCCAACGCCACCCACCGCTCCATCACCGTGCGGCTGAGGCGCGGCAAGGAAATCATCGACGTGGGGGATATCTCGTTTTAGAAGGCTTGTGACCAACTCAATAAAAGCAGGAGGGGAGCTTTTTTCATGGGGTGGGTGGGATTGGGGGGATGGGGATAGCGACGCTCAAATCCCCACCCCGCCCTTCGGGCACCCCTCCCCATCAAATGGGGAGGGGAAAAGCGTCGTTTATACAATAATATAACATGCCTATTCCCTTAGCTCCGCGAAAAAATGCGTATTAGAAATAAATTCAATGGCTAAACCAAATTTTACCCTTTCAGGCCGAAAACTGCGGAAATGAGTGACCCTACTCTCGCATCTCGGGAGCGATGATCCTCCCCAACAGCACCTCACCCCCGCCCTTCGGGCACCCCCTCTCCAAAAGAGAGGGGGAAATTCGCTGTGTCAACAATAAAATACAGTAGGAACGCCCCTCTCCCGCGGGAGAGGGGCAGTCCCGGACACGATGTTTGTGGCCGGGGCGGGGTGAGGTGCCGCGTGGAAACTCCTCAAACCTGAGCGCTAAAAATAAACATTATTGCGGAGCCAAGGGAATAGGCAATTTATCTTTTCAAACTGACCCACTACCGGATCGGGACTGTCCACCCTATTGAAATTGTCCGTATTGAAATGGTCCGGTTTGGAATGTTCACACCGGCTTGGCCCGCGGCCGCCGATTGACTCCCCTTTTCGATCCCCGTAGATTTTCATTGCCTGGCGCACCGATCACCCGCGAATTTGGGAAGCCCCTGCCCATGAACGATCCCGTTTCCTCAACTTCTCTTTGCACGGCCCTGAAGCGTCGCCTGGAGCGCAAGGACGCCCTGCTGGTGCCCGGCGTGCCCAATGCGCTGCTGGCCCGGATGGTGGAGGATGCCGGCTTCGAGGCGGTGTATGTCACCGGCGCCGGGCTGGCCAACGCCTACCTGGGCGTGCCGGACATTGGACTGACCACCCTCACCGAACTGGCGGAGCATGTGACGGCCATTCGCGAGGCGGTTTCCCTGCCGCTGATCGTGGACGCGGACACCGGCTTCGGAAATCCCCTCAACGTGATCCGCACGGTGCGGCTGCTGGAGCAACGGGGGGCCAATGGCATCCAGATCGAGGACCAGGTCTTCCCCAAACGCTGCGGTCATTTCGAGGGCAAGGAGGTGATTCCAGCGGAGGAAATGGTGCAAAAGGTGCGGGCCGCCGCCGATGCCCGGCGGGATGCCGATTTCGTGATCATCGCCCGCACGGACGCCCGGGCCGTCGATGGCTTCGAGGAGGCCATCGAACGCGCCCAGCGATATCGGGAGGCGGGAGCCGACGTGACCTTCGTGGAGGCGCCCCAGGGAATGGAGGAGCTCCGTGACATCCCCCGCCGGCTGGCCTGCCCCCAGGTGGTCAACATGGTGATCGGCGGCAAGACCCCCCTGGCGCCGCTGCCCGAACTGCGGGAAATGGGTTACGCAATGGTGCTCTACGCCAACGCCGCCCTGCAAGGGGCCATTCAGGGCGCGGGGGATGTGTTGCGCCACCTGCGGGCGGAGGGGTCCATCGAGGGCGTGATGGAGAAGATCGCAACCTTTGCCGAGCGGCAGCGGCTGGTGGCGAAACCCGTGTACGACGCGCTGGAAAAAAAATACGCGTCACCAAAATAGCCAGGGCGCCAAATAAGCCGGCCGGTGGTTTGGGCCGGTTGACCCGGCGGAAATACAATCGCCGGAACGCGAAGAGTCCGGCCAGGGAAGAGGAAAGACCTGATGAGCGAGGGAAAAAACAAGGGAAAAAACGAGGTAAGAGAACGGGTGGAAGCCGGGTTGCGGGGGTTGTGCCAATGGGCCGCGGTGGTGCGGCTGGAGCACATTCCCGGCGACGTGTTGCGCAAGGCCATGCTGATGGTCTGCGACGACCTTTCGGCCGTGGTGGCCGCGCGGGAGGAGCCCGAGGTGGTGAAAGTGCATGACCGGATGCTGGCCGGATCGGGCGCGCCGGAAGCCACGGTGTTCCGGGGGGGCAGGCCGCTGGCGGACCGCTACGCAGCCGCGGTGGCCAATGGGGTGGCCGCGGACTGGACGGAACTGGATGGCGGCTATCGCAAGGCGGTTTGCCATGCCGCGCTGTGCACCCTGCCGGCCCTGCTGGCGGAGGCCGAAGCGGAAGGTCTTTCCCTCGCCGAGATGCTGCGCTGCGCCGTGGTGAGCTATGAATTCACCACCCGCGTGGCAAGGTGTTGGACCTTTTCCACGCCCCTGGTGCACCATCCCCATGCCACCTTCGCCGCCCTGGGCAGCGCGGCCTCGGTGGGATTGGCCCGGAAGCTGGACGCGCGGCTGTTGATGGACGCCGTCACCAGCGCGGCCACCATGGTCTCCCCAGGGCCATTCAACCACGCGGTGCAAGGCGCCCTGGTGCGCAACGTGTGGACGGGATTGGGCGCCTGGAACGGCATGCGCTGCGTGGATTTCGCCGCCTGCGGCATCGGCGGTCTGCCCGGCTCGCTGCACGACGTGTACACCATCGCGCTGAACGGAAGCCCCGCTCCCGAGGCGCTCACGGAGGGCCTGGGAGACGACTGGGCCGTGCGCTCCGGGTATCACAAGATGCACGCCTGCTGCCAGTATTCCCATTCCACGGTGGAGGCGGCCTTGTCGGTGATGCGCGAAGGCCGCCTCACGCCCGGACAGATTCCGCTGCGCAAGGTGGTGGTGGAAACCCATCCCCACGGCATGTCCCTGGACAACTACCACCCGGCCACCACCCTCGCCGCCAAATTCTCGATTCCCCAGATCGTCGCGGCCACGCTGACCTACGGCCACGCGGGGGCCGATGCGTTCACGGCGGAATCCCTCACCCTGCCCGCCATCGCGAAGTTGCGGGAAAAGGTGGAAATGCGGCCCTATCTGCCCGAAATGCCCCCGCCCAACGACCGGCCGGCCCGCGTGACCCTGGAAATGGAAGACGGGAGCACCCTCGGCGGAGAATGCCTCAGCGCCAGGGGCGGACCGGACCGGCCCTTCAGCGAGGAGGAGGTGCTGGACAAGGTGCGAGGCTTGACCGCCCAGGTCTATCCCGCCTTCGGGAAAACCGCCGCGGAACTGCTCGGGCTGCCAGCGAGGCGGATGGAGCAGCCATGGGGGGAAATCGTTGGCTTGTTGACTGGGGATGGAGGGGGGG